>NZ_FORE01000011.1:0-401139 GCF_900113915.1 Paenibacillus sp. UNC496MF
AAACGACCTTGCACTTGTAACCAAAACAGTCGACGCCCTAAGCGAGAGAGCAGATCTCACCGGTGTTCTCCTGCACGCCGATCAAGGATTTCAGTACACCTCTAACGCCTATAACCGCAAGCTTGAGAAGCTCGGGGCCATTGGCAGCCACTCTAGACGTGGAAACTGCTATGATAATGCCTGCATCGAGTCGTTCTTTTCACATCTGAAAACGGAAAAGATTTATCTTGTTCGTCCGCAAACGATGTCTGAATTGGGACAAGCGGTCGAAGAATACGTGTCGTTCTACAACAACGAACGCTTCCAGAAGAAGCTAAACGACCGTTCCCCGGTGGAATACCGTGAAACCGTCGCAGCATAGAGTTGTCTTTTGATAGATGTCTACTTGACGGGGTTATGACCATCATCGCGGCCTTTAATGAGATAATGTTCTTGTCATCCGACAACAACTATTCCTTTCATTAGACGAACGATTATTTGCCCATCTGCAACGCTTTGATCGTGGAGTCAATTCCCTTCCGGAACGGCGTTGCCACGACCGGACCGACGAACCGTTCGTACTTGTCGCGGCTTAGCGTCAGCGGTTCTTCGGTTAAGTACAGCATTTCCACGACCTCTTTCATAACGGGCAGGCCGATTCCGAGCAGGGATAAGCCTACCTTCTTCAACGATATGACCGGCTTGACGCTGCCGCTTGACGCTTGCGCGATCTTCACGATATCCCGCCCGGCGATTAACCCGGACCCCGGGATATTCCAATTCTGCTCGTAGGCGAAGTCCCTGCCGGCCAACTCGACGATCATGGCCGCCGCGTCCGGTAAATAGATAAACTCGCGGGGAGTATGCATGTTGCCGATATAGAACGCCATCTTGCCGGCAGCGATCGCTTCCAGCGTCGAGCCCAAATACGAGGCTTCGTTGGCCGTAGGGCCGTAATAATCGGGCAGCCGGGCAATCAGCACCTTGGCCTTGTTCCACCGCTTGCTGAACAGCATCCGTTCATAATCCAAGCGAACTTTACCCTTGCGCGTATGCGGCTGCTTGGGATGCTCCTCGGTTACCAAATCGGCTTGTCTCCTGCCGTATGGGTAAATGCCGTCGATCGCGACGACTCGGACGGCCATCCGCTCCGCGGCTTCCATTACCGATTCGCCCAACGGAATCAGCTTGCTCGCCATTTCGTGGTAAGGTACATTCGCGCAATGGAACCATACGTCCGCGCCGTTTGCTTGAGAAACGATATCGTCGGGCCGCATCGCATCCCCGACCGCAAGCGTCAAATGTCCGGGATGGCCTAGCCGACCGGCGAACTGCTCCAATTTCTGACGGGAACGCCCGAACGCTATCGTATCGATCCCTCGTCTCACCAGTTCCTCCGTAATCGCGGCTCCCGTTCCGCCGGTTGCTCCAATTACCATCGCCTTCATCTTAGTCATATCGCCACGTCTCCTTCAATTTTTTTCAGCTCGTGTATGCTGCTCGCCTTACGGATTCTCGGTTTTTGTTTTAGAGGTCGGGAAGATTGCCTGACTTGGTGCCTACCTGGTACGGCGTCGTGACACCCTCGTAATTGAGCATCATGCTCATGCCCGTCGAGGCATGCTTGAGATTGTGGCAATGCGCCATCCAGAGGCCCGGATTGTTAGCTTCCAAATACAGCTCGTAAATCTCGCCTTTCTTCGTTAAGAGCGTATCTAGATACACCGGGCTGCCATGCAAAGCAACGCCATTTCTGCTCAGGACGCGAAACACATGCCCGTGAATGTGGAAAGGATGGTCGCCCCCGCCTTCGTTGGAGACGGTAATGAGAATACGATCGCCTTTCTTCACGGTCATTGGAGGAATCTCATGGAAGGACTTTCCGTTAATCGACTTGGTGAATAGCGTCTGGCCCAGCTTGAGCTCGAAATGCCGATCGGGCGCGGCCAACGGGGCGAGATCGTCAAGTAATGGCGTGCCGTAAGCGACGAACGAGAACAGCTGCCCGTCTTCCGAATGCTGCGGTTGGCTTCCGCTGCCGATCGTAATCGGCAAGCCCTCGGCCGCGGGACTATTGACGACGACTTGACCCGACACCGGAACTTTAATGAGCAAATCATAACGCTGTCCGGCTCCTATCGGAATAATCGTTCCGTCCAGCAGCCCGGGGTCGTGCACATCATGTCCATCCATAGCCAGGACCCGGAAAGGCGCCCCGTCGACGTCGAATGTCATCGTTTCATTGCCCGCATTGATCAACCTGAGCCTGATATATTCGCCCGGTTTGCCCGGGACCGCCGGCCCCTTCGCGCTTCCGTTCGCCAGCATGGCTGAGCCTAGTTGTTGATAAAGGACTGTCGCCTCCGATGTCGAAGAATCGGGTTCCGGCCGTTGCTTAGGGGCAAGATCAACGCCCCCCAGAAGTCCTTTGCTTGCCTGAATCGAACTCATCTGGTGGGAATGGTACCAGTACGTGCCCGGGGTCGTTGCGATAAACGCATACGTGAACTGTCCTCCCGGCCGAACGGCGTCTTGCGTGACTCCCGCAATGCCGTCCTGCGAGCACGGTACCGCGATCCCGTGCCAATGGATCGTAACGCCGTCCTCGATATCCTTGTTACGCAGCGTAACGACGACTCGATCACCCTCGGTAACGCGAAGCTCGGGACCTGGAGACGAGCCGTTGAAGGTCCAGGCCTCGACCGTCTTGCCGTTATCCAACCTCACCGTCGTCCGTGCCGCCGTCAGATCGAACTTACGAATCGGACCCGACGATTGCGGGGCCGTGAGCGCGGCACAAGATACCATGCCCGCTTCGGAATCGGAAGGGGCCATGCTCGCCATATCCATGTGTTCCGTGCGCGTCATTCCCGCCATGTCGGCCATGTTAGCCATGTTGACCTCATCCGGATTCTGAAGCCGCATCTGCCAAAAATACGTGCTCAATGCCGCTGCGGTCAGAAGAACCACGATTAAAGGCAATCCAATATAAACCAGTCGTTTTGCGCCTTTTCTTCTAGCCAAGCGCCATCCCCCCTTAAAATAATGAAATTTTCGCTTATCGTTGTTCTTTGCCGGATCGCGCAAGAAGCGTTAACGAATCAGTTCGCCGCCTCGGCTGTTGTCTTGAGCACAGCGAGCCAGGCTTCAAGCGAGGATGCGAGTGCTGCCCGCATCCCATCGGGGTCGGCTGCCACGGGCGGGCCGTCCCAAGACTCCGTGGTATGTACGATAACCCCTGTAGGCGTGGGCGTGAAGTTCCACACGTGAATGCCCTCGATTCCTAACGCCGGACCACCCCATACAATTCTTCGCACCGGGACGACCTCGCGGATGGTCGAGGCAATCTTCAGCCCATGAGTCTCCCAATGGAACACGCTTTCGACCGCAACCGGACCGGATAGCCGCGCTTCAGAGATGTCTTTCTGCCAAGTCGGCCACTGCTCGATGTCCGTCTGGATCTTCCATACAATCTCTGGAGCCGCATTGATTTCAATGGAAAGGTCGACGATGACCGGCGCTTCCCGGTCGACATCGACCGTGCTCGCCTGTAAATTGACTTCCTTCATCATCTCCGATCCCTTCCCGTTGCTTGCTTCATATCCCATCGATTTCCCCATTTTCCTCTACCTCGATTCGTTTGATTGAATTTTTGTTAGTGATTGATCAATTACTAATGTATAAAGAAGGATGTTCGCCTCACCATTGCGCGGACGGCTCCTTCCCTTGTGACCTGTATCGTCTCGCTTCGCTTATTCAGCATTGTAATTGATCAATCACTAATATGTGATTTCACTATAACGAATAGTTAGTGATTGGTCAATAACTAATTTTGAAAATCTGCCGCTCAGCCCTCCATTAATTCGGGCAGATTAATCGCGACGGCCACGTTGCACAGCACTCCGCGTGCGAGGAACAGCATCGCTCGTTCTTCGGCATTCTCCATGCCCGCATCGCGAAAAGCCGCTAGAACCATATCGCGGATTTCCTTATATGCGTTGCGCATCGTTTGCCGGATGGCGTCCTCTCGAATGGTCTGAGCCTGCATCTGCAAGAGCATCTCGTTCTGGTACATCGCCTGAATGTTCACGTACTCCTGAACAAGCTTAGTTTCCAGCAATTCAGGTGGAGTCGTCTCCATCACCTTGCGGAACGATTCGATAACCCGGTTCCAAGATGCCTCCAGTGCGGCTAACAGGAGCGCTTCTTTGGTCGCGAAGAATCGGAATACATAAGGCTGCGAGATGCTCGCTCGTTCGGCCACCTGCGCGGTCGTAGCCCGAAAATAGCCGACTTCGGCGAACACTTCGATCGCTGAAGAAATGATATCCGATTTGCGATTTACCGAAGTCGCTTCGATTTTATCCAATGTTGTTCTCCTCCCGTCGAAAGTGATTGATCAATTAATAAACTCAGTATACATAGGCTGCCGCGACAATGCAACCGTCTGGCGGTTGATTACCGATTCAGAACCGCCGTATTCTACGCTGAACATAAGAAGCGCCTCCACTATTCGTCACCATGGGGGGCCGCGAAGCAGATGCGTCGCCATGCCGAGAATATCCGTGCCGACGCCTTCCGTCTCACCGGGCAAATAATGCCCTCCACTCTGGACCGCCTCGTTCACATCAGGTAACATCACATAAAGCAAAACGACAGCCTGTTTTAAGTCAGCTGCCGCCGTGCTAGCGCTATCGTTCCGTAATCGATTTAATTCTGCTGGTTATTGGTCTGTACAATACCTTTCAAGATGACATCAATCCCCCAATAAAACCGCTCTTTTGAATCGGTATCTCCCGAGAACAGCTCCTCTTTCAGACTATGAATCAGTGGGAAGCGAACCGAATCCGAAAGTTGGTAGGAGCGCTGGATATCTGTCATCTGTTCGTCCCCATGCTTGGATCTAGCTGCATGTTCGAAAGCGATTGAAGAAACATGCAACAATAACAGATCCAATCCCCATGCCGCGCAGGTGGACGTAACCCCGCCCTTTTGCAGGATTGCAAGCAAGTGTTCGCTTAACCGAAATGCATGGTTTCCGATTGGTATCGCTTGAAGCGACAACTCGGCAAGACCGGGTTGCTCGATTAGAAGCATTACATATGCATCCAGTGCCTGAAACAGCTGCTCCTTCCAATTTTCATCTGTGCGCTCAGGCAGGATAAGTTGCCCGAGTCCGTGATCCAGCACATATGAACTCAGCTCCTGCAAATTCTTCACATAAACATAGAGCGAGGAAGGTCCGGTATCAAGCGCTTTGGCCACTTTCCGCATACTCATGCCCGAGCCGCCCTCTTCTTTTAGCAACTCGTAGGCCGTTTTCACGATCAATTCATGGCTTAATGGTTCTTTAGCCGGACGATCCCGACGACTGATAATTACTCGTTTTGGCTTCATCATACTTTCCTTATAACATGCCCACTTCGAATCGTAAATCTATTCGGCAGGTACAGATTCGTTAGACCGTTCAAGGTATGAATTCATCAAATCACTAAGCTTCCGGGCTGCATTTTCCGAGAAACACAGAATGAGATTGTCATTTGACTCTCGCGCCTTCTCCGAAGAATATTCGTACATTTTCTCTTCATATTCTTCGATCGCTTTAGCCTGATCCTTATTTCGTACGATCGCAACCGCAAGTTCCATTGCATCTTGCATGGCTAGATTAACGCCTTCTCCGGCAAACGGGGACATTACATGAGCTGCATCGCCGATCAGTGTTACACCTTGATTCCGTTGCCATGTGAAACCCACTGGCAGCATGTAGATTCGTCTAGGGAGAATGGAGTCTTCCGCATAGCGAATATAATTTTGAAGTGACTCATCCCAATCTTTGAAGATCTTCAGCAGCTGTTTTTTTGCTTCTTGCGGTTGATCGGCTCTTATGCCGCTTTCTTCGATCCAATGACGTTCAGCCTTGAAGCTTGCATAAACCTTAATCCTTCCGTCTCCATTCAGTTGACCTAAAATGCCTTTGTTATCGTCCAGTGCAAACATCTTGCCTCGATGATTGAATGCGGCAAGATCCGGGTGAAGATCGGCAATAACATTTAGTTCAAGCATTGTAAGACCTGAATAGCTTACGTCCGTATTCGAAAGCAATGGACGAACACGGGAGAAGGCACCGTCCGCTCCGATTACGAGATCAGCCGTTTCCACAATACCATTCTGAAAATGGAGCTCGGTTGTACCATCCGGAAGTGACACTGCCTTATCCAGCTTATATCCGAATCGAATGATTGCCGGATCTATTTTGCTTAACAGCAAATCGCAGAGTACGCCGCGGTCAATCTCTGGCCGGCCATGACCACCTGGCACTTCCTCATCGACCACTTCATCGATGTAGGCTTTCCCCGTCTTATCGAATAGCCTAAAATCTTCTCCTTCATAACGAGCCGCTTGCTGAAACTCATCATACAATCCTGCTTCTTTCAGTGCCTGCTGACCAGAATCCTCATGAATGTCAAGGGAACCTCCCCGTTCATGGCTTTTGTCTTCTCGTTCACGTTCATAAATAACAGAAGGAATTCCATTTCGCTGAAGAATCAGCGCAAGTGTAAGGCCGCCAGGGCCTCCTCCAATAATGGCGATGCGTTGTTGGTTTTGGTTTGTCGTTGTCATAATAATCTCTCCTTGGTTGTTGGGAAATTTACGAATGAACATCGTTCTTACAGCTGATAGCGATAAGGCGTATGCGGTAATAACCCATTGGATCGTGCTGAGGTTTGCATCCAGGCATCTACCAAAGATAACAAGGAACATCCCTGAAGCAACAGCAAGCCAAATCGGTATTATGTGTTTTAACTAAAAATAGGTTTGCGTTTTTTCCGTGCTATTTTTTGACGACATACCGGGCACTCACTCCTCTTTTGATTCAGTTAATTCGCTTGCTGTGGTTTTTAATTAGGTATTTCGGGAAATCCCAAACTCCACATACCCGAAGAACAGAGTTCGTTACGAACGGTGTTCGTTCATATATAAATAAAGACTACCCAAGCTTTATGAACTGAATATGAATTCGGCAATGACATCAAGTTCTTGTCACGAACCAATGACAAGAACTTGATGTCATAACATAAAATAGCTACGATTTGCGCGTCTTTTATGGGGTACTGTTCTCGTCACCCGACACGTGCCGCCTACTAGCCGACCCAAAAGGGTCGGCCAGATTAGTTTTATGACTGGCATCATCATAAAGACTGAACAAAGTCATTGTTGACTTGCCGCTCCGGGAATATTTTCCGGGCACCTGGGCACCCTATCCAATTGACATAACCGCCAGCGCTACTCGGTAAGCGCCGGAGGTCCGCGGCCTTTACCGCTTAGTCCATGCCCGAAGCAATTCATAGGCCCGACCCGTACTTACCGTCACTGGTCAGGCTCGACCGAGCAGCCGCCGCGCCGGCCGGCCAGGCCCGCCCCTGTCGGAGCCCTCCCGCGCTGGGTCAGCCCGGCGCCGAGCCTTGCGGATTGCCGCTGCCCGAGCGGCGTTTCTTCGACGCCCAGAACCGACGAAGCAACTGTCGTCCATTGATGAAGTACCAGACAATCACGGGCGCCAGCACGTTCGTGCCCAGAGTGACATAGATGACGATCCACATGAACCAGTGGGTGTTAATGATAGCGCGATACAGCCACGAATGATAGAAATCCATCGTCCCAGCCTCCTTGACAGCATTTACGAGGCTAGTATCCGCCAACGGTTTACGGCTTATACCATTTCAGGGAGGGTACGCGTATGCCGGACTCGCAGGCAGCACCGATCAAACGATTCGAGAAGGAGCTTGCCGGTAACGCCGCCGCGCTCGACGCGATTTTGGGGCAAAGCGCGGACGTGCAGCGCCGCGAATTTCAGCTATGCGGCCATCCGGACTTCCCCGGCCTGTGCTGCTTCTTGGACGGCATGGTGGACACGTCCGTCGTGGAAGAGCTGCTGAGGGCCTTGATCGTCAGCGGCAGCGAGCTGAACCGCGACCCGTCCTCCATGACGACGGCGGATGCGATCTGCGCGCGGCTGCTGTTCAACGCGTCGGCGAAAGCCTGCATTTCGGTGAAGGAAGGCATCGCGGGCATCGTGTCCGGCGATACGCTCGTCGTCATCCAGGGCATCGAAGGGGCGATTCTCGTCAGCTCGAGAGGCTGGAAGGCGCGGAGCGTCGAGGAACCCTCGTCCGAGAACAACGTCCGCGGGCCGCGTGACGGCTTCACGGAGAGCATTCGCACGAACACTGCGCTGATCCGCAGGCGGATCCGGGATCCGAAGCTGCGCATCGACGGGATGGTTATCGGGACGCGGACGCAAACGGATATCAACATCGCCTACATCCAGGACCTCGTAAAGCCCGGGCTCGTCGAGGAGGTCAAGCGGCGGCTGGCCCGCATCCGGATCGATTCGATTCTCGAAAGCGGCTACGTCGAGGAACTGATCGAGGACGCCCCATTGTCGCTGTTCAATACCATTCAGAGCACCGAGCGGCCGGACAAAACGGCGTCCGCCCTCCTCGAAGGACGGGTCGCAATCTTCATCGACAACACGCCCGTCGTGCTGATCGTGCCGACGTTTTTCTGGCAGTACATCCAGGCTCCGGACGATTATTACAACCGGTATTGGGTAGGCACCTTCTTCCGCTTCGTCCGTTACGTCGCCTTCATGATTAGCCTGTTCCTGCCGTCGCTCTATGTCATGCTCGTCTCGTTCCACCAAGAGATGATCCCCACCTCGCTGGCGCTGACGATCGCCTCCGGCCGGGAAGTCGTGCCGTTCCCCGTACTGCTCGAGGCCATCATGATGGAGCTCGCCTTCGAGCTGATGCGCGAGGCCGGCCTGCGGATGCCAAAGCCGATCGGCCAGGCGGTCAGCATCGTCGGCTCGCTCATCATCGGCCAAGCCGCCGTGCAGGCAGGCCTAGTGTCGCCGTTCATGGTCATCATCGTGGCGATTACGGCGATCTCGTCTTTCGCCATTCCCAGCTATTCGTCGTCCCTGGCGCTGCGCATCTTCCGCTTTCCGATTTTGCTGGCGTCTGGTATTTTCGGCTTGCTCGGTTTCGCGACCATGTTCTTCATGTTGGTCCTGCATGCGCTCTTGATCCGTTCGTTCGGCGAATCCTACCTGGCGCCGGCGGCTCCCTACCGCGCCTCCGATCAGCGCGACATGCTGCTGCGCCTGCCCATCTGGATGCAGGATGAACGGCCGGAATTCGCGCAGGATACGCAGCGGATGGGCGAAGGAATGAAGCCGCGGACGCCTAGCGGTGACGGGTCATGATGCGTTCCCTTCGGCTGCTGCTCGTCAGTGCGTCCCTGATGTCTCTAACCGCCTGCATGGGCGTGCGCCAGCTCAACGAATTGGCCATCGTGACGGCCGTCGGCCTGGACCTCGGCGAGAAGCCTGGCACGACCCGGCTGTCCGTTCAGATCATCCGTCCCGCGGACGCGCGCGGGCAAACCGGCGCGCCCTCCGGCGGCACCGGCGATCCGATCTATACGATTAGCGCCGAGGGGTCAAGCATTTTCCAAGCGATCCGGAACCTGGGCAGGATTTCTTCGCGAAGGGTGTACTGGGCACATAACTTCTTGATCGTCATGCGGGAGGAATACGCCAGGAAAGGACTCGAGGATATGGTCGACTTCTTCACCCGCAACCATGAGCTGCGCATGAATACATGGGTCGCGGTAACCCCCGACAAGCCGGAGGAGGTCATCTCGACCGTGACGGGCTTGGAGGTCGTGCCGGGCTCCGCCGTGGATCGGCTGTTCCGCGACAATCATATCGCCGGCCAAGCATCCGGAAGCAACATGATGAATCTGGAGGAAGCGTACTTAAGCCGGTCGACCAGCCCGCTGTTGGCCAAGCTCCAGTTGGCGTCTCGCGGCGTGTCGAACAAGAAGCCCGGCGAACACGGCTCGTTCAAGCAGGTCGAGCTGGCCGGGGCAGCGGCGTTCAAGGACGGAAAGATGGCCGGGTGGCTGAACGTCCAGGAAACGCAGGGCTCGCTGTTTTTCCTGGAAAGCTTGGAGAGCGGCATTCTACCGGTCGATTGTCCGAATAAGAAGGGAAAAGTGACATTGGAGTACAAGCGCGCGCGTCTGACAATCGATACCCAGATTCGGAACGGCCGTCCGCGGTACGCCATTCGCTTGAAGGCGGAAGCGGATATCGTCGAGAACGGGTGCAAAATGAATCTCGCCGGCAGCAAGCGCGAAATCGAAAAAGAGCTGGCTGCGGTGCTCCAGTCCGAGATCGAAAGCGTCCTCGACAAGGCACAGCATCAGTACCGGTCGGATTTCCTGAAGCTGGGGGAAACGTTTCGCAACAAGTATCCCGTGGAATGGCATCAGGTGAGGGGCAAGTGGGATACGGTGTTCGCCGAAGCGGAAACCAGCGTGCACGTGCAAACCGTCATCGTCAGCACGGTGGTCAAGGCCGCGGGAGATCGGATCCGATGACCCCTATCCGCATCTCGAACGGCATGCTCATCGCGATGATCGTCAATCTCATCTTCGTCAAATCGATCGGACTCACGCAAGGCACGCTGGCGCGCATTGTCACGCAGGACATGTGGATTGCGACCGTGCTCGGCACGCTGCAGGGCCTCGTGATCATGTACGTGACCTATCTAGCGATGCGCCGCTCGCCGCGGCTCGACTTCATCGCGCTCGGCGAACGGTTGGCGGGCAAATGGTTTTCCGTCCTCGTGGCGTTGTTGATCTTCGTTTTTTTCCTGGCGGGAAGCGGCCCGATCATGATGGCGTTCGTGTATCATTTGCTGGATTATTTCCTTCCCGAAGCGCCCTTGCCGGTCTTTCTCGTCGCCGCGCTACTCGTCGGCATGCTGGGCTGCTTCTACGGCGTGGAGGTCATGGCGCGATCCGCGTTGATCGGCTTGGTCTTCCTGTTCGCCTTGAACGTGCTGATCATCATCGGATCGACCCAAGAATTCGATATCCGGAATTTGTTGCCGGTCATGGAATCCGGCCTTCCCCGCAACTTGAACGCTAGCCTGCATTACGATGCGGACTGGGCCCTCGGTACGATGTTGGCCGCGCTGATCATGCCCATGATGAAGGATCCCGGCAAAAACGGCGGCAAAATCGGCATGCTTGGCATCGCGGCGAGCGGCATGATGATCGTCATTTGGGCTATTCTGGAGGGTGCTGTGCTGTCAGCGGAGGTGACGGGCCAATATACCCTTTCCTGCATGAAGCTGGCGCGCAACGCGCACATCGGCAATTTCCTGCAGCGGTACGAAATGATCATGATCGCCTTGTACGCCCTGCCGAGCCTGTTCGAAATCATGTTCTGCGTCTACGGCATATCCGTCAGCGCGTCAAGGATCTTCGGCATGAAGAGCAACAAAGCGATGATTCCCGTGTCAGCCGTGCTAATCGGCGCTTTCGACTACTGGTTGCTCAAGGACCACTATCGCGCGCTGGATTTCATGGAGCACCAGTGGCTGTACATCGCGCTTCCGATCGCGTTCGGATTGCCGCTGCTGATGCTCGCTATGCGACTGATGCTGGGCAAGAAGCTGGCGAACGCGCAGGCGGCGGGCGGCGGTCAAGGCCAGCAGCGGCCGGGCAGTGTCAAAGACATGCAGCCGAGTGACAAAGGCAAACAGCCAGAGCCAGCCGGCAGTACGGCCGATGGTGCGGACGGCGGCAAGGCGTACAAATGAGAGAAGCATATGAGAGAAACATAAAACAAGCCATCGGAAAATCCGATGGCTTAATTTCTTGAGTCGTAATCTACTTAATGCACACACGCTCTTCGCGCCAGGCTTCATCCCATGGCCTCAATGGCAGCCCTTTAAACGATTATAACGGCATTGTCCAAACAATTTCAGCGATCCGTACGCAAGCCTGCCGACTGTGCAATTGCAGAAGTACGTGATCAGGTTTGACGTCAATAATGGTCCCTTCAATTGCCCCTCTTGTTGTTTCGAAAAGTACACAACGGCCAATTAAGCGGCTAAGCGCCTCAACTACATAGGGATCGATGGAGGAAACCATTTTCACTTGGCTCGGGCTAAACGCACTAGGACTCACCTGACTAGGGCTAACTTGAGTTGGATTGTATGGATACAAACATTCATCACTCCTCGGGCTAGGTTCGAACCCATATTATGCATTTACGCCTGCAATGGACTGGGCGGAAATCCGCTTACCATTTTCTAAGCGTTAAGCAAATGCGGCACTTCTATTATGCCCGACAGCGGATTATGGGTTTTCTGATTCTAACCTCACCAGCCCGCCGCTCATCACGGTACCTGCATGTTACTTCCAATTCTGCTCGTAGGCAAAGTCCCTGCCGGCCAACTCGACGCCTGGTGACCAGCACCTTTACTTTGTTCCATCGCTTGCTGAACAGCATCCGTTCAATTCGACGAACTTTACCCTCAAACGTTGACCCAGTTCAGCCAAGCTCTGCTTGGTAAATGGTTTGGGCGAATCTTGTCCTTCCGTATCTCATTTCCTGGTATATCTTCTGTGCCGGTCTGCTGCGTGAATATCCGGGCTTTTTGCAACCCATTCTTTTAGACAGAACGCCCTTATGGATCATCATGCTGCTCTTATTGGGGTTAATGATCTATTTAACCTATACTGCAGGTATTACGGGAATCGGTCGTTTATCCGAATTCGTGGGGCCAGTTATTATGATTACGTTAGTCGTCAGTTTCATTTTAAATATAGTCAATGCGGATTGGCATAACCTGCTTCCGGTCTATGCCGATTCCGAGTGGAAAAACATTCTAACAGGATCGCTTGGTCCCGCTTTTTGGTTCCCGGGTCCGTTCACGTTATTGGTTGTTATTGCTTTTATGCATAACCCTAAAAAAGCACTTTCAAAATCCATGCTGGGCGTAGGCATTACCATTTTCATGGTTTTCGCCTCCACGCTTATGGTGCTTATGGTGTTTGGACCGGATTTAGCAGCCAAAATAAGATTTTCTTACTTTTTGTATGTAAGAACCATTAATATATTGAATTTCATTCAAAACATCGATATATTCTTTATGTTTATTTGTATTTTTGGGGTGACCGCCCAATTATCGTTATATTTGTTTGTCGCCAGCTATGAATTGGGACAATGGTTAAATAATAAAAATTGGCGGAGAATCATTTTATACATCGCGCCGGCGATTTTTATTATGGCTGTTTTGATCCCGGATGAGACGGCAATAACAGCTTACGATAAATTTTGGTCGTCTGTGATATTCCCCGTGTGCGGAATTGGAATTCCCCTTTTATTATGGATCATTTCGATTGTCAAAAAGAAAACGGTGCACGCATAAATTGGCAACCTCGGAAAATCTGCGCGGCGCCATTGTAGCTTGGGCCTTTGTGGCCAAGTCTCAAACAAGTCCACTCGTTTTCGCAAGCGATGAAAAGACCGACATGGCTGCATCGGATCTGTGGCCGGGCAAGGTCGTCGCCGAAGTTGCGCCTGTCGGTGGAAAAACGGAAATACGCAGCTAAATCATTCGAGGAGTTTCGTAGGGAGTATAAATCATAATGAATTCATTAAGTATCAAAGAACAGCTAAACCTTGTGAACCAAAATACGGCATGTTGGTCCATGCAGCCACCTGCAAGTGGTCGAGATTGCCATCATCATTGATATGAAATACGGAGACGGTTCCCTGATTGCCATTAAGGGTGTAAAAATAACGGCCATCCTTACTTACTCCAATATCAATTGGACGCCCTGTTGGCATACCTGCAGGCGTACTGGCAATATTCCGGACGAACGTCAATGCTCCGTTGCTATCTATACGGTAAGTTGCTATTGTGCCGCTTAAGGTATTGGAAGCGTAAGCGAATTGTTCATTCCTCGTAGTGACTACCCAGCAAGTAGCCTTCTGGCCGGTTGGCACAGATCCGCTGATAACAGTAAGTCGTCCATCGCGGCTCATTGAATACGATGAAAGCGCATTGGAGCCTTCTTCTGTAACCAAAAAGACCCCCGATGATAAAAATAAAGAGCCGAAAGGATGCAGACCATTAGATTCATTTATTATCGGCCCCGTAACCGTACCATCTTGATTGACATAAAAAATACTGAGATGACCTGTCGTTAGTTCAGAAACAACGATTCTACTGCCATCCAGATTGAATAGAATCTGCGACGGTTGAGCATTAATCGTGCTCAGAGAATGGGTGGACCCGGAAATAGGATTAAGATGGCCGTTGTTATCTACCCGAAACCCTGTGATATTCGAGGCATAATTGTTAGCGGCATTCCCAACATTGGAGACATAGAGCAGATTACCGAACACGGTTATACTATTGGGCTGGGCACCTCCAGACGGTTTTACATCCGCCAGAACGGGTATCCCGTTGTTGGTTAGGATGAAACTGCTTATACTATTACTGCCTGCGTTAACTGCAAAAAGGAAACGACCTACAGGCGATAAAGCGAGTGAGCCCTGCGAAGCAAGGGGATCGATGCCATCGTTTGTCGTAGCAGCGGAAACTTCCCTTGCACCGGTGCCTATTCCATGTGTGGGGGAAGACCCTACAAAAGTGAGCATTCCATTCTTATCCCTATAAAAAGCAACGACTTGGTTCGTTACTTCCATATTGGTCATCATGTAAACCATTCCCGGCATGATACGCTGTTCCCCCTTCCATCGGGCTGGATTTAGCCTTTCTCTGCCATCGTCTAATCGTATTCACTAGCACTAGAAATAATGAAGAGATCGTGGGCAGGTTTTAAAGTTGAACGAATTGAGTATACCGAAACGTATACTCCCGTGGAAGGAGGTCGAGCTGGCTTCTCAATTATAGAGACTTGACAATTTCCAATGCTTCTAACGGTTCCATTCTCGTTCTGTGATTAATATCTGTGACGCTTGCAATGATACGGCCGTTCTGATCGATCACATAAGTAGCAGGGACTGGCAGTTCAAACGAATCATCTCCATTTATTTCTGGTAACTTACTTAAAATGCCATGCATGAAATCGGGGAGTGTATATTTTAAGTTGTACATGTCAGCCACTTTATTTTGGTGATCACTTGCCACAATAAAACTCAGTTCTTGCTTTTCTTTTTGCGATAATGAGTGATCTGGCGTCTGAGGACTGATTGCGATAAGTTGAGCACCTGCTGACTTAATATCACTCATGATGCGCTCATAGGCTTTTAATTGCAAATTACAAAATGGACACCATTCTCCTCTGTAGAAAATGAGAATGATAGGACCTTTCTTCAATTCCTCCGACAACGTGATCCGCTTTCCGGTTGCGTCTTCCAATGTAAAATCTGGTGCCACATCTCCGAGGTTTAGTCCCTTGCCTGCACCTTTGTTACGAAGGTCCTGTAAATAATTTTCAAACACTGTCGCTGCATGCGAATTGCTTGCGTTCATATTCGCCTGAACTTCCAACTCTGACTTCAATGTTGGTTTCACAACTTATCGCTCCTTCACGGCTTAATCTACCGTTTTCCCATTTTCCGTCCTTCTCCTTCTTCTAGGGCGCGGCAAGTTTGACGCCTGTTCCATTGGTGTCCAAATGTCGAGCACCTAGCCGTTCCAGATAGATATAAAATTCACGAAGAAAAGGTCGTAAACAAATCTCTTAATTCATCAAGAATAACATTCTGGTACTCGTTGCTAACTTGATAGAGCTCTCCGATCTCCCCATAGGTTTGGTTCAATTTCTCCTTGTAACCGGTTTCCTCCTTGTCAGGATTGTTCGTTTTAAAGCGATCCATCACAGCCTGGATATAAGCCGGGCGCGCTCCCCATCTGCCTAGAACATCTCCGGACGCATTCAAGAAAACCGCGATCGGCTGATTTCGCCCGCCATTTGTGAGAAAGAGATCCATGGTTTCCAGGTGCTCTTCCATGAGCAATACTTCAGTCGAAATGCCGCTCTGCTCCATCACTCGAAACAGTAAGGGAACGTTCCAGATGACGTCTGGGCACCAATCCGTGCACAGAATCAAACAATGCAGGTCGGAGCGACTATTTGATCCGGTAAAAAATAATTTTTGTTCTTCCTGCGCCCATGTGAAATGATCGTAAATGGAGATGAACTTTTCTTTGGTATTCAGAATTTTGCTGTTTTCCATGTTTCGATTCTTCATGCCATCCATGAACTGTTGAGGCGAAATCCCATGCCCGATTTTGTGTTTCAAGTTCAATCGTGCTTTCATTTCTTCACGCACCCTCTTCATTTTTGGGACACTGCAGACTGTGGCTCGCTAGTTCGTTCAACTTGCGGCCAACTTAACTAAGGGACTGTCGTGAAGACAGCCCGATAGGTTAATTTTATTTATATACTCTTATGCGTTCTTGTATCGGATTGAATTTCTTTTCACCTGCTGAAGCAGATGGTTTACCGAACGGCATTTGGGCAGTCAGTTTCCAGCTTTCCGGCAATTTCCACTCTGCTTTTACTCGTTCATCAATCAGTGGATTGTAATGCTGCAGGTTTACGCCCAGCCCTTCTGCCTCCAGCGCCATCCAGATCACCAACTGGTGCATGCCATTTGTTTGCTGTGACCAAATCGGAAAGTGCTCTTGGTAAGAGGGAAATTGTTTCATAGAAGTATCGATGGTCGACTGATCTTCGAAGAAAAGTACTGTACCGTATCCGTTCCGAAATCCGTTCATTTTTTCCTGAGTCGAAGAAAATTGTTCGGCAGAAACGAGTGCTTTTAGAACTTCGGTTGTAATATCCCATAACTTGTTATGTTGCTCACCTAGGAGCAGAACTACGCGGGTAGTTTGATTGTTAAACGCCGATGGTGTATGTTTAACAGTTTCTTCGATTATTTCTTGGATCCTTTGATCGGAAATTGGTGACTCTTTGCTAATTCCATAAATGGAGCGCCGTTCGCGTAGTGCAGTAAATAAATCTTTGTCCAAGGTTTTCATGAGATCTCTCCTTACCCTATTTTCAATTTTCATCGATTGAATCCGATTGCGATCTCCAAAGCGGAAAAGCAGGAAACACATAGTAGCGATAGATGCGAAGTTGATTGCCGAATCAGGCTTGAATGACAACTACCTCGCGAACACGGACGCCCACTACCTTTACCTTAAGGACGAACGCGGATGATCGTTTTTCCCTTGATCCGCTCAGTCGGGTTGAAGGCTGCGATGGCTTCGTCGAGGGATGCCACCTTGCCGATGTTTGTCCGCAGCCGTCCGTCACGCACTCGCCGGGCGATCTCAATCTGTTGAGCACGGTCGGATACGACAACGAATTCGACCGCTAAGCCGTTGGCGGGCCTCACCTCGGGCGGGCCGGCAACGGTCACTAGCATGCCTCCATCCCGTACCAGACCCACAGATCGCTTCCTAATGTCGCCGCCGAAAACATCAAAAACCAGATCGACTCCGCCGACATCTTCCAACGCGTCGTTCTCAAGGTCTACGAACTCTTGCGCACCAAAATCGAGTGCCGACCGACGGTGAGCTGATCGTCCGGTGCCGATAACATAGGCGCCGGCCTGACGTGCGTGTTGTACCGCCATCGAGCCGACTGCTCCGGCCGCACCGTGCACGAGGACGCTCTGACCCGCCCGGAGGTGACCGTGCTCGAACAGACCTTGACATGCGGTCAAGCCCGTCATTGCGACGCCAGCGCCAACCGTGAAGTCAACATCGCTCGGAAGCGGCGCGAGATTGCGTGCCTCGACGACTACATACTCCGCGAGGCTCCCGTCGCGAGTCCAGTCCGTAAGACCGAACACCCGCTGTCCCACCGTCAGGCCAGTTGTGCCATAGCTGAGAGCTGTGACCACTCCGGCCACCTCATGGCCAGGGATAGACGGCGTCCTGTCCCGCCCGAGGCGATCGATCCAGGTCGAAGGCCACATCAGTTCATCCCAGGTGAATCCCGACGCATGAACCTGAACAACGACACCTCTCTGCTTAGTCTTGTCTGTTTCTCTTCCTATGATACGCCGCTAACCATTTACCGGGATTTCGATCATTTACTACAAGGGGGTTAATCGTCCTCAATTTGCACATAATTCAAGTATAAACTTTACGGATAAGAGTTCTGTAATGTAAATTACAAACTCAAATTAACGGAAATCATTTACTTGCAGAAGGCTAAAACGATTAATGACGATGCCGGGCGGTGGTTAATGTCAAAACCCTCCTCAACACATCGAGGAGGGTTTTAAAATAGGAGCTGAAGCTAAGATAAGCTTTCGAGATGAAATTTTGGCAACCCAGCTTCCTGTTGTCAAACGGCGTCTATGCCGCTTCGTAATTAAAGGGTGATGATTTGATAATCGTCCGCAATCAATTTCGAAATGCTGAGATGTCCTTCCACATCCGCGAATGTCGGGAGGCCGGCAGAGTTGACGTCCTCGGTCACGCCGAATACGTTCGCGCAGAAATTGCAAACTCCGGCTATAAGGCCCAGCCCTTTCGCGGCTTTGTAAAGGGGATTGAACATGTGGGATGGGTCCTCCAGCGCTTTGACCCAGGTCGTACCTTGGCCGTCGAAATAAATTTTCACATCGACATTAGCCTCGTGCAGCTCTTGACCATATAACAGGGCATGAGACACTCTTCCCCCTTCATTCTCCGTGGCGTGAACGATAATTGCTACTTTTTTCATGCGTGAACACTCCTTATGGTTATGATGTCTATTTCATGAGCTTATCTTAGCCGGAATGAGACGAATCCTTCTGTAATGTAGTTCACATTAAGGATGTTATTTTTCGGGTTATGCGACGACGAGTAATGCTCCGTACCCGGAAATGAGCTGGGCGGCGAAATCGACGTTGAGATTAAAAAGTCATCGCATGCTTTTCTGCATCCGATATACCCTTGCGAATAATTTCATCCGCTCGCGCTCGGTCAAAATCATGTCCTTCCACATATAAAACTTGCACATCCTGTATACCTATGATGTTAAGCACTTGTTTTAAATAAGGATGACTATGATCCATTTCAGCCAAAGGCCCATGCGAATAAATACCGCCGCTTACTTGAATATGAATAGCCTTTTTACCTTTCAAATGTCCAACGGGACCATTCTCGGCGTAATGAAACGTTTTTCCCGCGACTACAATGGAATCGATAAAGGCTTTTAGTCGAGGTGGAATACTCCAGTTCCACATCGGAGATACAATTACGTATTTATCAGCGCTCGCTATCCGATCTATAAATTGATTTAAAGCATTGATTTTTTGCTGTTCGACTTGACTCAACGCTGAAAATGGCAGTCCCCCTCGACGGATTTTTTCCCAGCCGCTAAGGATATCTCGGTCCACGATCGGAAATTCCGCTTCATATAAATTTATTTCTTGAATCTCGTCATTGGCATGCGTTTCGCAATAAGCTTTAAGGAAAGCTTGTCCGACTCGATGACCCACTGAGCGTTCAATAGGTTTTGGATTAACAGTAATGTATAGAATTTGTGCCATGTTAAATCAAAGGCTCCCTTTTCTTAAATTGATGAAATCTCAAATAAATGACATGGAGGCGCTCGAACCTTGTATGCAATGGTTATCTTCGCTTCCGATTACTTGTCGCGCTATAGGATGGGCATGTACAAGGTTGAGGTTATGTGACGCCTGCTCGGCTTACCAGTTGCCAGCATTTTGACCTCCGTCAACATATAGAATCTCTCCTGTCACGAAATGCGCGGACTCCAGATACACAAGTGCGCCAACAATATCTTGAACCTCTCCAATTCGGCCTATAGGGTGCAATTTAGACAGAAAGCCATGTGTCTCGGCCGCGTGCATAGGTGTGTTGGTTACCCCAGGCGCGATGGCGTTCACGCGGATCCCCTTATCCGCGTACTCGATCGCTAGCGATTTTGTTGCTGCGTTCAAACCTCCTTTGGTCAGTGCGGCAAGTACAGACGGCAAAGACTTGTGCGGATGGACGACAACCCCGCTTCCTGTGATGTTTACAATGTGGCCGGAACCCGCCTTCCTCATCTCCGTCACCGCACGCTGCGTAACATGGAAAAATCCCGCCAAATTAATGTCCAACATCGATGTAAAATCCTCTTTCGTGAAGTCCGTGAATGGTTTCGCAATAAAAATGCCAGCATTGTTCACCAGTGTGTCGATCCGGCCAAAGCGGGATAGCCCTTCGCCGATTAAGCGGTCTGCGATTTGGGAATCCGAAATGTCGCCGGCAACATAAGCGACATGTGCACCTGTCGGATCAATTTCACTCGCAGCCTCCGCAAGCACTTGTTCGCGGCGGCCATTAATAATTACGTTTGCTCCTCGTTTCACCAGTTCAATTGCCACTGCTTTTCCTATACCGCTGCTTCCGCCTGTAATCACGACGACTTTTCCTTGAAATTCCATCTCCCAGTCCCCTCCAATTTAGGTTTTTTCAATCACCTTGTTAGATACCCGTTGTAACTATAAAAAAGGAGTTGCCTCACCCGCAGCAACCCCCCATTTTAATACTCAAGCACGGTGCTTAGAATTATCCTCTTATGTTTATCGCCACTCCACAATCTCATTGAGATGTTGTCTTGTTTGCGGACGTTTGGGATCCTTTTGACGATATCCGAAAGCGACCATACAGGCTACACCGAAATCGTCGCCGTTAATGATCCCCTCATTTTGTAAAATAGCGGTCAACTGCTTTTTATCAAAACCTTCGATCGGACTGGAATCAATACCGATCTGAGCCGCGGCTGTCATCATGTTTCCCAATGCGATATAGGTTTGTCTGATGGACCATTCAAAAATGAGACGGTCATGATTTTCGAGTTCTGTTTCGACGAAGGATTTGTAGAAATCGTACCAATCCTGCACGACTTCTTCGGGCATATGATGAATGTCTCTCCACATTTTGTTCACGTGAGCCGAGTCGGGACGTAAGTCATCTTCTCTTCTGGCCAATATAACTACAAAATGGCTGGCAGTGGGCAGCTGTCCCGTGGCACCGCCAGAAACAGGCAGTAATTTTTCGCGAAGGGCTTCATTTTGGATCACGACAAACTTCCACGGCTCGAAACCAAATGAACTTGGAGACAATCTTCCGGTTTCCAAAATAAAGTGAAAATCATCATCCGAAATCTTTTTTGTGCTGTCGAATGCCTTGCAAGCATGTCTAAACTGGTAAGCTTTTAAAATTTCTTGTTTTTTACTCTCCGTTGCTATCATGCGGAATCAACCTTCCTTCTTATTTGATTGGCTTTGAAAACCGAAACCGTCTGTTAGGGAGCAGTCATCATTTCAACGGCGTTGACGCTGACTTTCACTCCTGAGTGGCTATGCACATGAACCGGCTTGTCTTTGGGCAGGATTTAAATACCTTCGTCGTTCAGAGTCCGATGGATTTCCGCTCCCGCATCCGGCTCCCGGCTCATGAGTTGTTACTCCAGGCTCGATGGTCGTCGCGATTGCAATTCGATCGTTTTCGACGCGGTGCGTGTTCACATGAGAATCGATCACGGGGCCGATCATACCCTGCTTGCGCTGCCGAACCTCCGTCGGGTCGATCCGCCTTCAGGAAGCACGTTATCCATCCTAACATGTAGAATTGGATTTCATTAGATCCACTTTTATATTAAAATGGACATACCACTTATATATATGGGAGGCTTGCTTTATGCCCCGGCGCACGTTATCTGCTCCTATTGAATCGAAAACGAAACAAATCTTTACTTTATTGCGCGAACAGATATTTCAAGGTGTCTATCCGGCCGGCGTTAAGCTCCCGTCGACACGGGATTTGGCAAACGAATTCGGAGTATCGCGGGCACTCATCGTGGACGTCTTTGAACAGCTGATCGCCGAAGGGTACTTGGAGGGCCGTCAAGGCTCTGGCAGCTATGTCGTTGATTTGGGCGGCAGTAAACGACAATTCCCTTCTACGCTTCAAGAAATCGATGTACCTGAAGCGTCCGTTGCGGAACCCCCGGCTCGCTTCCAAGGCATTGATTTTCGCCCGAGTTTTCCGGCTTTGGAGTACATCCCTTTCAAGAGATGGAAAGAAACCGCCATTGCCGCATTTGCCAATACTCATTCAGGAGAATTTGGTTATGACGAGGATCCTGCAGGACATTGGCAGCTTCGCGCGAATATTTGTCGGCTTTTGCTGCATACCAAGGGGATTCGGTGCCAGCCTTCCCAGGTGGTCATAACCGCCGGGGCGACCCAAGCCATATCCTTACTGACCCGGCTTTTATTGAAACCGGGCGACGCAGTAGCCATAGAAGATCCAAGCGCTACCTTCATTCAACATATTTTTGCGTCGACGGGTGCTGATCTTATACCGGTTCCCGTAGATGAACATGGCCTGCGCGTTGACGACATGCCGACTCTTCGGCACCCCAAATGCGTGTTCGTCACGCCTTCGCATCAATTTCCATTAGGCAGCATTCTTTCCATCGGGCGGCGCATGCAGCTTCTCGATTACGCCCGACAAACCGGATGTTACATCATCGAAGATGATTACGACAGCGAATTCCGTTATACAGGAATGCCGATACATGCACTGCGAGAACTCGACGCGGAACGTATCGTCTATGTCGGAACGTTCAGTAAAAACTTGTTTCCTGCGTTGCGTATCGGTTATATGGTCGTTCCGCAGGAGCTGCTAACTCCGCTTCTTCGTTTGAAGAAGCTGACAGACATGCACTGTCCGACCTTGCCGCAAATCACATTGGCGAGATTTATCTCCCAACGCCACCTGGAGCACCACATCGCCCGTATGAAGCGCATTTACAGCAAAAGACGAAAATGTCTCATTGCCGGTCTAGCCAACGTTTTCGGCAGCGGTGTGAAAATATCCGGGGATGCCGCAGGCCTGCATTTGGTCGCGGAAATGGCCGGAAGCTTATGCGACTCCCAAGTAGCCGCTCAACTCGAGGAACGCCATATTAGAATATATCCCGCAGAACGATACACCATCGTCAAAGGAAGGTACGAAGATCGGCTTATTATGGGATTTGGCAATTTGGAAGAAAATAATATTTTGGAGGGAACCAAGGCGATTGCGAAAGTCTTAAGACATAGGTTGTAAATTGGGGGTTCGAATTCAGGGAATTGCGAATCATTTATGGAGATGGTACAGAAGTTGTTGCTTCGCCGACAATGACGAAGTCATCGATGAGCACCTTGAGCCTAGGGGGAGCACGCTAATTCCATATGGGGGAGACGAACGCGTTAATGGTTGAAAATATTGGATTTAGAGATGCCGAAATTGAGGATTTACCAATTATTGTTGACATTTATAACTCGACCGTTCCAAGCAGAATGGTAACTGCCGACACTGAACCAGTATCGATAAACGATCGATTAGCCTGGTTTAATGAACATAATCCTTACCGTAGACCTTTGTGGGTTGTAGAGTATGGGGATGAAATTTTTGGTTGGGTAAGTCTTCAATCTTTCTATGGAAGGCCAGCTTATAATGCAACTGCCGAAATAAGTATCTATCTTCATGAACATTATAGAGGAAAGGGGCTGGGGAAAAAGATTTTAAACAAAGTTATAGAGGAATGTCCTAAGTTTGAAATTGATACCTTGCTTGGATTCATCTTTGGGCACAATGAGCCCAGTATTGGACTATTTTTAAGTTTTGGTTTCGAGAAATGGGCTCATTTGCCGGAAGTTGCTAACTTAGATGGGATGAAGAGAGATTTAATTATTGTCGGAAAAAAGATTTCATAACTGAAGAGCCCGCGTGGGTTAAGCCGGAGGAACCTAAGTTCATCCTGCTTATCGGCAAGTATTATCCGGGGAGAAGGAATGAACTGAATACCTCTCGGGATCCAACTCCCACTCATTCATGAAACTTGTTTTCAAGCATCGTTTTTGACAATAGTACGGACATGTGTGACGTTTTGATGATGCCATCATTGACAAGCTCGTTCATCACGCCGCTGACAGCTTCCTGGGAGGCACAGAGCATATTGGCAATCTCTTCTTGCGGAAGCGCCAGGTTAATGAGCACGTCCCCTTCTCGAATGACGCCAAATTTGACACTCAACGTACAAAACAGATGAAGAACGCGAGTTCGAAGGCCATGGATTGCGAGCTTCTCCAACTGGTCATCTCGTTCCTTCAATCGATCGCTTAGAATCTTTATTAATTTTTGCGCAAGCTGCGGCCGATGGATCATCAGTTTCTTGAACTGGTCCTCGGATAAAGAGCAAATAAGCGATGATTCCATTGTTTCGATATAAACCCGCTTTGTCCCGAGCGAGAACGAGTTTAGCTCTCCAAATAAATTCCCTCTTTCCAAGATATCAAGCGTAATTTTCTTCCCCCGTTCGTTCAGCATATAGAGTTTAAGCTTACCTTCTTTGACAAAAAAAAGTCCCTCGCGGACTTTCCCCGGGGTTTGGACCAATGTATTTTTCGGAAACCAATTGAAATGATTGATGGCATCCAGTAAATTAATCTCAATCATATCTTCGTTATTCATTCCTTCAAATATGTTAATTTGCGATAAATACCAGACCTTATTCATCGGAAAATCACTCCTCTTGTATTCTTGATAAAGCTGATAAACTCATATCCGTGCATCTCCTTAAATGTATATTCGCTCATTCTATTTTATTTTACCAACCAACTTTTATCTTATCTGTAAACCAGATTACATTTGGGGAGTGCTACTGGAAGATTGAATGTATCTGCTACTTTACGGACCGGCCGAGGCGTATCGCCAGTTGACGTCTAGGTTCGTTATTTTCGGTTAAACCAGCTTGTTACCAAAAATTAGGCAGTTGCATAGGATAAAAGGTCTTCTGTAACCTGAACTGAAAGGAGCTTGAGTATGTACCCTCACGTGCATCAATGGCAAAAAACAAGCCAACACCATTGGCCTTCGTACGAATACAACGACAACCAACGAACTTTCCAACAATATGGAAGTTTACCATTACATGATTATGGAACAAGGCCATTGGTTGTGAATATTAACCTTGCTGCCAAGCAAAACAACAATTACCGTACTGCTTTATGGACGGGGCAATATTTTCAAATCACTTTAATGAATATTAACGTAGGTGAAGACATCGGTCTGGAAATGCATCCTACAACTGACCAGTTTATACGGATTGAACAAGGTCAAGGGCTCGTTCAAATGGGCGATTCCAACGATCATTTAGATTTTCAAGCTATGGCCTATGATGATTATGCAATTGTTGTACCGGCTGGAAAATGGCACAATGTCACCAATATAGGTAAGGTTCCTCTTAAGCTTTATGTCATTTATGCACCACCTCATCATCCGTTTGGAACCGTTCAGGAGACGCGTCCATTCACCTGAGAAAACAATAGCGATCGAATAGCGGTCGATTGTCGAATGCGTGCAACGGCATAGCCTACAGCAGGAAAACTCCAAAATGTTGGCTATCCGCCCATATACATTTTGGAGTTGTTTGTTATTGGACGGATATAAACGTAGGAAATAAAACGCGACAATTTCGAACACAGATGCAAAGCTGCAATAATTAGTGTGATTACGTAATTATCTTAGCGACCAAAAACGCGATTCCCGCTGCGGCGCCGCCGACAGACGCGGTTTGAACAGCGCTTTTGAGCGGCTTTGAACCCGTGAATTTACCTTTGACATAACCGAAAATGAACAAAGCAATTAAGGTTGAGACGACGGAAACCAACAAGGCTGTAACGGCACGATGGATGAGCATATAGGGAATTAACGGAATGAGACCACCCACAATATAGGAAATCCCGATCGTTAAGGAACTGTTTCGGGCTCTTTTAGGCTCGGGTTTTTCAAGTCCAAGTTCGAGCTTCATCATGAAATCAACCCACCGATCGGAATCTGCGCTAATTTCACTTACCGCCAGCTTGACATTCCGTTCCTGAAGCCCCCACCCCCGCAATACTTCTGCGACTTCTTCCTTTTCGCGTTCCGGCATCTCGATGATCTCCCGCTTTTCTCTCTCCAATTCGTTAAAATAATGCTCCCGTTCTGTTCTCGCGGCCAAATAACCGCCGAGTCCCATGGCGATCGAACCGGCTGCAATCTCAGCAAGTCCTGCGATGACGACGATGTTCGTACCGGGGACGGAACTCGAGAGACCGGCGGCGAGCGCAAACGGAACCGTCAGTCCATCCGACATTCCGATTACGATGTCCCGAACGGCGTCAGATGCGGTGAAATGATGTTCACGATGAATGGAATGATCTGAATGGCTCATACGATTCGCTCCCTACAGTCTTAGCTTTGGTTTGAATTACTCTTGAACGGTTTGCTTTGTTCGATTCTTTTCCAGCAGATAAACGATGCCTCCGACCGCGAGCGTTGCCGCAGCGGCAAGAACCGCCGAGCCTCCGGCATGCAGCCAGAGCACGGGAAGCCATAACAAGCCGAGTGTACGGTGCACGGATCGCATCCATTTGTTCCGGATCTTAGCGATGAAATAGCCGTAACCGGTCAAGGCGAGCAAAATGGCAAACCCGGCAAGACCGGTATATACATGCTCATCGTTTATTTTCGTGACTAAGAAATAGCTCCCATGGACGGCGATCAGGATGAACGTTGCCCAGCCAAGCAGCTTATGCAGCGAATACAACAGTTTTCCGGCTTGTCGGACGAGCCTCGACGCCGACTTACGCTTCTTCTTAAACCAAAACCACGAGAAGCTCGCTGCTCCCGCAAATAAAGCGATCGTACCGAAAGTCGAAAAATAACCGCTTACTGCAGGATCTTCGCCTCTATCTGGCCGTAGTCCCCCCGGAGACGACGTCCCGTTTCCGCCTTTCGGGAAAGGATGAAGTTCTCCCTTGGATGGGGCGTAAATGTAGTAGCATACGACAAGAACGGCCGCTACGATGAGAGCGATGAACGCCGGAATCCATACTTTTTTGCTTTTGCTCATGGCAATCACCTCTGAGAAGTGGATATTGGTTTCGACGGCCGTTTAGAGGACGAATTTGGCCGGTTCACGGATAATCGCTGCTTTACCACATGAAACACATTTCCGGCCATCAGCCCGATAAAGAGATACATTAAGCCGCCATAAAGCCCATATATGATGGCTCCTGTTGCCGCTACGATTACACCGAACAAGATTTGATCCCTTGACTTGACCGGCGAAGTCGGGGGATCCGTCAACATGAAGAATCCGAAAAACAATGTTGCATTTATAAACGGTGGACGCAATGCATCCGCGGCATCCCCTAGCTGAACATATCCCAACAACAGCTGCAGCAAAAAGTATGTCCCGAAGAAGGCGAAAATTTGCGGATATTTCCGTACTCTATTCGTAATCAGGTACCCGCCGATGAGAAGAAGCAGTACGCTCCATGCGGGTAGATCACCGAAAGCTCCCCACCAGCTTTCTTCGGAATGAAACACCATCACAGCGAGAAGCAATCCGAACGCCGCTGGGTTCAATACAGGTTTTTTCATGTAGACGAGCATGTGCTTGGACGAAATGGCGAACACCGCCGTTGCCACGATTATCAGCGGTGCGGTGTGCGTACCTAAAATCAATGCGATAAGGAGCCCGGTAATGACGGCGCCATCCGGCATCATTCGTTTTCGCTTTTCGAGCAAGCAGCATACGACGTCCAATGCCAGTGACGCAATAACGCCAAGCAGGCTATTCTCGACTCCCTTTATATCTTGCGACAAAACGGAGGCCATTAGTAAATTGACAATTAAGGCCGTGATTACATAGCTCTTCGGCGTCTTTATCCATTGACCCACTGTCATTGTATGCCTCCTCCAATTCGGACAACCTGCAGTCCCGGAGTGACCAGCAATCCGTCTAATTCGGCATCTTCAATGAACCGTCGTCCCTCTTCGGCACCTAGGACAAATGCGGCGGTCGAGTACAAGTCAGCCATCATCGCATACGGTGCGATCACGCTGCAGCTGATCCAATCGTTTGGCGATTGCTTTGAAGAAGGGACGATCAAATGGTGGATCCCGTCCGTTCTGGGACTTTTGCGTTCGTAGCTCCCGGATGTACATACCGCCGCCTGGCTGATATCGGTCGTGGCAATGAAATGATCCAGATGGATCGGGTGCCGAATGCCGACTTTCCACGGCAACTCTAGTTCGTTGACGCCCTCGGCGTACAGATCGCCGCCAGCATTAATAACATAACCGGCCGCGCCGTCCAGCTTTTTCAGTTCGTGAGACGCCAGGTCGACAGCAAATCCCTTGGCTGAAGCGCCTAGATCGAGGATTATCGGTTTAAGCAAACGTAGGGTCCGGTCCTGCTCATCCAAGATGACATCTTGATAGGACACGTGCTCCGCAGCCCGGCTCTCGATAACCCCGCCCGTTAAATAATGACGATTAAAGCCATGTGCTTCCATGATACTCCCGATCGTCGGGTCGAATCTTCCTTCCGTCATCCGAGCCATCTCCAGAGCAGCATGAAGAGGTTCATACAAAAGCGGGCTGATTCGGACCGCTATTTCGCTCTGTAAGCAAGCCTTCATCAACTCGCTGTCGGCGGAAAACCGGCTGCACGCCTGCTCGACGCTGCGAAATACCTCAAAAGCACGGTCCATGGCAAGCACCATCTCCTCCCTGCTTGTCAGCTCGTTATATACGATTTTCATATCGACGACGGTACCCATCATCAGTTTGGCTTTGTGTATCGTCTTCATGCGTTCATCGCTTGCGACAGGGCATCCTGTACCGCATCCTCGAAAGCAGCCGTGCTATACGTAGCGCCGGAAACATTATCCACTTGCGGGTTTTGGGTCTGCACCACTTCGTTTGGTAAATCAACGACATCGCTTTCGGAATAGTGCATCTCGAAATCGCTGATTTCAACATCCGTGATCCGATCTTCCTTGATTGTTACCTTCACTCGTATCGAACCTCGGCGGTTGCTGCCCATCCCCATAAAGACACCGTCATTATACATCCGATTAGACGGGCTGGTGTCAATTTGGACTTGCGTCTGCGGTAGCGGCTCCATGGACGCTTGAGATGCCGTAGTAAAATAGCCCGCGGCATAAACCGCCGTAATAGCCGTTGAACAGAGTACAACCCATTTCTTGCTCATGTTGGCCACGCCCACTCCTCCAGTTCTTTCAACGTTGGTACGTCTGCTCCTCAGTATAAGCGGGCAACCTTTAAATTTTTTTAAAATCCGGCATTCTGCTACAATTAAACAAAAGCTATCTAATGGAGGTGCCGGCCTTGCGCGTGTTAATCGTTGAGGATGACGCACACCTGCTTGCTTTAATCCGCAGCGTCTTTGAGGACGGAGCTTTCCATACGGACGGCGCCGAGAATGGCGATGATGGCTACTATTTAGCGCAGCAGGCAATTCACGATCTAATCGTGCTCGATGTGATGCTCCCGGGCATGAGCGGCATTGAAATCATTCGTAAGCTACGAGCCGCTCAGGTCGGCGTTCCGATCATTTTGTTAACTGCCAAAGATGCGGTGAAGGACCGCGTGATCGGGCTAAATGCAGGTGCGGACGACTATATGGTCAAGCCGTTTGCCGTGTCCGAATTGCTTGCCCGTGCAAGAGCTGTTCTCAGAAGACGTGGCACGGTCGGACTGGATGGCGATTTGACATATGGCCCGCTCCGTCTCTCCATGGCATCGAAGAGCGCATATTGCGGCGACACCGAGTTGCATTTGACGGCCACCGAATATGAGCTGCTGGAGTTTTTCATGATTCATCGGAATCAAATTTTGACGCGCGAACAAATTTCCGACCGAGTTTGGGGCTTTGATTCGGGGGCGGCGCTTTCGGCTGTCGACGTTTACGTTCATCATCTGCGCAAAAAGCTCATGGTGAAAGAAGCGGGCGGGCTATTGCGTACGGTGCGGGGAATCGGATTTATTTTCAAAGGTGAACCGCATGTTCAATAAGGTCCGGCGAAGGCTCGTCATTCTTAATGCCGTCGTCATTTTTATCGTTCTTGCAATGCTGAGCTCGCTCTTATATGTACATCTGAGGTACAGGCTTTACCATGACACGGATGAAGTATTGAAGATGGCTCAGAGCCGCATCGCGGGCTTCCGCGATTTATCGAATATGCTCCGTTCCGATCACCCGGATCCCGAGCAAGATGAAACAACCACGTATCTGTTCTGGGACGGCGAGGGCAATCTGATCGGGCAACTGCCGGAACAGTCGTTTTCAACGGATACGGCGTTGTTGTTCAAGGCCGCTCCCAGGGGTGAAACGATTATGACGGTTACGATCGGCAATCACAGCTTCCGAGTGTTCGAGTTTCCGAATGCGCGACAGAATCCTGGCTCGATCGTCACGATCGGGATCGTTCGCAGTTTGGACGATGCGAATAGCACGCTGCGAACCTTATTGTGGGATATCTGCTCGGTCATCATCGCCGGCGTCCTCATTTCCGTACTAGCCGGCCTGTTTTTGGCTGGAAGAGCGCTTATTCCGATCCGGAATTCCTGGGATAAGCAGCAGCGTTTCGTCGCCGACGCCTCACATGAGCTTCGAACGCCAAATGCGGTCATTCACGCGCAAACGGAGATGCTTCTGCGGCAACCCGACCATACGATCGATCAGGAAAGTGCCCCTATCGCCCTCATTTTGAAAGAAAGCAAACGAATGAACAAGTTGCTGGATGACTTACTAACGCTTGCCCGCTCTGACTCCAATCAGCTCCTGATTCATCGCGCCGCGGTTCCGCTTGGTTCCCTGATTCGGGAAATCGTGGAGCAGTTCCGATTATTGACAAGCATCCGCGACGTTGATTTGTCGGCGGAGCTGCAGGAACCTCTGACCCTTTGGGGAGATGAGGGGCGGATCCGCCAGCTGCTACTTATTTTGCTGGATAATGCGCTGAAATACACCTCTTCTTCGGGGCGAATCGCTATCGCCGCCCGGAGCGAAGGCCAGCTCGTCTACATTAGCGTGACAGATAACGGGAGCGGCATTGCGGATGAAGATCTGCCTTATCTTTTTGAGCGGTTTTACCGAGGGGATAAAGCGAGGTCACGAGCAGAAGGCGGTACAGGGCTCGGTCTGTCCATAGCGCAATGGATCATGAACGCCCATGGCGGAAGCATCCGCGTTGATTCAAAGCTTGGGGAAGGAACAAAAGTGGACCTGTTGTTTCCTCGAAGAGCACGGTAAGGAACAGCCCGGCATGTACAAACGGGCTGTTCTCTTTAAACGCAGACTGTCATCTATTGTGGCTTCAATGGACAACGGCGGCCGATCCATCGTGCATACTTCTTGCGGTTCGCGCACGTCCAGCAGGTTGAGCTGCTCACCGCGTTTCAGTTTTGTCGCCACATCTCGAGAAGGTAACGTTTTCGTTACGTTGAATGCCTTGATGTTTCTCTCCTTGGACTAGTCGAATTTTTTCAGCAGCAGGATTAGCGGCTCTTCACGAGCAGTTCGACTGCTTCCTTTACCATTTTTCCCATATCGTGGTTACCCGCGGCCTGCTCGGCAAGAATGCATTGCTGCAGGTTATCCGCTACGATCTGGGCAATGGCTTTGTCCGAAGCGTTTCGTACAGCCGACAACTGTGCGACAACTTCTTTGCACGACTTGCCTTCCTCCATGAGCCTAAGCACGCCTCGTACCTGCCCCTCGATTCTGCGCAGACGCGTCTTCAGCTCATCCGTGTAGTTGTAGTCCATATTAACTTCCTCGCCTTCTCCTTTTATACCGGTATGGGTATAGTATAGAGTAAAAAAGTAAGGTTTTTCAATGTTTAGATAAACAGATTGACCTTGCCGTTCGATGCGTCGCCCAGATACGCGGCAACGCCGGCATACTCAATCCCGTCGATGAGCTCCTCCTGCTGCAGGCCGAGCAGATCCATCGTCATGGTACATGCAACGAGCTTAACCCCTTGCTCTTGAGCCAGCTCAATCAGCTGCGGCAGCGAAAGCGCATTGTGCTTCTTCATCACATGCTTGATCATCTGCGGTCCCAGGCCGCCGAAATTCATTTTGGACAAGCCAAGCTTCTTGGGTCCGCGCGGCATCATCCAGCCGAATGCCCTCTCCAGCATCCCCTTCTTAGTTTTGATTGCTTCGTCTTTCCTAAGCGCGTTCAATCCCCAGAAGGTAAAAAAGATCGTTACCTCATGGTCGTATGCCGCAGCACCGTTAGCGATGATGAACGCTGCGATGGCTTTATCCAGCTCGCCGCTGAATAGGACGATCGTTGATTTCTCTTTCATTATGAGCTTGGACCCTCTTTCTTATGAATTTATACATATACCCCTATAGGTATTATATTGGCCTGGATGAAGTGCGCCAACAACCCTCTTGCGAAAAGCCCGATGCATTTACAGGATGCTCGACCAAACTTTGACCGCGGTCAAAGCGATAAGGACGACGAGCCCATAACGAAGTACCTTTACGTTCATTTTCGCACTTAGCTTGGATCCAATCGGCGCCCCGGTCAGGCTGCCGATCACGGTGAATACTGTGGGCCATAAAGGAATGCCGCCGCCGCCGAGTTTGCCGATGACACCGCCAATCGCCGATATGAAAACGATGGCCAGCGAAGAAGCAATCGTCGTCCGTGTTGGAATGCGGAGTACGGTCAGCATGATGGGAATGAGGATAAACGCACCTCCAGCGCCCACGATGCCAGAGACGATACCGACGACGAATGCTGATCCGATGGCGACCCCTTTATTAAAACGCAGTTCAGCGGCCGGCTGATCTTCCTTTCCTCTGGCAGGAATCAGCATCAAAACGACCGCCAGTACCGCAAGAATGCCATAAATGAGATTGATTATATCCCCTTTTAGCATGCCGGAGACGAAACCGCCGATTAGGCTGCCCGCCAGGATGCTGCTCCCCATATACAGAACCAGCCCTTTGTGTACGACGCTTTCGGATCTTTTTATGGACTTATTGCGAAAAGCGATCACGCCGGCCAGCGAAGCGAAAAAGACCTGGAACATGCTGATCGAGGAAACCTCGTGGGCCGAAAAATAAGCCGCGCCCAGCAGCGCAGGCACGTAAAGCAACAGCGGATAGTTGATGATGGCTCCGCCGATTCCCAGCAGGCCGGAGAAGAAGGAACCTACCAATCCCAGTACGACCATGACGAGAAACAGCAGCATATCCACGTTTTACTCCTTCCAACCAATTTTGGAAACTACAAAAACCTGTATACGAAAAAGCTGCTGATGCGTATAATAAGACCAAGTAAATTCATATGAAATGAGTGAATAGACGTGCTTAGGATGCTGAAAAGCTTGTTTATCGATAAATGCCCCGTGTGCGCGGAGCGGCTGATTGCACAAACCGATGCCGTCTGCTGCACTAAAGCATGCCCGGATGGTCATTATAAAGAAGAGAGCTACCGCACCCTCGGCGTACGGGTGGTCTATGACGGGCTAAAATAAGCGATTACGCCATGCGTGTTCGCTTATTTTATATTCCTTATACCTTCTTCACGTAAAACTTATAGATGCCGTTCTCTTCCTCGTGCTTGATCAGCTCATGTTTCGTTTGTTTGACCCAAGCTTGAAAATCATTCACGGAACCTTTGTCCGTGGACAGCACTTCCATCACTTGCCCGGCTTCCAGCTTATCAAGCGCCTTCTTAGCCCGGACGATCGGCATTGGGCAGGCAAGCCCCTTCGTATCGACTACCAGATTTGCTTGCATCTTCTCTATTCCTCCCTTATTGATCGTGCACTGCGCAGCGGTTCGGTCCAATTTCCATTTCGCGCTGTTCGTCTTCGCTGGGCGTTATTTTACCCATATTCGTGTGGCGGATTTCCTGATAGGCATTCGGCTGCGGCGGCAGATTTTCCGTTACCGTCCGGCGGAACGCATCCTCCTCCTGAATGTTCAAGCCGAGGTTATAGCGGTACAGATCCGACAGTCGGGCCATCACGCGTCCGCCTTCGCCCAATTCAGTCACCTTGCCGAAGTGAGCTGGCAGCACAATCAGGTCCCCGGACAGCTTCTTGTACAGGTTGTAGAGCGTGTTGCGAAGGTCGCTCACCCAGTCCTCGGCTTTGCCAGCCAGATCGGGACGCCCGATCGACTCGATAAACAGACTATCTCCCGTCAGCAGGTACCGCTCATCGACGATGAAAGAAGTACTGCCGATCGTGTGACCCGGCGAGTAAATCGGCTGGATCCCAATATGCGTCCCGCCTACAGTGATATCGTGGCCCTCTTCTAACTTTTCGTACGGGAAAGTGACTTCGTCAGCGTCCTTCGACGGGAGCCAGTACGTTGCACCCGTTTGCTCCGCCAGTTTGCGGCCGCCCGAAATGTGGTCGGCATGAAGGTGCGTATCGAGCGTATGCTTGATGACCACGCCCAGTTCGTTGGCAAACCGCTCGAATACATCGGTCATCCGAAGCGTATCGATGACGGCGGCTTCTCGGCCGGAAACGACCATGTAGGATAGGCAGCCTTTGCCGATGCGAACAAATTGGTACAGCGAGCCGCCGTCCTTCAGGTCGCCGATCTTGACCGGCTCCAAATGCTCGCTCCACGACTTCATGCCGCCTTCCAGGTAGTGCACGTTCATACGTCCGGCCTCGACAATCTGTTCCGCGATGAATTTGGACGAGCCTTCTTTCGCACACACGACAAGCACCTTTTTGTCGTCCGGAATCCGGTCCAGTGCTGCGTCGACGCCATCCAGCAGTTCAAAATACGGAATATTGTTGATTTCAATGCTTTCGCCTTCGATCTTCCAGTCGTTAAAATCGCTTTCGTTACGCACGTCCAGAATGAACAATTCTTCTTTACCCAGGACGATTCGGGTGAGTTCCTTGGCTGTCATCATGCTTGGTTGTCCTGTCGTAATATGCATCGTGCGGTTCCTCCTCTTCGTTTTAGAATGTCATGGACGCGTTCGCATCCTTCGGCAAAATGCTCGTGGCCGGCTGGCAGCGGCAGCCGGGAAGATCTTAGTGGTTTTGTTCAATCGGCCCATTCCATTCGGACATGCCTTGCACGACGTTCTTCACAAGCTTGAAGCCTTTCTCGGCAAGCAACCGGCATGCCATATCGCTCCGGTTACCCGTTCGGCAAATGACATGGATTTCTTCCCCCGGGTTCAGTTCTCTCATGTGACTTTCCAGTTCCCCCAGCGGAATCGACAGCGCACCCGGAATACGGCTAAAGGCATATTCGGCGGGCTCGCGGACATCAAGCACCTTCACCTTTTCGCCGTTTGCCAGCTTTTGCTTCAGTTCCTCATTGGAAATGGTGTTCGCAAACTTCTTCGGTTCCGTAACTTCGTTGGCGGTCGACTTGCGAAGGTAATGCTTCAGCACCTCCCCATCCTGAACCGTCCCCAGATACTGATGTCCGGTATTCTTGGCCCAGCCTTGAATATCCGCAAGCGACCCTTTATCTGTCGCCTGCACTTCGATAACCTGACCGGCCTGCAGCTGATCCATGGCCTTTTTGGTCCGTACGATCGGCATCGGACAGGCCAAGCCTATACAATCCAGCGTTTGATCTGCTTTGATTTCTGGCACTGAGCAACCTCCTTGAATGTATATGACTAAATGAACACTTTCGGGGGCAAACCAATACAGATTCATTTGACGATTGATTATAAAGCTTATAATACGTATACCCCTATGGGTATGATTATATGATGAGGAAGACCCGCTTGTCAACTTATCAGAAAACCGAAATCCATCGGAAAACAGGTCCCCTGCACTTGCTCGCAAGCCATACGTGTAGCGCCGGAGCTTCCTAATAAAACGCGGCTATTGCTGACCGGTATCGCCAGAAGTTCAAGAGGCTATTAAGTGGGATGGGCATATTCGGAAACATCGCCTCTTGATACTTCCCGCGTTATCCTCCTTTAAATCCATGAGCTGAAATCATTCGTATGCCTGAAAATAAACAGAAAGAGCCTGCTGTGCGCAGGCTCCTCCATGATTAATCCGATTCGGTTATTCACCTTTACTCATACGTTACTTTTTTGAGCGGGGGTCACGATAATAGTCCATTCTTAGTCCGAGCGCATCGCTTCTGGGGATCATGATGGCAATCTTCGTATGCAGGGCTCGCTCCGAAAGCGTATTCAAGCGGCGTTATATGTCTTTCTCGTTCGCTTTCCATTCTCATCCCGGCGTCGGAATGTCGGTGATCCGGTCTACTTGGACGAACAGCGTATAATTGCCTGCGCCGAGGCGATTATCGTCCTTGTAATTGAGCGAGATGATTCCCCTGCCCCTTGGCGTCACCGTCTGCACGATCTGCTCGCACGCCTCATAGGTCAGCAGAAGCACCTGAGGATGGAAGACGTAATTGTCCGTATCGCCTTCCCTAACCATGCCGATCGGCCTGTCGCCCGCGGTTCCGATGACGGAGGAGATCAATTTCCGAAGGGCGGGAAGTCCGAGCTCAAGTCCGTTCCGGATATAATTATCGGGCTGCATCCCGGTCGCAATGCCGGCGATCGCGCCGCCGATCGCCGCTCCGTTCTCGGCTAGGGCGCGAGACCAGGTCGTCAGCAGGTCTTCCCCGCCGTCATACTCCCAGATCGAAGGCGTAATCGCAACCGCATTCCTTCCCTGCACCAATACGCCTTCCCAGGCGGCAAGGGGCAGACGGTCGGCATAAATCCCGGTAGTATGCGCCCAAGGCGTATTCGTCGGAACATTGTCGCCCGTCCGAATGCCTCCCTTATTCGACAGGCTACCCGCTTGCACGCGGTTTGGTTGATTGTTGGTGTCTCCGAGCACTTTCGTGCGGTCGCTGTAAGGCGGGCTGATGAGACTGCCGTCCATATTCACCATTCTGGTTTCATAGGCGATATATATTTCGTCTCCCTTGCCGTCTACTTCCAGTATGTGGTCGCTCGTCTGTTGATTGACGGTAAAACCGTTGATCGTAACCCGGTACCGGGCACTTCTCCGTTCGGTCTTTCGTTCCAGCAGCACGGCCGTATTCGTATTTGCATGCCAGTACAGCCCCCCGCCTTCGAATAGCTGGTACCTGTGCTGCGCATAGGGTGCGGGCACAGGAAGTTCGTCCGTAACCGGAAATCCGAGTACGCCCTGCTCCCATCTCAATCGGCTCCAGGTATCCCGTATCGTGCCAATAATCATATGCGCGCCCGTAGCGGGCGACCAATATACCGAGCCCCGTTCGAAATGCTGGTACCACCCCTGATCGCGCGGCGGCGGCGTCTGGCGCGGCTCGGGCGTATCGCGAGTTGGGTTTCCGAGGTTAAACTGACGGGCTTTATCGGCGATTTCATCAAACTGCGGCAAGCAAACACTTCCCTTCATCGAATTAGACCCATATCAATATCGACCGCTTGGCATCCCTGATTCCGTCGGTCGCTCGTCTCGGTCTAACCCAACTATATAGGTCCGCAACTGCCACCCGCCATGTCAAAACGGTACCGATTCACTCCCACTCCGCGCTCAATTCCTCTATGCACGCCGCCAGCCGCTTCAGCCCGTTCTTCAAATACCGGAAATAGGTGGATAAGGGCAAATCCAAGCGGGAAGCGGCGGCCTCGTGCGAACCGGCCTTCTGGATATACACCATGCGGAGCACCCGTTCCTGAGACCGGTCAAGCCGCGTTCCGTCCGCCATGCTCCTGAGCCCTTCCTCAAGCAGTTCCGGCCAGCCTCGGCTCGGGCGAAGCCGCAGCTGCGGGTTGTTCCCGCAGTCAAGCTCCCTTCCGCGCTTGAGCGCCTGGTACTGCCCCAGCGCCTGCTTGATGAGCAAGATCCGGTCTTCTTCGTTCAGCAGGTTGTAAGGGTGGCCCTTACTGGAAGGCCTTCCTTCGGAATCAATGCTTGCTGATCTCCAGTCCAGCCTTGCCGCATAGAAGTGAAGTCCGCCCGGCGAACGCCATTCCGCCCAAGGGATCCGCTTGAAGCCGAAATAGCGGTAAGCTTCGACGACATCCGGCATCGGAATGATGATCGTGGCTAATTTGCCCCGGACCGTCGGGAAGAAGATATGGCGCGTCATATAGCCGATGACTTCCGGATCCATCGGAGAACGCGTCGCGCCGATCCAGAACAAATATTCATCCGGCTCCGGTTCCGTGCAGCCGATGTACGGCTGCGTCATCGGATTCCGGGCGAATACGGCCCTTGTGCGCTCGTTCAATGGAATCAGGCTGTGAAACCCGTCGATGGCCCCCTGTCTGCACATGACATGGATGCTGTCCGGTTCGAGGCTCCAGATTTCCGGCAGGTACTGTTCTTGGTGCGTATCGTCGTTCATATAAGGACTAAGCGAAGCAAAGCTGTCCGTATACATCTGCTGCAGCAGCGGGAGTTCTTGCTCGGCGGCGCTTCGGACTTCATACCGTTCATCGTTCCCGTATACCGTATAGTGGTGGAGGAACTCGTTGTCGTTCAAGTAAAGCTGCTCGAACCAAAGCTCCAGCTCCTGGCCATCGCCGGTGCCGCGGGCCGATCCCAGTCTGCGCTCAAGAGCTGTCCAGGCTCTTCGCTGCAGCTCCTTGTAGGTCTCCGGCTTCCGTTCCTTGAGGTTGTTTCTTAACCAATGCCTGAATCCGTCAACGACCGTCCAACCGTTCGGCGCTTTCACGGAAATATACGCGGTTTTGCAGAAATCCCGGAATTCGTCGTCGTCTAGCCTCCTATCCAGAACCTCTTCCAACAGCTCTTGGTCGAAGCGGTAAAACAGCGAAGCCGCGGGCAAAAGACCTAAGTTTGTGGCAGAAAGCCGGCTGTCTTGAAAAAGCGCGGTTTCCATGTCCTGCGATACGCTGCGGAGCCATGACGGACTTCGGTATTCGTCTACGCTTCTTTGGCGAATCGCCTGGCAAGCAATGGACAGCGCGAGCGGAATGCCGGCCGCTAGCCGCCCGATCGCATCCAGCTGCCGGAAATCCGTAATGCCGACCGACGACGTATACTGCAGCCATTCTTCCTTGCGAAGCGGCGGAAGCGGGACATTGGCGGCCAGCCCTGTCCATCCCGAGGCCGTAAGCCAGCTTCCGCCAAGAGGAAGGCGACCGGCCGTAAATACGTTGATCTGGGAGGATAACTTCGGAAGGAACTGCTCCCGCAGCCATTCCTCGATCGGCCGGCAGCGATCTAACCCGTCAAGAAGCAGCACAACTCCGCCCGCCTCGTCGGCGAGCTTGGAGAGAAGCGCCGTCACCTCCGCGACGGACAGCTTGCCGTCCGCGATGGCCTTGGTTTCCAGCTGCTCGGCCAGCTGATCCATGAACGCGTCCGGCTGCTCGAACCCGTCGCGATGGCCGTCGATGTAGAGGACGGGCTTTCCGCCGTATTGCATTTCCCCGAAACGCTTAAGCAGCGACGTCTTCCCGATCCCAAGCGGACCGTAAACGTGAAGCAGCTGCCACGCGCTGCTGCCGTCCGTAATCCGCCGCATTCGCTCCAACTCGCGGTTTCTGCCGACAAAATGCGATTTCCAGGCTTCCGATAACAGGTCGTCGATCGTCCGCATTCGCTCCCCCCTTAGTATGCAACGAACGGCAGCCCGGAACATGGAATCATGCTCAAGACTGCCGTCCCGGATGAAGAAAGGATTCGTCGGAATACGGAAAACTTCCTTTAACGCGGCCAAATTTGATGCCGTCCTAAACTTCGGCAGGAAGTGGACGTTCAATTCCTCCGACGTTCCATAGGGCATTTGTTCAACCCGGTGCAGTTGCCTGCACGCATCGAGGCCGTTCATGCCCCCGGAAGCATGATATCCAATACGATTAAGACATAATCATGTTTCAACGCACTCCCTAATGCTTTCGCTCCATCCACGGCCTTATCCGCAAAAAACCGATGTCGCTGAAGGACATCGGTCTACACGGGTTTTTCCTTATTTATTAGCTGGCCCGCTCGCTTAACTTATCCAAGCGCGGAGCTTTGAAATTCGCTGTATCACGATCCAAATGTCGGAACAGCAACGCCTCGGGCGACCCGGCTTAGCTTTCCGGCGAGCAGTGTCTACTCCTTCACCGATCCGAGCGTTATGCCGTGAATAAAGTACCGCTGCAGGAACGGATACACGAACAAGATCGGCAGCATCGTCAGCGAGATTTTTGCCGCATCGAGCGTCTGGTTCGATATTTCCGACAATGAACCCCCTGCCTTCGAAATATCCTCGGGACGCGTCGGATCGATCGTCACCACGATCTGCTGCAAGTACGTTTGCAACGGCATCAGATGCGGATTGTTAATAAAGACGATCGCCTGGAAATACTCATTCCATGTGTTGACGATCGTAAAGAGCGATATTGTGGCCAGCACCGGCAGCGACAGCGGAAAGTAAATATGCGTCAGCTTCGTCCAGGGACCGGCCCCGTCGATGTTCGAGCAGTCGTCCAGCTCCTTCGGCAGGTTACGCCAAAAATTGAAGACGAGCAGAATGTTGCCGAAGTTGAACAAATACGGCAGGACAAGAATCCAGAAATTATCGTACAAGCCGAGGTTTTTGGCGTTCATGTAGCCTGGAATGATGCCGCCGTTGAAGCTGCTGACAATCAAGAGCAGCCAGAGATACACGTTCCGCATCCGAAAGTCTCGGGTTTCCCGGGAGAACGGGAACGCGGCTAAATAGGTGACGACGGTGCCGAGCGCCAGCGTAATGACGATCCGCTCCACCGACACCCAGAGCGAACGGAAGAACTGCTTGTCGTCCAGGACGCGCGTATACGCACTCAGCGACAGCCCCTTGGGAAGCACGGTAATCGTGCCGGAACCGGCGATGGCGGGGTTGCTGAACGAGACCGCGACCGTATGCAAAATCGGAAACAACGTCACCGCCGAGATGACCGTCAAAATCAATATCAACGCAGCATCGAATGCCCGTGAACCGAACGACTTGGAAATAATCATGCGTTGTTCTCCTTCCGGGCTAGAATATGCGGTAGTTGGCAAACCGATAGGCCAGTGTATACGTAAGCGCGATCAGCGACAGCCCCATCACGCTATTAACGAGCCCGACCGCGGTACCCATTTCGTATTGCGCGCCGACCAGGCCGTTGCGGAAGACCCAGGTTTCGATAACGTCGCCGGTATCGTACACGATGACGTTGTACAAATTGTAGATCTGATCGAAGCCCGCATACAGAATGCCATTTAAGCTGAGCGTCGCCAGCAGCGCGATGACCATCGCGATGCCGGGAATGGAAACGTGCCAGATGCGTTGAAAGCGGGTCGCCCCGTCGATCTCCGCCGCTTCGTACAAAGCAGGATTGATGCTCGTAAGAGCGGCCAAATAAATGATGGTCGAAAAGCCCATTTCCTTCCACATGTTCGAGATGATGATGATCGGACGGAACCAGAAATTGCTGCCGAGATACATAATCGGTTTCAATCCGAAAATCGACTCTAGTAGATGGTTGATTATGCCATGGGTCGATAGAATGTCGCGGAAGATCCCCGCCAGAATGACCCACGATAGAAAATGCGGCAAGTACGTAATCGTCTGCACCGATCGCTTGAACCATTTGACGCGCAATTCGTTCAGCATCAGCGCGAGCACGATCGGGAGAATAAGCAGCGTGATCAGCTTGCCGACCGAAATGAGAAGCGTATTGCGCAGCACGCGCCAGATCTCCGGATTCTGCATCAGAAATTCGTAATGCTCCAGTCCCGCCCATGGCGACCCGACGATCCCTTTCGTCGGGATAAAATGCTTGAATGCGAGCAATATGCCGTATATGGGCAGCACATGGAACAGGATGAACAAGACAAAAATCGGTAGCAGCATGATGTGATAATGAAATTGATCGTTTTTGAAGAGCTTCGTCATCCTATCGTCCACGCTCCTGCCGCCGTTTGGGCGCGGCTGGCGACAGGCTCTAAACCTGCCGCCAGCCGGCCAAGCGGAATGTATTCGTTAGCTGCCTTCTTTGGCGACCGCGTCGTTCACTTCCTGCGTGATTTGATCGCCGCCCTGCGCTTTCCACTCCTTGACGAACGCGTCAAAGTAGTCGATCGGCTCCTTGCCCATAATGATCTTCGTGAACGCCGTCAGCTGTTTGTCCATGAGCGAGCCCATCTTGGCATCGTAGGTCGGCGTCGAGCCGTTGAAGGCGTTCCACTTGATATCGAGCGTGGAATGCGCGATCGCCGAGAGCGCGGACATCCAGTTGATGTAATCTTTGTACTTGCCCGGGTCCTTGCGCGGGTTGTCGTGGTTCGGTTGCAGCGAGCCTTCGAAGATCTGCCGCTCGCCGACCGTCAGATCGTCCACCTTCGCCTTGCCGGCGAAAATATCCTCAAATAGCTTGACGCTGCGCAACGTCGTATCGAGATAGGCGATGCCGAAGTTCGGAATGATCGTTGGCGCATCGACCTTGTCGCGCCCGTACTGGGTGTCCAGTTCATTGCGGCGGTCCACCGTTTCCTGGTAGCCGGAATGGCTGGACTTCGTGGCGAAGTTCAATATTTTCACGGCCGCTTCCGGGTTTTCGAACCCTTTCTTCACGACAAGGAACTGATTCGTCGGGAAATCCATGACGGCGTGGAGCGTATTGTCGGTCGTCAGCGTATAGGCTTTCCAGTCCGCCTTCGGATCGTTGTCGATGTTGAACGTCAGCGGGTAGCTGCCGTTCCACCACGAGCCGATTTGCATTCCCGCCTTGCCCGACGTAATCAACTCGGCTTCCTTGTTGCCGTCCTTCAGCGCGAATTCCGAATCGAGCAGCCCTTCCTTGTACATGTCGGCCAGCACCTGCAGCGGCTTCTTCGTCTCTTCCTGAATGCCGCCCCAGACGACCTTGCCATCGCCGTCCTTCACCCAGTTTTTCGGAAACGAGTTATAAGCGTTGAAGATCGAGACGGCGTCCGTAAACGACGGGTCCATGAACTGGTTCTGCATCGCAAGGCCGATCGTGTCCGCTTTGCCGTTGCCGTCCGGGTCCTTCTCCTTGAACGACTTGGCGACGGCGACGAGATCGTCGACGGTCTTCGGCGGCTGCAGACCGAGCTTATCCAGCCAGTCCTGGCGAACCCACAAAATCTGTACGTTCGCATACGTGTCGCCCTGAGAGGGCAAACCGTACATTTTGCCGTCGAAGGCGGCGTAATCGAGCGCTTTGTTCTCGAACGTCTGATAGTACTCCTTGACCTCGTCCGACGCATACTTCGCATAGACGTCCGTCAAATCCTCGACCATGTCGGCGTCGACGAGACGCTTCAGCATGCTGCGGGCGGACTGCTTGTTATCGGTCGATTTCAGGATGAAAACATCCGGAAGGTCGTTGCTCGCGAACATCAGGTTATATTTCTGGTTGAACTGGTCTCCGGACGGAGCGCTCCATTTGACGACCGGCTTGATGTTCAACTTGTCGAGCCAAAAATCGTTCGTCCAGTTCGATTCGTACGTGCTCCCCGGAATGAACGATTTCTCCGACTCCGGGTTGCGGTCGTAGATAACGCTGAGCTCCAGCGTCTCCGCATACTTACCGAACGGATCCGGCGTCTCCTCCGGCTCTTTGGTGGCGCCGGACGCCTGTACGTTGCCGGTTCCGCTGGCACCGCCGCCGGCGTTGGCGTTCGTCCCCCCGTTCCCGCCGTTGTTCGCATTCGAGCACGCCGACAGGACGAGCAGCGCCGCCGTCGTCAGCGCAAGGCCCGCGCGCAGCTTTTTCATGGCCTACCCCTTCTTTCTATTCAGAATGTGGAAGAGCTGAGTCCAGCTTACCCGATTCCGCTGTCCATCGATCAGGGAAGACCGTTCGGAGAGACGGCGAAATCCGTTTCCGGTTCGATCGGGATCGGACGTATTTCACACGGCCTTCGGACAAAATTAATCGGTTCGCTTCCGGCCATGGGTCTGCCGAACCCGAAATTCGGAAGGCAGCAGGCCGGTACATGCGCGGAATACGCGGCTGAAATACCGTTCGTCTTGAAAGCCCGAACGTTCCGCGATCCAATAAATCGGATAATCGGTCTCGGCCAACAGCTTGCGAGCCGTACGAATGCTGCAAGCGCGCGCGTATTCGTTGAACGACATGCCGATCGTCTCCTTGAACACCTGGCTGAAGTAGCTGCGGCTGAGACCAACGAGCCGTGCGACCTCGCCTTGGTGCAGTCCGTCCTTCAATTGCGCGCGTATGATATCGAGCGACCTCAGAGCGCACGCATAGATCTCCTTGGAATAATGCAGCTCCGTGAATCGGCGGCCGAGCGCCGACCGCGCCTGCCGAAGCAGCTCCATCCACTGCTCCCAGGAGAAGGCAGGCGCGGCAATAGCCGGCAGGCCTGCTTCCTTCATGCCTACGCTGAGCGACCAACCGTGCAGCGTCTCCGTAAGAAACTCGCCAAGCCTGCGGATCGGCGGCTCGCCCTCCCGCACTTGGGACGACCATTCCAGAAACTCATGCTCCGCGAACACCCAGGCGTAGGTTTGCCACCGCTTCTCGATGTCAGCCAAGCTGTCTGCGCGCTGCTTAGTCGTCCGCCGCTTCGCATCGGCGAGCGAGACCGTCAAGAGACCGCGGTCGGACTGGCAACGATATGGCAACGTCTGCGCAACTGCATCCGCGAGCGGCTTTTCCATGCCCCGAATCTCATCGGCGCGGCAGTTCGTGACTTGGATGGCCAACCAGCCTCCTGCCGCCGCCTCGGCCGCGATCCGCTCGTTCGCCGCCTCGCCTTGATGTTCGGCGATGTGCCAGCCGGATTCGCCCGCCCGCGCCAAGCCGTGCCCAAGTTCGGCGCGCAGGCGATCCGGCCAGTCCGGCTGCGCATCCGGCAGGGGGGCGAGCAGCAGCACCGCGTCCTGCTTTCGTATAGCGGCCCGCAGCTCCATCAACCGGCCCTTGATTCGGCCGAGCGACCGTTCGATTTCTTTCGTATCGAGCCGGGTTTTCACAATATAGTCCAGCGCCCCTAGCCGGAGCGCCTCCTGAATATAGTCGAAGTCGCGGTGGCAGGTCAGTACGACGGCCGGCAGCCCGGGATAACGTTCTTTCGCTTCGAGCAGCAGTTCAAGCCCCGACATGACCGGCATTGTCAAATCGGTGATCAGCAAATCGACTTCGCGCTCCCGCAGGAAGCGAAGCGCTGCCTCCCCATTGTCGGCCTCTCCGATGATCCGGATGCCGTAGCTCTCCCAGGGAAGCGAGTGAACAAAGCCTTGACGGACAAAATATTCATCTTCCACAAACAGCGTCTTGATCATAGTTCCCCTCCGGTTTCATCCGGCAGCCGCATTGTAATCGTTGTGCCGACACCGGGCTCGCTCTCCACCTGCATGCCGTACTGCTCGCCGTAGAAGGAGCGGATGGTATTCTGCACATACGCCAGTCCGATGCCGAGTCCGGCTTTCTTCGCTGCGTCCGCCGGCTTGTCAAACAACTGGCTCCGTTTCTCCTGCGACATGCCCTCGCCGTTGTCGGCGATCCGTACGCAGACGAATCCGTCCTTCTCCCGAGCAATCGTCACGCGGATAAAGCCGTCCTTGTTATGGAAGCCATGGTACAGCGCGTTCTCCACGAGCGGCTGCAGCAGGAAGCGGGGAAACGGAATATCGAGCGTGTCATCCTCAACTTCGAAGTCGACGCGGAACGCATGCTGATACCGGATCCGCTGCAGGCTCACGTAATCGCCGACCGCCTTCAGCTCCTGCCGGATCGTAACGACCTTCCCTTCTTTGCCGAGATTGTAGTCCAGCACCTCGATGAAATAGGACACCAGCTCGAAAATGTCTCTTTGGCCGTTCATTTTCGCCAGCCACTGCACCGTATTAAGCGTGTTATGGATGAAATGCGGATTGATCTGGTACAACAGCTTCTCCACTTCCAAATCCCGCTTATTGCGTTCCTTCAGCTCGATTTCCTTCAGCAGGCCCACGATTTCGCCTTTCATGAAGCCGAACGTGCCGAGGAGCTCGTCGAATTCCGTGACGCCCGTCTTGCGAATCGGCTCATTGAAGAGGGTCGCGGCGGTATGCTGCAAATACCGGTTAAGCCGAACGAGCGGCCGGTAAATCGTCCGCCAGATAAACCAGGCGAGAAGCAGGCTAGCGCCGATCGAAAGCAAGCCGACGGCGGCGAATCTCGCGATCCACTCGTTCGTCTCATGAAAAAATTCCTTGCGCGCGATTACCGTGAGCAGCGTCCAGCCGGCTTTGCCCTCGGCAGCGAACACGACATCCTCTCCGCTCGCGAAATAAGAGCGGCCTTTCGCCCGTTTCAGATCGGCCTGGCGATTCAGCGGGAACACGTCCATCTGCTCGCTGTATACGGCCTCTCCCTTTGCGTTTAAGAGCACATGCTTAATCGGCAGCCCGTATGGAATGCGGCTCAACCGGTCGCTGAACACTTTGAAATTCGTCTCGATATAGACGGCGATGCGTTTCTCGCCGGCCCCGCCGCCGACCGTGCGCAGCACGGAGAGCACCGTATTGTCGCTGTATGGATAGAGCGTCCGGTGCGGACCGAGAAACTCGAGCCCGGCGTACGGTGTTGCAATGCGGGGAAACTGAAGGATATGCAGCTCCGGATTCACATTCATGTTGGAGAACAAAAAGGACCCGTCATCCGGCAGGTAGTAGCTCATGAATCCAAGATCGGGATTCGTGTAATTGACGATCGTTGTATATTTATAGACGTCCTTCTCGATTTCGCTACGTTCCAGCGGGTCCTTACGGTGGATGTAGGCCTCGTAACGGTTGCGTATATCGCCGATCAGCGCCAGCTGCTGCGAAGCGTAATCCAGATTGCTGAGCGTGGCGTCAAGGCTTGTCTTCTCTTGGTTCAGCGTGCTATGGATGCCCTTCTCCAGCTTCCCCGAGAGCAAATTGTAGATGGTGTAATAGGAGATGCCGCCGATCAGGGAAACCGGTATGACGGCAGCCAGGAGAAGCACAGCAATTAGGCGGAACTTCAGCGAATGCGGAAGCGGAATGCCGAAACGACCGAAACGCATAAACGTCATCCCTTCGCATTATGATTGAAAGCGTATTCAGAATGAGCAACAGCAAGAGTCGCAAGTTGTCCGAATGGCTCTTGCCTCCCGCAGCGCAAGCGCGATACGGCTCGTGCAAAAACAACAGGCGCTCCCCTGACATGATGTGTTCAGACGTTCATGCATCATCCGACCTCGAACACCGCTTTTCCGGTCGTGCCACAGCAGGAGGAGGACCCCGAGGGGTCCTCCACTGCGCTGCAACCTATCGGATATACCCGAGCAGCTTTGCTAGCGCAACCGCCGCTTCGGCCCGGCTAACCGACGCCTTCGGTCTGAATCTCCCTTCGTCTGCCGTCATCATCCCGGTTACGATCGCGCCCTCGACCGATGCAAGCGCCCCGTCCGAAACCTGTTTCCCATCCTGCAGCCTGACCGCGTCCGGATGCTTGATCGTCCGGCCTGTTTCCGCCTCGTACACGCGCATCAATCCCGCCGCAAGCCGTTCGCGGCTAACCGCCGCATGGGACGAACCAGAACCGCCTGCGGCCGCCTGCATCGCAGGCACGGATGCTGCCGCGTCCGCCGTTCCCTCGGCGCCGTTCCGAGCGTCGGCGAACCTCGAGAGCTTCGCCGACAGGTCGTCCAGCTCGCCGGCTTCCAGCGCCTTATTCGGCTGGAAGCGGCCGTCTCCGCTGCCCACGATTCCGTTCGCGTACAGCGTCTTCACCGCTTCGGAGGCGAAATGTCCTGCTGGCACGTCCGAGAACGGCTCCGCGTTCGTGCCGAGCATGGACTCGAGCGCACGGTATTTCGGCGTCTGGAGGCCGCCGAAGAGGTCCTCCGTCGCTCCCCACATGCCGTACCGGCTGTAGCCGCTCGTCAGCGTGAAGTACATGAACATGTCGCCGTCCTTGGCGAGAAAATTGTTGCCGATGTCGTATGTTACGAGGTCGCCCATCCGCTCCGAACGATGGGCGGCGATCCGGTTCGCGACGTTAATCGTACTGCCGCCGCCGGAATCCGGCCCGCCCTCATATGTGAACGAATGGAGCCCGTATTGCGCCGCGAGATCGATCAGCTTCATTTTGCCGTCCTCCGGCAAGCCCCGGCGGGCGCTATCCGCCTGCATTGCGGTCAGTACTTCCGTCTTCGACGCCGCGTCGCTCGCTTCGGACGAATTGAAGTAAGGCGCGGTCGCGATCGCGTAGAAGAAGTTTCTCGGATCGCCGTACGTCTTGTCGACCCAGTTCAGCATATCCTCGTATTGGTCGGGAAACAGCACGAACCAGCTAAGCACCGGCCGGATCCGGGTATTCAGCGCATCCTCGCCGAAGACGGACTGGAACGTCCGCCCGATGTCCACGACCCGCTTGGCTACGCGGTGGCGCGCCCAAGAGCGCTGCTCCGGCGCATAAGAAGCATCGTTCGGGTCGTCGAAATAGGAGGTCATGACGTAACGGCTCAGATCGGAGCCCGCGCCGCCCTCCGCGATGGCGGCCGCTTTATTGTAAGCCTGTTGGCTAAACAGATCGTTCCACACCTCGTTCGAATACTCGACGTAAATAGCGAGCTGCGGATCGAGCTTCTCCTTCAGCAGCATGGCAAGCTCGCGTACGTAATCATCGGAGGCAGCGGCCGGAATGTTGATCCAAATATCCTTATGGGCTTCGTTGGCGAGCGCGATGAGGTACTCCCAGGCGACGCCCTTCGTGCCGTTCTGCTCCAGCTGGGTAGCGTCCGTCGGCTTCTTCCTGTCCTGCCATTCCGTACTGGCCGGATAGGACGGGTTGTTATTGTTCGTGCTCAGCCAATCCATAAAACGAAGCGTGCCGAACGGCTGAAGCGCCTGTACGAATTCGCGCGTGAATAGCTCGCCGCCGTCTGCTGAATAGCCCGGCCGCATCAGCTTCACGTCGCGAACGCCGCCAACCGTCTGCGTGAAGCTGACATAGAGCAGACCCCCGCCTTGGGGCAGCGTGATATCCGCCGTCGTCGTGCCGCTCGCTTCGTCGTAACGTTGATTGGCGATTGTGAACGGGCTGGAGGGATCCATGTTCCCGAGCACGGCCTTTCCTTTGAAGGAAAGCTTGTACGTGCCGCTTATATCGGGAATCCTCCTTTCGGGATCGTCGATCTCGTTCAGCCAGGCGGCCACCGGGCGGTGATCGAAGAAGACCGTCGCCGCATCCTCGAGCGGCCAGCCGTCGGCGTCCGTCTTCACGACCGCGGAGCCGTCCGGCTTCGACCAGGCACGAAGCGTCTTCGCGGCGTCCGCAAATTCGAAGCCGCGGCCGCCGATGCCCTCAAGCCCGACACCGATTTGCCCGGGGTAGATAGCCTTCGTCAGCGCCGGCAGCGGCGTACTCGTCTGCACGGCCGCGGTATTCGTCGGGAACGACAACAGACCTTCTTTCTCGGCAGCGACCTTGAACGCATAGGCTTGTCCGGCTTGCAGCCCATCCGCGGCATAGGTCACCCCGCTCGTTTGACCGATCGGCTTGCCGTCCCGGTAAACCGTATACGTCAGGCCATCCTTCTCCTGCGGTGCGTCCCAAGCTAGGTCGACGCGGGTTTCCGTATTATCGATGGAATGGAGGAATGACGGCGATATTGCTTCCTTCCGCAGCTCCTCGGCCGTGGAGACCTTCTGCAGCATCACGTCGTCCAGGTAGAAATCCGAATTCGACCATTTGACGAGCGTCAGATTGGAGTTGGACAGCTTCGTCAGCTCCTCCGGTGCCGTGAACTCGATTTCGGCATAGTGGTAGCTGCCGTCCGTTTCATTGAAATCGAGCTGCCGCGAAAAGCTCTTGCCGAGCGTTAGCTTCAAATTGCCGCCGGCTTCACCGTTCTCGTACTTATACCAGGCGCCGAAACGATACATGCGGCCTGGCTCCAGCGCGCCGAAATCGAGCCCCGACACCCCGAATCCGCCCGTGATTTTCAGCGCCATTACGCCTTCGTGCTGTCCGCCTTGGCCTATCGCGATGTTGGTCCAGTTCGGCCAGGCGATATCGCCGCTCTCAAAATCGCCGTTCGGAACGAGGTTGGCGCCGTACGTTTCATTCGCCGTCGCATCGGCGAATGCGTCGAGTGCCGTGGCGTTCACCGGCATGAGCAGCAGCAGCGTTGCAAGAACGGCCATGCGTATGCGTTTGTTCACGTGAATCCTTCCTTTCGTCTTATCAATCATGTTTGCGCTTTCATTCTAGCGAATTCCCGTCCCATAACTCCGATTGTTCTCAATTTTCATCGCTTGCCCGCCTGCCACCATCACGCCCCTTCGCCGCTCGGCTTTGATATCGCTTTTCTTCTGTCTATCCATCATTATAATGAAAGACAGTGTGATGCAAGGTTGCCGAACAGGACAAGTTCATGGGCAGTTCATGACAAAATCGCCGACTGGAGGCAGGATGCGATGAAGCCCGTTAAACGTGTATTGGAATGGAAAACGTTGTTTTCAGAAGGGCTGCCGGTTCATGTTACCCGGACGAAGGAAGGGTTCTACATCGAGCAGCACGTTCATGATTTCGTGGAGATCGTCTATGTCGAGGAAGGCGAAGGCTTCCATTACATTGAGGACGAACTCGTCCGCGTTCGCAGGGGCGACGTATTCTATCTGCCCGTCGGCACCTCGCATGTGCTGCGGCCGATCGGTCAACCGCCGTCGCCGCAACTCGTTGTTTATAATTGCGTCATCGATCCCCTTTTTCTGAAGCGGCTTCAGGATCTGCATGAGCTTTCGCTCCCATTCTGTCCTGCGACGGGCGTTCCCCGGCAGGGCGTACAAGACAAGGGTTGGTATGCCTTCTCGGATCGCAGCGAACAAATCGGAGCTATTTTCCACACCATGTTTACGGAATACGCACTTCGGGGAGCAGGGTGCAAAACCGCGCTCACGGGTTGGCTGCTGCTGCTGCACGTCAAGCTGTTTCAGCGGGATCGGGTTGCCTCCGCTGGCCAGCGGAATGCCGGTAAGCAGCTCGATGTCGCGTTTGAATGGCTCGATCTCCAAATCGATGGGCCCGTATCCCTGGCGAAGGCGGCAGCGAAGGCAGACATGAGTCCCCGGCATTTCTACCGGCTGTTCAAGGAACGGACGGGGCAGACGTTTCTCGAATACGTGCAAAACAAGCGGATCGCCAAAAGCTGTCTGTTGTTAGAAACGACAGACCTGGGTGTATCGGAAATCGCGTATGCCACGGGCTACAAGGATTTGAAAAGCTTTTACCGGACGTTCCGCAAGCTGGCCGGTTCCACGCCGACCGCTTATAGGCGTATGAAATCGGCTCCTTAACGAAAGCGGACAAACAAAAGGGCAAGTGTCATCGCGATGCCATAAAAAAGGCCGCCTCTTCGGCGGCCTTCAAATGAGCTTTAGCGGATGTCGTACTTCGACGGAACGGTCATGGTTCGCATGATGGAAGCTGCAGCCTGGCAAATGCGGTCCGGCGCGTTGGCAGTCGCCGCCTCCAGCGGACGAACAGCCTTCTCTCTGCTCTATCGCTCAGCTAGGACGATCCGATCGTCCGATAGCGGGCTACCGCTTATCCGCTCGAATTCGCCGAGCAGCTGCGAGACGGTGAGACTGCCCTTCCGCGATTCCGGAATGTCCAGAATTATGCGTCCCTTGTCCATCATGATCAAGCGATTGCCCAAGCGAATGGCTTGCTCCATGTTATGCGTGACCATCAGCGTCGTCAGCTTCGTCTCACGGACGATCTCTTCCGTCAGCGCCGTAACGAGCTCCGCGCGCGCCGGATCAAGCGCTGCCGTATGCTCGTCCAGCAGCAGAATTCGCGGCTGCGTGAACGTCGCCATCAGTAGGCTGAGCGCCTGCCGTTCGCCGCCGGACAACAGGCCTGCCTTGGCGCTGAGCCGTTCCTCCAGCCCAATGCCGAGGCGGTTCAGCTGCTCGCGAAACAGCCTGCGGCGGGAAGCGTTCACGCCCCAGCCAAGTCCCCGCTTCTTGCCGCGTCTGTACGCCATCGCCAAATTCTCCTCGATCGACATCGTCGGGGCCGTGCCTGCCAGCGGATCCTGGAACACGCGTCCGATCCATCGGCTGCGCGCATGCTCAGGCAGCTGCTGAATCGCTTTACCGCCGATGCGCACCTCGCCGACATCCGGTTTCATGACGCCGGAAATGATGTTCATCAACGTCGATTTGCCTGCCCCGTTGCTGCCGATGACCGTCACGAAATCGCCGGGGTTCAGCTTCAGCCGAACGTTCATAAGCGCAATTTTCTCATCCGGCGTCGCCGGGTTGAACAGCTTCGATACGTGGTCGATTTCCAGCATTACGCTCGACCTCCCTGATTGCCTGCCCCGCCCAACAGCTCTTCGGTTCGCCTGCGGGCTAACGACTTCTGTCTTATGGCACGCCTTGCGGTCGGAATGACCAAGGCCGCAATGACAATTAGCGCCGTCATGATTTTCAGATCGGACGCATCCAGCAGATCGATGCGAAGCGCCAACGCATGGATGATCCGATACGCGACGGAGCCCAGAACAACCGCAAGCGTGGCTTGGAACACCGAACGGAAACCGAAAATCGCTTCGCCGATAATGACGGAAGCCAAGCCCAGCACGATCGTGCCGACCCCGCTGGCAATATCGGCGAAGCCGCCTTCCTGCGCTATGAGCGCCCCGGACAAAGCCACGAGCCCGTTGGAGAGGCTGGCACCGAGAATTTTAGCCGTGTCGGTATTTGCGCCCAGGCTGCGAATCATGCGGGCATTGTCGCCGGTCGCGCGAAGCGCCAGACCCAGGTCTGTATGGAGAAATGCGTCAAGCAGCAACTTTGCGACTAGCACCATGGCCACGAGCACAAGGATGAACGCGGCGCGGTTATCCGAGATCGCCGAGAACAACGTATCCGAGCGCAGGAGCGAGATATTCGGCCTTCCCATCAGGCGCAAATTAATCGAATACAGCGCGATCATCATTAGAATACCGGCAAGAAGGCCGTTGATTTTGCCCTTCGTATGCAGCAAACCCGTACATGCGCCCGCAGCCAAACCGCAGATAAACGCGCAAAGCGTCGCGATAACCGGGCTATGCCCGTGCGTGATCATCATCGCGGTAACTGCGCCTCCCGTGGTATAGCTGCCGTCTACGGTCAAATCGGGGAAATCCAATATGCGAAACGTGATATAGACGCCGAGCGCCATCAAGGCGTACAGCAGCCCCAGCTCTACCGCTCCTGTTAATGCGATTAGCACCAGCCCAGCCTCCTCATGGAAACGGGGCAAGCGCCTTTACCCGCTCGCCCCGATCGTGGTTACTCGTGGTTACTCGATGATGTTGGCCGATTGATCCTTCACTTGGTTCTTCATCTCGTCCGTCACCGTGATGCCCTGTGCTTGCGCGGCCTTCAGATTGAGAATCAAATCCAGCTTGTCCGGGATGGTTACTTTCATATCGGCCGGTTTCTTGCCGTTCTTGAGAATATCGACCGCCATTTGACCGACTTGATAGCCGTGGTCAAAGTACTTGAAGCCGACGGTTGCAAACGCACCCGCTTCCACCGTATCCCGGTCGCTTGAGAAGAACGGGATTTTGTTGTCGTTTGCGACTTTGATGATGGAATCCACGCTGCTGACGACCGAGTTATCCAGTGCGATGTACAGGGCATCTGCCCGTCCGACAAGCGATTCCGCCGCCTGGCTGACTTCGGAGGTTCCCGTTACGGGCGCTTTGAGAAGCTTGATCCCGTGAGCCGCAAGCGCCTTCTCCGCATAATCCGCCATGATAACCGCGTTCGATTCGCCCTCGTTAATGACCATGCCGACAGTCTTCACGTCCGAGAAATTGCTCGCGATAAAATCCATCAACTGCGTGATTGCTGCCGGATTCGTATCGGAAGCGCCGGAGACGTTGCCGCCCGGCTTGTCCAGACTGCCGACAATCTTATCCTTCAGCGGATCCGTGACCGCTGCGAACAGAACCGGCTTTTCTTTCTCCTGCTGCACGATGGCGAGTGCGGACGGAGTGGCAATGCCGAGAACGAGGTCATAATCTTCGGATGCGATCTTTTGGGCTATCGAGAGGTTGTTGCCGGCATCGGCCTGCGCGTTGTTCATATCCACCTTGAGGTTATCGCCTTCTACGATGCCTGCGTCCTTCAGCGCCGCAAGGAAGCCCTCCCGCGTCGCATCGAGAGACGGATGCTCCACGTACTGCGAAATCGCAATGGAATAGTGTTTGGCGCTTGAACCGGAAGCGCCATCGTTCTTGTTCCCGCAGCCGGTCACCGCCGCTAGCGCTGCCCCGAATAAGAGCAGAACGGTCAGCATCTTCTTCTTCATTCCGTTACCTCCTTCAAGTTCGTTCACTACCACGCTAACGCACTTCGGCTTGACTTGGCTATAGGTCGTGAGGACACAATTTCTCAATAATTACCACGCGCCCTGGTAGTTAGGACGCACGCCGTAAACCCCGAGAATGCCCCACCCCGGCGCGCCCGGAAACAGGCAAACGAAAAAGCCGCCCCAGGCGAATTGCGATGCGCTGGGGTCGGCAGAAAGCTGAGCGTAAGCCGGCCAATCAGGCCAAGCAAACCCAACTTCAATTGGTATTGGCAAGAACTTTATTTCATGAAACAAAAAAACCGCGATCACGCGGCATTAATAACAATGGTTTCTGTCATCTGATATATACTTTGCTTTAATTTTTGAAGAGGCCGCATTACGTTTAACGCTTGTTGCCACGGGAACCGTTGTTGCCTCGGGACCTGTCGTTGCCACGGGAACCGTTGTTGCCACGAGACCTGTCGTTGCCGCGAGATCCGTTGTTGCCACGTGATCTTTCGTTGCCACGGGAACCGTTGTTGCCACGAGACCTGTCGTTGCCGCGAGATCCGTTGTTGCCACGGGACTTGTCGTTGCCGCGGGATCCGTTGTTGCCACGGGACTTGTCGTTGCCGCGAGATCCGTTGTTGCCACGGGACTTGTCGTTGCCGCGGGAACCATTGTTGCCACGAGACCCATTGTTACCTTGTGACCGTTGTTCTGGCAAATAAATCAACTCCTTTATCATGAGATCTTTATAAGTTATGTAAAGAATCTATTAAATGATTTAGGTTTATGCTCATTTACTAGAATATAGGGCAACAGACGACATCAATCGGCATGGGTTTTGAGGATTCTGCGAAATCGAACAGCATTGTACCAAGGTCGAACTCGATAGTCCGTCTCGGCATTTCTCCCTCAACATAGTCCAACAAGAGAACCGCGTATAAAACCCGCTTGGAGCTTCAGGTTGACAATACCGTTAGCCGCTGGCAGGCATGGCCGAGCGGCCGACCACGTAAACCAGCCTGTGCGGGTTGCGGATGCGCAGCTTGACGTTGAACGCCAGCGTTACTAGCGATGCGTTTGCGAGCATTTAATCAACTCACTCCAAACGAACGTTTTGTCTCTCTGGCAGCACTTAGCCTCCAAGAGCCAGAGACACTGCAATTCTTTGAATATGCACTTTCTACCACTGGACATACTAACCGCGGAGGCGACTTACCATAAAATGCATGTACCGTGAAGACTTTCAGCAACTCAAGGGAATGAAACGTAAATGCTGCATTTGCTCCATCATTCACCGGTAAGAGTGCCCTCGGGCACCCCACTCTTCCTCCATAAACTTTAAGGAGTGATCGTTCATGAAAGATACTGAAAAAGAAGAGCCTACGTTTGCTCCGGGTATGAACACTCACGATCCGCTTGAAAAGAAGGCTACCGAAGAGGAAATTGAAAAAGGCGACTCAACTTCCGTAACCCGTCTATATCTGGATCGTACCCCAGAAGACTAAATGGGTTGTGAAGTCATCGCTTCTGTTAGGGCTCCAACTCGCCTTGAATCTACAAAGAATAAAAACAACATATTCACGCCTCGCCAGATGCTTCAGCCGCTCATGCAACGGCGCTGCTGACAGGCGAGTCATTTAAGTCGTCATGCGATGGTGATTTGTAAGCTGGAGCGTTTGCTCGATCCTCCGGACGTGGACGGGTTTAGAAAAATGGGGTCAACCTAACCAATAAAACGAACGATACTTGATTAGGGGGGATGAACATAAGATTGAAACGAAATAACCGCTTATACCCGTTCACGTTTATGATGCCGAATTTTCTCCGGTTTCCAGAGCGCTCCCAAATCGCAAAAAAGAGACAGCGACGAATCGCTGTCTCTTGAACGTGCAAGCGCTATATGATTAAAGTTAAATGCGTTCCGTCTGTTGGCCTGCGTGCATGGCCTGCTGTTCATTGGCGAACTTCGGCCGCAGCGCGAGGAACAACGACCCGAGCAAAAGCACTTGAATGCCGCCGATGATATAGCCGAAGCCGACCATCTAGCCCGAGTTCGTGTCTTTGAAATCTACTTCCATCGACAATACCATTTCCGCGCAAATCATGCCTTTCATGAACGGTTCATTTCAATGCCTTCATTATATTCAAGCCGGCCACTTATCCAAGTTTCATTATGAATGGGTTGTAAAATTTTCAATACATTCATTAGCAGTCCCTCATCAATAGGCTCGTCCGTCCACCTTGCGTTGTTGCGAATGTTCGCCGGATTCGCCGTACTAACCAGCGTTGTTGGAATGCGTTCATGGCCGGTCGAGAATTGGACGGCCAGCTTGGCGATGTCCGTACCGTGTGCCGCGCAGTATTCCGCTGCTTTCATGCAGGTTTCTTTGATCTGTTGACTCGCCGGATGCCAATCGGGCGTTCCGCGCGTTCCTAGTAGGCCCATGGATAGCGGGGACGCATTTACGAGACCGATTCCGTTCTCTTCGAGTAAAGGCAGCAGCCCGAGCAATGAAGTATCGTTCAGGGAATAATGGCAATAGGAGATAATCGCATCCACGTTTACTTGAGGCAATAGCTTCTCGAACAATTGAACGGGAAGTCCGCAAATGCCCGCGAATCGAATTTTGCCTTGTTCCTTTAGCTTCAAAAGCGCAGGAACAGCCTCCTCGATAATGATGGCTGCCGGCACGAATTCGATATCGTGCAAAAACAAGAGATCCATGTAGTCCGTATGCAAGCGGTTCAAGCTCTCATCCACGCTGCTCACGATCCGCTCTCGGGAAAAATCAAAGTCGTTCATGCCGTATCGGCCGGCTTTCGTCGACAAGAGGAATCGATCCCGAGGCAGCTCCGCAATCGCCTTGCCCAGCACGGTCTCCGCCTTCGTTAATCCATAGTAGGGAGACACATCGATCAGATTAATGCCTGCGTCAATGGCTTCATGTACGGTGCGAATGGCCTCGTCCTCGTTGGTGTCCCGGAACACGGAGCCAAGCGAAGAAGCCCCAAAACTCAGAACCGAAACGTCCAGTCCCGTTTTGCCGAGTTTTCGATATCTCATGCTTCAGCATCACCTCGTCTATTAATCTTGGATTTGCGCGAAGGTTCTACTGCCGACGCGATTACGAGGCAGTCTGTGCCATTCGACATTACATCTCTCCTCTTAAATTTATCAGCAAAATAATCGAATCAAATAGTGAAACATTGCAATTTTGTACGCTTTTTTGCTATCTTTTATTGGAACCTTCCAAAGGAGCGAATTGGTTTTGAGACCTGTTAGGAAAAACTTCGAATCGTTGCCGGACTTCCCGTTCTCCCTTGCGTTCAGAGACACAAAAACGCCCCAGAACGAGCTGCCGGACCATCTTCACGACTGGTATGAACTGGTCTATGTACATCGCGGCAAAGGCTCGTTCTTTATTGACCGAACGATTTATGATATGCGCGAAGGCGATCTTTTCATCATTCCGGGGAACACGATTCACCGTGCTTTCCCGGACAAAGAAGAGCCCGTTACGTCCACGGCCCTGTTTTTGAGCCCGCTCTTCGTCGAACAACCTATAATCGGAGAAGCGTTTACCTATTTGCAATGCTTCAATCAAAGCCGAAAAAATCGCATCTTTAAAATGGCTTGTTCCGCAGAGCTTCAAATGCGCATTGAAGGCATTCTTACCCATATCGAGGCTGAATTACGGTTGCAGAAGTTAGGTTATCGTCACGCCGTTCTTCTGGACACCCAACGTTTGCTTCTCGAAATCAATCGCGATCAAAACGACGGCAAGCAGCATAAGAGTCACGCAGCCTTTAAAGGTCCCAATTGGGTAAGGGATATTTTGCTCTATATCGACAATCATTTCACGGAAGACATCGGGCTTAGCCGCCTGTGTTCAATGGCTTCGGTCAGTCCTGCTCATTTCAGCCGCGTCTTTAAGCAATTAACAGGGATGAACGTGACCAGATTCATTAACGTAAAACGGATCGTTCATGCGAAGGAACTGCTTCTTGAGACCGAAGAAAACGTAAGCACCATCTCTTCGGCATGCGGATTCGAGAGCTTGCCTCACTTTCATCAGGTTTTCAAGAAGATCGCCGGCGTGACGCCCAATCAATTCCGGAAGCAGGACTAAGATGAAAGGCAATCGCTTCCGAAGCTGTTTGCGCGAGAAGAGCAATAACCGTATGCGTTCAATCCTGATGTCCGCGGTAAGCGCCGGGAGTCGTTCCCGTGTATTTTTTGAATACCTTCGCGAAGTAGTGTTTGGTGTCGAAGCCGACCTGCCGGCTGATCGCGCAAACGGTCGAATGCGGCTGCGTTCTCAGAAGTTTTTGCGCTTCCCGGATTCGCAACGCGTTCAAGTAATTGACGAGCGTGTCTCCCGTCTCCTTCTTGAACAAGCTGCTAATGTAATTCGGATGCAGACTCATGCGATCCGCGAGATGATCGAGGGACAAGTCGTTCATGTAATTCAATTGCAAATAAGCCAGTATCCGTTCGGCGTGCCGGCTGTATTCCGAATCCGATGTGGCGGGAAGCTCCTCCTTGACGCGGCCCAGCAGAGCCGCGATTTCCCTTTTGTCCAAGGGCTTGAGCAAGTAATCCACGACGCCCGAGCGAAGCGCCTGGCGGACATAGTCGAACTCGTCATAGCCGGACAAAATAATGAATCGCTCGCATAGCCCCTCGAGCTTGGCTTCCCGGATCAATTCGAATCCGTTCTTCTCCGGCATGTGAACATCCGTTATCGTCACTTCGGGCATATAGCGCTTCATCGTCTCCAATGCCTCCGGGGCGTTCAAGGCCGAGCAAATATCGGAACCGGCCGGCGCGACTTCCTCGACGATTTTAACCAACCCTTTCAGAATCAAAGGCTCGTCGTCTACGATCAAGATCTTCAACGTCCGCCACCGTCCTTTTTGCAATGATAATGCGCAAGCAGGCTCCTTTGCCCGGCTCGCTGAGGATTTCGAGTCGGGATTCTCCGCCGAAGAAGCTTTTGACTCGTTCGTTGACGTTCTTCAAACCTACGCCGGCCGGCTCCTGCGCTTTCCTGATCTCATCGTGCCTGGACATCCGTTCGCGAAGCGCGAGCAGCTTCTCCGGCGTGATCCCGTTGCCGCTGTCGGAGATATCGATCGTAATCGTGCTTTCCGTTTCCGTCGCCCGCAGCGAGATATGAACGGGCCGAAGGACGGCCGAAGCGCCATGCACGATCGCGTTTTCGATAAGCGGCTGCAAAAGGAAGCGCGGACAAGCCAGCCGTTCGGCATCCAATGCAACGTGAATGTCGAACGTCAGCCTGCTTTGGAGCCTCATTTTGTGGATGTTCATGTAAAAGGAAACCATCTCGATTTCCTTCGCCAGAACCGTTTCCTCCCCCGCGGACGACAAGCTGTAGCGCATCAGTTGCCCGAACCAAAAGGAAATATCGGCGACTTCCTTGTCGTCGTTGGCTTCGGCGACCATTCGGATCGTCTCGAGCGTGTTATAGAGGAAATGAGGCTTGATCTGCGCCTGCAGCACCTGGTAGGCCGCTTCCTTGTTGCGCATCTCGGCTCGATGGACGTTGTTGATGAGTTCGTGCATTCGCCGGACCATCGCGTTATAGGTGACGATCAGGAATCCGATCTCATCCTTTTCGAACCTGCCGCTCTTGATGGTCAGCTGCCTGAGGTTATTGTCGTTCAGCGTACGCATATGCCGGGCCAACCGTAGAATTCGTTTGGTAATCGTCGAAGCCAGCAGGTAATAGGCGACGGATAAGGCGATCAACAGCAGCACGATCATCGTCACCAAGACGATTTCCTTCTTCTTCACGGAACGGAATACGTCCCCCACCTGACCGGTGACGATGACGCGAACGTCCAGCGGCTCGAGCTTCAGCTGATTGACGATCGTTTGCCGGTTAATGAAAAATCCCCGGTCATCCGCCTGCAGAAGACGCAATGTCTTCTTGTCCAACGACGGCGCTTCGTTCGTCAACGGATCTCCCTGTCCGGACAACAGCAGTCCTCTCCAACTTCCTTCCACGCCCGCGGCCGCATAGAAGTTATGGATTAGACGATTGCTTACCCGAATCTCAAGCAGGCCGATTCGCTCCGTAATTTGCGTATTGTAGATATACTGGTAGTAGATCAGGTCCGGATCGGGCGCCGCGGGATCGGAGCGCACCCATTTCCCCTGGCCGGCTTTCAGGGACGAGACGGTGCGTTCCGTTAGCGGATCCAGCGTAGACCAGTCGCGAAACAGATTGGTGACGGGCAATACCCGATCCTTCATCTTATAAATGACGATGGATTCGATCTCGGGATTGGCGAACATCGATTGCGTGTTCAACGGGAGAATATATCGGGTCAATGCGTAGACGCTGTCCGCGTCGGACTCGTATACGCCGTCCAGATAATCGGTCAAGTATGGATTGTATTGCAGCACCCGGTGGACCGACTGAATGCGGGCGAAATCCGTTTTCAGATTGGCGTAAGCCTGCTCCAGGATTTTCTGCCTGCTCTCCACGAATTGCTGCGTCAGGTTGCCGTAGATCTGCGTGTAATAGTGATACCCGAACGCCAGAACCGGGATGAAGATCATAATCACGTAACCCAGCACGATTTTGCGCATGATGCTCACGGCGGCGTTTCCCCCCGATGCGGAATCCATATCACGTTAACGTATCGCGTACGCAAGAACTTCTACAGAAGGGCATCCTTCCGGAATTGCGACTCCGCAAACTGCGGTTACCGTCAGAACGGATCAAATCGAAACGATTCGCCCGCCTTCACGAGGCATGGGATCGATTGCTTCCCGTAGCGCAGCGTGCAAGCCATCCCGCAAAGGGAACGGATCTCGGCGCCGGTTAAGCTTCCATCCGCCCAAGTCATGCCGACTTCGAATCCCCCTCTGGCGCGAAGGCCCGAGACGGAGCCCTCCGTCCATGATTCCGGCAAGGCAGGAAGCAATTCGATTTCGTATTCGGCTGTTCCGTCCCGATAGCGGGATCGGCTTTGCAGCAGCATCTCCGCCATGCCCGCGGTCGCGCCGAAATTGGCGTCGATCTGCATCGGAAACGGATCATGCTGATTGAGCAGATTCGGATTGGTCGATCCAGCCATGAGGTCGACGAGCCGCTTGCGCGCGCGCTCCGCGTCTCGCAATCTGGCGTGCAGCGCGATTCGCCACGCAGCCGGCCAAGCCACGCTTCGGTCCTTGCTCCGATGGCGCAGCTCGAGGCTTTTGCGCGCCCCCTCGAACGTGTCGGGCGTATCCTCGGATATTTGATTGCCGGGGTATAAGCCGTAAAGGTGGGATACGTGGCCATTGGAATCTTCCGGTCGATCCCAATCCTCCGGCCATTCCTGCAGTTGGCCGAATCGTCCGATTTGCATGGGAGGCATCCGGTCCAGTACCTTTCGGATTTCGTGTTCGAACTCCGCATGCTCGCCCAGCAACTCGCTTGCGATCAAACAACGTTCGAGCAAGTCTCGGATCAACTGCAAGTCCATCGTGGACGCGGTCGTGAGATGCCTTCTTCGATCGCGGCCGTCCAGGTACGCGTTCTCCGGCGAATAGGAAGGATTGGTAACCAGCAGGCCGGCGAATTTGACGCCTTCGGGAGCCTCGACCAGGAAGTCCATCACGAATCGAGCGGCTTCTTTCATGGCAGGATAAGCCCGTTCCCTCAGAAAGTCAAGGTCGGGATTGTATTCGAAGTGATCCCATAAATGCTGAACCAACCATACCCCGCCCATCGGCCAAATTCCCGCATGGATGTCGACCGGGGCCGCCGCGCGCCATAAATCGGTATTGTGGTGGACGACGAAGCCTCTCGCGCCGTAATAGATTTCCGCCGTGCGCGCACCGGTGACGCGAAGATCGTCGATCAGATCGAACAGCGGCTGGTGGCATTCCGGCAAGTTTCCGACCTCCGCCGGCCAGTAATTCATCTGGACGTTGATGTTGGTCGTCCATTTGCTGCCCCATTCCGGCCATTCTTCTTCGTTCCATATGCCTTGCAAATTGGATGGCTGGTCGCCCGGCCTGGAAGACGCGATAAGCAAATACCGGCCGAACTGAAAATATAGCGCGGCGAGCGACGGATCCTCCGTCTCCCGAACGGCGAGTAGGCGCCGATCCGTCGGAAGCCGCTTGCCGTCCGTTCCCTCGTCCGCCCCGGCTCCCCCCAGCCTGATCGAGACCCGTTCATACAAGGCTTTATAGTCTTCGACGTGTTCGTCCAGCAGCTCGCGATAAGGCCGTCCGGAGACGCGCGCCATATGCCGATCGTTCAATTCCGCAGGATCGCCCCCGATGTCGCGGTAGTTCAAGAAGCTTGTCGCCCCGGCAAAAACGAGGGTTACGGCGTTCGCGTCCGCGATGCGCAGGACGCCGTCGCCGGCCGCGCACGAGCCGCCTTCGCAAAAAGCCGCGAGCCTGCCCTCGAATCGGAGTCCCGGACCGTCCCAAGAGCCGCTCCACTTTCTTGGCCCCTTGCGCGTGCCCGTTCGTCCCGTCAACCGAATCGCGCGGCTGCCGTCCGATTGAACGGACGCATCGGGATGGACGCTGGCCAAAGACGCGTCTACGGCGATACGGCCCCGCTCGCCGCACGAAAGCCGAATCACGAGGCAGCCGCTCGGACGCGAACAGAAGATTTCGCGGGTGTATTCGCATCCGTCGGCTTCATAGGATACGGTCGCCACCGCTCGCCCCAGATCCAATTCGCGCCGATATCGCGTCACCTCGCGTTGCCCGGGGAAGGCCAGATTCAGCTCGCAAAATGGCAGATAGGCTTGCAGGTGGATCGGCTCGCCCATCATGCGCTCCAGAAACAGCCGCTCCGCCTCCTCGATCCGATCGCTGAAAATCAGGCTCCGGACTTCCTGCAAATACTGCCCCGCGTCCGGCCGGTTATAATCATGCGGCGCCCCCGACCACAACGTTTCCTCGTTAATCTGGATTCTTTCCGTTTCCGTTGAACCGAACACCATGGCTCCCAGCCGTCCGTTGCCGATCGGAAGCGCCTCTTTCCATGCCGTGCCGGGCGAATCATATTCCAGCTTCATCGCTATCCCGCCTCTCCGTTCTCCTATTGGCCTTTGCCTGCAATATAGCGTGCAAAGTCCGGCCGGCACGCAAGGCGCTCCAGCCGGACTCGGTCTTATTTTTTAAACAAATCCTTCTTTTTCTGATACGTTTCGTTCGCCCATTCGACCAAGCGATCCAGGCCGATCTTCTCGGCGTTCTTCACCATGCTCTCGTAGTTTGCCACGGCTTCTTCTTCCGACTTCGCCAAGTAGATTTTAACCTTCTCGTTTTTGATCATCTCGTCGATCTTCGTTTTGATCGTCTTCTCGTCCGAATCCGGCTGCAGTTGGATCAAGCCGAGCTCCGGCTTATAGACCGTGAACGCTTTCCTCTCCATCAACGCCTTCGTCTTCTGCGCGCCCGGCACGTAGCTCAGCATGCCTTCCGTAACGCCGTCGTTGTATAGGTACCACCATTTGATGCCGTTGCTGTTGACGAAATCGGAATCGGACGGATCGTATTTCAAATTCGGATACCCTTCGTCGTTCCAGGTCCAATGCTCGCCCTCGATGCCGAACATCGTTAACTTTTTGCCTTCGTCGCTCGCCAGATATTGAAGGAACTTGATCGACGCCTCCGGATCCTTGTTTTTCTTCGTGATAAACGTACCCGCAAAGCCCAGTCCGGAGCTGACCGCTTTCGCGTTTGCCGAAATGGAGCTAGGCAGCATGCGGAACGTATACGAGCCGCCGGCGTTTTTGACCTTGACATTGTCCGAGTCCGCAACGCTGACCGTATGCATATGCGCGAATGCCTTCCCGCTGGTCGCGTACTGATCGTCGATCTGATCGTTCGTATAGGCGAAGTTCTCCGCCAGTATGTCCCCTTCGCGGTACAGGCGGTTCATGAACTTGAAGAATTCCAGCATTTGCGGCTGTCTGATCGCATAGTCGACTTTGCCGTCCCGCTCGTACCAGCCGTCCAGCAGGCCTTCGACGCCGAACTGCGTCAGGAAGTATTGCTCGATCCAGTCTTTATCCATAATCAGAGGGATCATGTCCGGATATTTCGCTTTGACCATGTCCAAAACCTTCACGAAATCATCGATGGTGTTTATTGGCGGATTGCCGAGCTCTTTCAGTATATCCTCGCGCACCGCAATGCCTGGATTCCCGTCGCTGCCGATCGAGTATTTGTTCTGCGCCATTTCCTCCTGCGTCGCGAAGGAGTTGCGCACCGTGTAGAAATTGCCGTCATCCATCGTGTGGATCGCAATCCGTATCGGATCGATCTTAAAGTCGGGCGCGTATTTCCCGATCAGCTCGTTCCAAGGATAGGACAGCTTCGAATCGGACATCCGGTCGATGTTCGCGTTCGTAAAGACCAGATCGGGGAGATCGCCGGACGCAATCATGAGCGGAAGCTGCTTGTCGTCGGTGGCGACCGTCACTTTAAGCTTGATTCCCGTCTTTTCGGTAATTTTCTCGGCAACCGAACCCTTCCACTCCTTCACCGGATACCAGGAGGCATCGATAAACAAGGACAGCTCCTCTGCCTCGTTGCTTTTCGCGGGCTGTTCGGAAGTCGTCTCGGACGAGTTCGCGACGCCCTCGTTTTCCTTCTGACCGGCGTCGTTAGTGCCGCTATTGCCGCTAACGCCGCTATTGCCGTTATTGCCGTTGCTGCCGCAAGCGGACATCAGCGCAAGCGTCATCATGAGGACCACCGATAGGAGCAGAGCCTTCTTCGCTTTGTTTCGGTTCACTTTAACCCCTCCAACAAGTGATGTTTATATTAAAGCAAGCGCTTTAATAACGTACCAACGAAAAATCAGCCCTTCACGGAACCGAGCATGATGCCTTGAATGAAAAATCGTTGGAGAAACGGATACACGCATACGATCGGCGCGATAGAAATCACCATGGCCGCTACCTGAAGCGAATAGCTGGTGACGCCTGCCGAGGCACTGTTCGCGACCGCTATGGCGTCCATCGGCGAGTTGCTCTTGTTGATCACCTCCATCATTCTGAAGGCGAGCGTCCGCAGACCCTCCGATTGCACGAAGTAAGCCGAATCCAGCCATGAGTTCCACTGACCGACGCCCAAGAATAACGACATTGTCGCGATCAGCGGCATCGAGACGGGAAGGATGATCCGGCAGAAAATAACGAGCTCCCCAGCCCCGTCCATGTAAGCCGATTCCTTCAATTCGCCCGGAATATCCCGAAAGAACGAAATCGCGATCAGCAGAAAAAACGTGCTCAGCATGGAAGGGATCACGTAGACGCCGAACGTGTTCAGCAATCCGACGGCGCGTAACACCACGTAATACGGAATTAATCCGCCGGAGAAGTACATCGCGAAGATGATAATCGCAAAGTAGCTTTTACGGAACTGCAGATCGCGGTGCGACAATCCGTACGCGACCAAGCAAGTGAAAAGGACACCGAGGACGGAACCTGCAAGCGTTCTCATAATCGTGACCCAAAAAGCGCGGTACCAGAGAGGATCATCCAAAAATCGCGCGTAATTTTCGAACGTGAACGTTCTGGGCCATAGATAGACGCCCCCGAGAAGCGAATCGGTTCCTTTATTGAAGGAAAGAATCAGGACGTAATAGAACGGATAAAGCATCGATAACGTCAGAATGGCCAGTACGGCATAAATCAGGGTATCCATGATGCGGGCTTTGTGTTTCTGGCTGATCTGCATGCCTGTTCCCCTTTCCTAGAATAAACTTGATCCCGAAGTACGTCTGGCAATGAAGTTGCTGGAGAAAATCAAGATAACGGAAATGACGGACTGAATCAGATCGATAGCTGCCGCATAGGAGAATCTTCCGTCTTTTAATCCGACTTTGAACGCGTAGGTTTGCACGATTTCCGATGTCGAATTATTGATGCTGTTGCCGAACAGGAACGACTGCTCGAAATTGGAGCCGACCAGGCCGCCGCCAAGAATGCTTCCGATGGTCAGAATAAGCACGACGACGATCGTTCCTTTCATGCCGGGGAACGTAATGTGGCGAATTCGGGCCAATCGGCCCGCTCCGTCGATCTGCGCAGCCTCATATAACGACGGGTTGATGCCCGCTATGGCAGCTAGGAAGATAATCGTCCACCAGCCCATTTCCTTCCAGACGGCGCTTCCCGTTGCCAGTCCCCAGAAGTAATTGGGATTCGTCAATACGTCAAGCGGCTTGTCGATCAAGCCGAGTCCGAGAAGGGCCTTATTGACCATGCCGACATCCGTTGACAGGAAGGCGAAAGCGATGCCCGCGACGACGACCCACGAGATGAAATGAGGCATATAGCTGATGGTTTGAACCCATCGTTTGAATGTCAGGTTCTTTACTTCGCTCAGCAGAATCGCCAGCAATATGGGAGCGGGAAAAGCGAAAAACACTTTCAGAAGACTCAATGCCAGCGTATTGCGAACGATCGTTCCGAACTGGTAGTCCGTCATGAATTCCTTGAAATGCTTCAAGCCCACCCACTCGCTCGTAAAAATACCCTTGATCCCGGAAGAGATGGAATACTGCTTGAATGCCATTAGGATGCCGAACATGGGCGTATAGGCAAAGACCAATAGAAAAATCATGCCGAGCCCGACGAATAGATGCAGCGTTTTTTGCTTTTTAAACCGCTTCCAAACCTGCCTTCGAGGCTTTGTGCTTCCCGTCATTCCCGGGACCCGCGTATCCAACTCCATATCTGCTCCTCCTTTGTCATAAGTGTACCTTCCGAGATAGCGCCGTCGTAAGCCAACATTCTTAAGAAAGCGTTGTCATTTTTGAAGACCGAATGGCCGCGAGTCCGGACAATCGCATCCCGAACCGCCGTTCTGTTCGGATGGCGTTGGAAAGGAAAGATCGTATTCGCATGGCCGGCGGCGATAGCGTTCCTCGTACGGGTCCGTTTTCGGACAGAAAAAAAAGATGACCCCCGACGAATCGACGAATTCCGAGGGTCATCTACCGGCTAGCGCTAGTGCGGCCTGGTTTTGTTTACGTTCACGGATTACACGGCAGCGAGAAGCGGATCGCATCGGCGTAAAAGCAAGAAATCATGGCAATCGTTTGTTTCCATCCGGGAGCACCGTATAGACGGTGCCGGCATGCGCATGAAAGCGGAGCAGTCCGGTTGCTCTTTCGGCTTGGATCGGCTTTTCTTCCACGGTAATCGAGCTACGGATCGGACTGCGGACGCTGCACGGTCCATCCACGGTAGAGGCAATTCGGGCCTTCGTGAGACTGCCGTCCTTCCATTCCAGATCGACCGTATAGCCGCTTCTGGCGCGCAGCCCGCGAACGGAGCCCGTCGGCCAAGCTGCCGGAAGCGCCGGGAGCAGGTGAAGCTCGCCCGCATGGCTCTGCAGCAGCATCTCGGCGATCGCGGAGGCCCCGCCGAAATTGCCGTCGATCTGGAACGGCGGGTGATTGTCCAGAAAGTTCGGCAGCGTCGAGTGGGTCAGAAGCGCCGCGAGATTGGCTTCCGCCTCCTCCCCCTCTCCGAGACGCGCCCAGAAATTCACGATCCACGCTCGGCTCCAGCCGGTATGGCCGCCTCCGTTCTCGAGGCGCCGCTCCAGGGTGCGCCGGGCCGCCGCCGCTAGCTCGGGCGTGCCGTTCGGGGTGATCTGGCTGCCGGGATGAAGGGCGAACAAATGGGAGATATGGCGATGTCCGGGCTCCTCTTCTTCATAGTCCTCGTACCATTCCTGAAGCTGGCCGTATCGGCCAATCTTCGGCTTAGGCAGTTTCTCCAGCACCCGCTGCAGCTCTCTCCCTAGTCTTTCGCTCTCCGGAATGTTCAGCGTCCGTTCAGCATCAAGTACCGCCGCGAATAGCTCCCGCATAATCTGGGTGTCCATTGACGGTCCCGCGCACAGCACCCCCGATTCGCCGTTCGGCAGCCGATACGTATTCTCCGGCGATACCGACGGGCAGGTCACGAGCTCGCCGTCCGGCGTCTCCGTGACATAATCGACGAGGAACAGCGCCGCTTCGCGCAAGGCGGGGTATACCCGTCGCAGAAATGCCGCATCCATCGAAAACCGGTAATGCTCCCATAGATGCAAGGAGAGCCAGGCGGCCCCCATCGGCCAATAGGTTGCGGGCAGATAGGTGTCCTGCGGGGCGGTATCCGCCCACAGATCGGTGTTATGGTGAGCGGTGAAGCCCCTGCAGCCGTACATGACGGCCGCCGTATGCCGACCCGGTTCGCGCATCCGCTCCAACAGGTCGAACAGCGGCTCATGACATTCGGGAAGGCCGCAGGTTTCCGCCAGCCAGTAGTTCATCTGCGCATTGATGTTGATCGTGTACTTGCTGTCCCAAGGCGGCAGGAAATGCTCGTTCCATATGCCCTGCAGATTGGCGGGCAGCGAGCCGGGACGGCTGGAGGCCATCAGCAGATAGCGGCCGAACTGGAAATAAAGCGCGAACAGGCCCGGGTCTGCTTCGCCGCCGCGAAGCCGCTCCATTCGGCGTGCCAGGCTCAGCCGCTCTGCTTCCGCGTCCGTCGGACCGAGCGATAGGGCTACGCGGCCGAATAACGCACGGTGGTCGTCGATATGGCGCTTATGCAGCTCCGTATAGCCGATTCGGAGGGCCGCAGCCGTTCTCTCCTGCGCTTCCGCCAGCGGGTCCGCAACGCGGAACGTCGTGGCGGCGGCCAAGACAATCGTCACGCCGTCGGCCTCTTCCACCAGCAGGTGATCGCCGATCGCCTTCACCGTCCCGCCTTCCGCCGACGCCTTCAGCACCGCCGCGTATTCGCTTCCGCCTTCGCCGCCGCAGTTGCCGGCCATCCATATCGCGTTGTCCCCCGTTCGGCCGGTCCGATCGGCATAGCGCCAACGTCCTCGCTCCAGGCGCGCGGTAAAGCCGATTGCGCCAGGTCGATCGGCGGTCAGTCTCATGACGATCGCCTGGTCGGGATGACTTGCGAACAACTCCCGCCTGAACGAAACGCCGCCCTGGCTGAACGTAACCGAAGCGATGCCTTCTTCCATACCCAGCACCCGCGAATAGTGCTCCGGCATGCCGTTCGGCAGCGCGAAATCAAGCAGCAGGTGACCCAGCGGCAGATAATGCCGCTGGGTTTCCGGCAGACCGGACAACGACAGCAACGCAAGGCGCTCGGCTTCCTTCAGCTTCCCTTCGAATATCAACCGGCGGACATCCGGCAGATTCGCCCGCGCGTCCGGGTTATTGCGGTCCCTTGGTCCTCCATGCCAGATGGAGTCCTCGTTCAGCTGCAGCCGCTCGTGCCGAGGCTGGCCGTACATCATCGCGCCTAATTTGCCATTGCCGACCGGCATCGCTTCATTCCAATCTCCCGCCGGCTCCTCGAATAACAATGCGTGGGTGGTCATCTTCTCACTCCTTGCTTCTTGAATAATGGAAGGCCGCTTCCCGGTATTCCTGAGGCGTGACGCCCGTTGCTTTTTTGAAGAAGCGCGTGAACGACTGGGAAGCCTCGTACCCGACCTGAACCCCGATTTCCAACACCTTCAGCTTGTCGTTCTTCAGCAGCTCCTTCGCCCGGTCGATTCGCGCGGATTCAATATAATCGGACAAGTTGACGCCGCACTCCTGCTTGAACAGGCGCGATACGTACGACGGATTAAAATGAATGTAACCGGCGAGACGGACCAGCGACAGATCTTCGTCCAGATGTTCCCCGATATAAGCGCGCACCTTCAGGATCGCTTCGGCGGCCCGGTTGCTTTCGCCGGAGCTTCTTAGCTCGAATAGCGTCTTGGCGATCGTTCGGAGGAATGCGAACGCGTCCTTCCACGACGCGAATTCGTCATGGCGCATGAGGGCGGACGCGCCGGGCACCTGATTCTCCAGCTCCCATCTGTTGATGTACGACAAGAAAACAAGCGAAATCGTATAATACAGTTCCAGCTGATACGGCGCGCCGATGTCCCGCTCCGATTCCGTCAGCTCGTCGAACAGCAGGAGAAATTCGTCGCGCCTGCCGGCATCCAGATGCACGGACAATGCGTCCGATTTGTCCCGCGGCGATCGCTCCTTCGCGCAGCCCGAAGCCTGCAGGTTCACCGCCTGCACCATTTGAGCGCCGTCGCCGGTTCTGGTTTGCCGCTGCCGCCTCATTTTGTCATAGGTCGAAGACAGCTTTATCCATTCGGACGGGCGATCCCCCAGCGTGACGGCGACGGAGAGGTCGAGGTTCTTCAAGCACGCTTGTTGGATCAATTCGAATTGGCCGACCAGATAGGGGAGGACGGACGCGCCTTCCTCCGCTTCGTTCCCGTCTGCCGCATCGGCCGGCGGCTGAATGAACCAGACCGGATCTCCGAAGCGGTCGATCGTGCCGAGGACCCGAACCTGGCCGTTCAGCAAGCTCTCGGCCAGCAGCGTGACGGCCATCGCCGATTCATGCCGATTGGCATAGGACGATACGCTCGACGAGACATGGGACAGATCGCCCTGCGCCACGTAGACCGGTCTGTCGGCATCGAGCGAGATGCTCAGCTTGCCGAAGTCCGCGACCAGATTCGGCGCCGGATTCGCGCCGTGCAGCAGATGGCGGAAGTACTCGCCGCGCGCAAGCACCTCCAAGGTTTTCAAACTCTCCTGCGCCCGCTGAACGAGATCGTTCACGCGCAGGCCGTCGTCCAGCTCCGCCACGGCTTGGACGACCGCCTGAATGACCTTCGGGTACCCTTCGCTCTTGAGCAGGTATTGAACGCCGGGCGTCTGAATCGCCCGATAGACGGAATCGAAGTCGCTGTAGCCGGTGAGGAAGATCACGCGGCAATGCGGCCAGTTCCGTTTGATGATGGTCATGAGCTGCATCCCGTCGATGCCGGGCATCCGGATATCGGACAACACGATATCCACGCGGGATTGATGAAGCCAATTCAAAGCTTCCCTGCCGGAGTAGGCCTTGCACAAATCCAGGTCCAGATCGCATCCGGCCAACGTCTCGTACAGGCCGTCGGTTATCATCTCTTCGTCGTCAACGATCAGCAATCGGTACATCGGATTGTCCCTCCCATGGAAAGTGAAGCGTGACTTGAAGTCCGCCGAGCTCGCTTCGGGCGACCCGGACGCCGCCTCTATCGCCGTACGTGATCGTTAATCGTCGATGAATATTGACCATTCCCGTCGTCTCCGCGTATTCGTCCCGGTTCGCCAATGACTTGGATAATTCGACGAGCTTCTCCTCGGACAAATCATCGCCGTTATCTTCGATGATGATTCGGAATTCATCGGCTACGTTAACGAAGCGAACGACGATCAACCCTTTCTCCTCCTTGCGTTCCAGGCTGTGCTCGAAAGCGTTCTCGATAATCGGCTGCACGATCAGGCGCGGCACTTTCGCCTGCGCGGCTTCCATCGGGAGGTCCTCGAACCGTGCCCGGATTCGCCTGGAGAAACGAAGGAGTTGAATGTCCGTATACGTGCGCGCGTGATGGATCTCCTGCTCGAGCGAAATTTCGTCGGAGGCGCTGCGCGTCACGAAACGGAAGTATTCGCCGAGCTGGATCGTGAATTGCTCGACCCGTTCCGTATCTCCCGTTCGGGCCATCGTATTTAAGATAAACAAGCTGTTGAACAAGAAATGAGGATTGATCTGAGATTGAAGCTGCTTCAACTCCGAACGCTGCACCATGAGCTTCTGGCGGTAGGCTTGGTCGATCAACGACCGAAGATTCGCGACCATCTGATTGAATCGGCTGTACAAATAACCGAATTCATCCTTGGATTCGTGCGTGATGACCTGCTCCAGATCGCCGTTCTCGACGCGGCGGAAGCTCTTCACGAGACGCAGCAGCGGTTTGTGAATGAATTTATACGTCGACATGGCATAGATGGCGACGATGACGAGCGCCGCGGCGGCAAAAAGCCAGGCCCACGTATAAAACTTGTCCAAAGGCTTTCGGATGACCTCGGACGGAATGAACCGATAAATGGCCATGTCCAGCTTGTCCGAGCCGGCGAAGATGGTGTAATACCTTTGTCCCCCGAACGACCTGGCTTCGCCGTAGTCGCCGGCGTTTTTCTTTTGCGCCACGTACATGGAAGCTTCCTTCATGAAAGACGCGACGGAACCGCTCGCCAGCTGGATGCCGCCGTTCGCCGAGAGCAGCAGGGACCCGCTTCCGGAATAAGTGTTGAATTGGGCCAAGGCGTCCGTCAGCGTCTGCTGGTCCAATTCGATCTCGACGATGAATAACGGCTGTCCCTTCGGGCTGCCGCTCGGCTTCGCCGCGCTAAGGTACAGCCCGTCCTTCCATTCGATGATGCGGGTATTCCGGCTGCCGTACACGGAGAGCACGGAGTCGTAAAGCGTCTTAACGAGCGGACTTACGCCGTCGACAGACGAAATGACGCGTCCGATCGGATTGATGTAAACGCTTACCTCTTTGATGTACTTGCTGCTGTTCTGTACAAGATAAAGCCGGTTGCGCAGCGAATTGATTTTGTCGGTCTTCTCGATAACCCCCATCCGATCCCAGAGGAGCGTCAGCTTGTTCAGGTCTTCGTCCTCGAGCAGCCCGAATTGGAGCAGCTTGATCCGTTCGATTTCGTTCTCGAGATCGGTTAGATAGAAGGTCGTTTGGGAGGCCGCCGTCTTGGCGATATCCTCTCGCGCCGTATGAATGGACCATTGGTACAGATAGACGCCTAGAATGATCAGGGGCGTCAATATGAGCAGGAACGTAAAGATCAACCGAAGAAACAAGGTGTTGCGAATCGAAAACATCGGCGTTTTGAACACGGCGCTCCCTCACCCCCTCATCATGTCTAGTCGAAGCCATCCTACCGTTTCGCATTAGCTGACTTGCCCTTGGCTACTTCTTCATCGATGCGTAATAGGCGTTCACTTCCTTCGTAATCTGCGAGCCGCCAAGCTTGTTCCAATCCTGCACGAATTTGTCGAATTCCTCTATCGGCGCGCCAAGGATGATCCGGACGAAGACTTCGTTTTGCATCTTCTCCAGCGTCGTTTGCCGTTCCACCATCGTCGCGGTCGGAGCGCCTTCGAATTTATCCAATAGAAATTGATGGTTTTTGTCGTACTGATCGACGATGCCCTCCGCGCCTTCGGGTCCGTAGATGCGCTCCCAGCCCCACAGCGCGAAACCTTCCTTGGACCCGGACGCATAGGCGTCCAGCTTTTGCTGAATGACCTTTGCTTCGCCCGTCAGCTTTACCTTGTCGCCCGTCTTGCGCACGTCGTCCAACGCTCGGAACAGCTCCAGATTTTTCTTCGTCGGCGCGGGTTGGACCAAGGACAGCTGCCATACGCTTTCCGCGTCGGGCGGGGCGTAGTAGTAATCGTTCTCCTCGGTTTTGCCCCAATTCTTCTCCACGTGCATATTGAACAGCTTGATGATGGCCTCGGGATGCGCGGCGCCTTTGCGGACGGCGAAAAATTTCGTCGTGCTGAACTTGAGCGGAACCTTCGCCGGTTCGCCGGATTCCGATACGATCGGGAACGCGCGCCACTGCGCGTTCGGATCATGGTTTTTATTCAATTGCAGCGGCCAAATGGAATTCCATTGCTGGCCGTATTCCATGCCGATTTTGCCGCTTGCGATGACCTCCGATACCTTCGTGCCCTCTTTGACGCCGAACTCTCCGTCTAACTCACCGTTTTTGTACATGTTTTGCAGGGCTTGAAGCGCCTTCTTCATCTCCGGTTGAACGCTGCCGAACACCAGCTTGCCCTCCGGGTCCTCCAGCCAGATATTCGGGAAAGCGCCATAACCGGCCATGAACCCCTCGAGTCCCATCGATCCTCCGAACAATTCCTTCGTAATGGCGAGACCGAACGTGTCTTTCTGGTTATTGCCGTCCGGGTCGCGCTCGGCGAAAGCTTTCGATATCGCCAAGACGTCGTCCATCGTTTTCGGAGGCTGCAGGCCCAATTCATCCAGCCAGTCCGTGCGAATCCAGACGAACTGGGCTTGTTCGATCGATGACCCCGTCTGCGGAATCGCCATCAGCTTGCCGTCGAACGTCGCGGAGTCGAACGGTCCCGAACCTTCCTCGGAGAGAATCTCCTTTAGTTCCGGCGATGCATACGCGTTGTATAAATCCGTCATGTCCTCGATTTGACCCGTGTCGGCAAGCTGCTTGAGCTGCGTGGCGTTGACCGGAATGACGTCCGGAAGATCGCCGGAGGCCAGCATCACGTTCACCTTCTGCAAATACGGATCCGACGTGTCGTTGCCCTTGACAATCCAATTATATTTAATTTTAATGCCCAGCTGGTCATAATAGAGCCGGGTCCACCGGTTATCCTCGAACTTCTCGTCTTTCAGCACGCCGAGGACGTTGTTCTCGACGATGTCGCTCAGGTTGCGAACGGTCGTGATCTCGATGGGCGGGTCGTATTTGCCATAGGGTCCTGCCGCCGCTTCCGTTCTCGCGGCCGTATTGCCGCCGCGGCCACCGCGATCATCGTTGTCATCGCAAGCCGCGAGCGCCGCCATGAGCACCATGACCGAAAGCAAAGCCAACAGCGAACGAGTCTTCCCCTTGTTCATAGCCATCCCCTCTTCATCGGCTTTGCCTCTGCAATGGTTACGCTCTCATTATAGGCTAGCGCGAACGGACTGAACAACGTTCTTCCATGATCTGGCGTTATTCCAGCGAAAACGAAGCCAAGCTGGCCCCTCCCGCGCCCTTATACGTAAAGTACAGCGCTTGAATGCCGTCCGGAATGAGGACATCGGCCGAATAGGACGTCCAGACGTTCGTAAAGTCGACCGGAATCCTTCCGAGCGCAGGTCCGTCCCACGATGTCTTCACTTCGAACGTACCGCGGCAATAGCCGCGCGCTTGAATGCGGACGGTCCGAATTCCCTCGCAGCGGAAATACTTGAAGCCTGCCGTCGCGGAGTCCCTCATGTTGGCGATATAGCCGGCTTCTTCGTCCCCGTCTTTGCCATCCTGCGTGATTTTCGGAAATCGGCTGTCCATCCATTCCCCGGGAGCCCCCGTGTAGAGCGCTTCGTCTCGGCAGAACAGATTGCAGGCCAGGTACGCGGGATACTCCCCTCGGCCTTCGAGCGGCCCTCCGTTCGGACCGCAAGAGGTCATCTCCGCCTGGACAATCGTGCCGTCCGCCCTGAATGCGATCGGTTCGATGCATCCCTGCCGGCTGAAATTCGTTCCGTTCGTATGCCGATGATAGAAAATGTACCACTTCCCGTTCAATTCGACAATGCTGCCATGGTTATTGCCTCCATAATACATGGGCATTTCAGCCGGCTTGTACGAATCGATATGCAGATCGTTATTGCTGATGACGACGCCTCGATAGACGAAGTCCCGGGTCGGGGATTTGCTGGTCGCGTAGCACAGCTCGTGCATGACGATCGAGGAATAGATCAAATAATACGTATCGCCTCTCTTCCTGATGGAAGGCGCCTCGAAAAAGGCATGTCCCTCGAAGCCGCTCCCCTCGCTATACGGTTCGCTTGGCAAGACGCATACCGGTTCTTCCGCAATCGTGAGCATGTCCGGACCAAGAACCGTCGCCATGGCGCCGTGCCTTGACCGGTCTCCTGCCGCGCAGAAGCCGGTGTACAAATACGTCTTCTCTCCTTCCGTCAGCACGCCCGGATCGAACGAAGGTTCATCGCCCTCCTTCTCTCCGAGCCGCGTGCCGTCCGCATGCTTGACGTACCCGTAAAATGCATACCTTCCGGCCGGCGTATCGCAGACCGCTACGGATACGACGGATACCTTATCGAGCACGTAATAGAGATAATATCTCCCGTCGGGGCCGACCGCGACGTCCGGCGCGTACAGGCACATGCTGCCGTCCGGATTCAGCGGGTCGTCCGTTTTCTCGTAAATCAAGCCTTCGTATCTCCAATTCCCCGGATCCTCCGCGGGAGCCGACCAACAGGCATAATCGTTCAAGCAATACGCATGTCCGTTGAATCGGTCGTGCGAACCGTATACGTATGCCCTGCCGTTAAAAACGTACGGTTCGCCGTCGGGCATGTATTCCCATGATGGCAGATAAGGGTTGAATCCTTGTTTTTTCATATCGTTACGCGCTCCTTACGGACGTATTTGCAAGTTTCCATCAAGCAAAGAACGGGCATTTCGGCACGAGAAGAGAAGCCGTTAAACCTTGGCCTCCCTGCCGAACGTATCATAGATGCGGTTTCGCTTCGCCCTCTCCTCCGGAAGGAGCTTCTGGGCGTCCGCGATCTCGTAGCCGCCAAAGGTGTCGTACAGCCTCGAGGCAGGATCGACCTCCACGAAGGTGCACCAAGGCAGCCAGTGGTAGTGGCTCTGCAGCGTTTGGCTCGCGAAGTTGCCGCTCTCGTGTCCCAAGCCGGGCATGGCGTATCCGATGCTGCCATCGACGTCGGTCGACTGCCGGGTGTTCTTATGGATGAACTCGGCGAAATCGAGATAGTGCGCATCGCCCGTAATGACATGCAGCCTGTAGTACGTATACGAGCAGGCGGCCATATAGACGTCGGCCCCGCCTCCGATCGTAATGATGCTCTGACCGCTGATCGAATAGCGATTAAACGGATGCTTCGGCCATGGCGCTTGCACGGGGAACGTCCAGGCATAGGTCCACGTCTCGGTATAGTCGGCGGCTCCGATCGTTGCTTCGAGCCAGCGCTCCTCGCCGGTCAGATCGTACAGGGCAAGGAAGCCGAATAACGCATAAATCCCGGCCTCTTTATCCTGGATATCGGCATTGTCGCAAGTGCCGCCGCGGTATTCCATGGTCCGGTAATTGTGATCGTAGGCCCATTCGCCGGCTTTGATCGCGGCGGTTCGGTATCTATCGTCGCCGGACACCAGGTAAACCTGTACCAGGAAACGGATCGCGCTGGGCGTGTTGGATTTCGAGTCCATGCGGATGGAGCCGTCGGCGTAATACGCGCGATAGAAGCTCCCGTCTTCATTCTGATTGTTCACCAGCCAATCGGCAGTCCTTTTGCAAAATGCCAGCCAAGCCGGCCGCTCGTCGCCTTTCCGCCTCATATAGAGGTAGGCGTCCAAGACGGCCTCGATTCCGTCGGCCAGCATGCGGATATAATGCGGATACGGCTCGAACCCCTGGAGGGTCGGATTGTAGCACATCCGCGGCAGACCCGACTCGGTCATGGCTGTTTTCGTCCAAAAATCGATCACGCCCACGCCTTTAGCAAAGGCTTCGGGGACGTTCTCCTTATCGCCGTATCGAAGCAGCTGATAGCCGATGCCCGGCTGCTGGCCCACGAAGCCGAACTGAAAGGAAACGCTCGAGATGTCCATGTCGGGCAATTGGCAGGCAAAGGGCAATCCGTACGAATCGCCGTACTGCCGCGTAAATCGGTTCAAGATGTGCATGCCGTTATGGAAATGGCGTGCATTATCCACTTCGAATAGCTTGTCGCGCAGGCGAGCATAAGTAACCCGCCAGAGATCCTTCATCATCGGCTGGAACCCGTCGTATTGGCCGAAATGGACGGCGACGGCGTAGCGCTGCTTAAAGCCGGCCGCTACGGGATGATTGATGCGCTGGAATGATTTCGGCTTCTCATGGTAATCCAGGCCGGCATAGGATCTGTTCACGGGCAACTGGCCTTCGCCGCCCGGATACACGTAATCGATCGACAGGCCGGCTGTCTCCGTCTCGAGTTCCTTGCGTATGCCATAGCCGTAATACATATAGTTCAGCGTCTTGCTCTCCGGCCTGCTCATGCCGATGGCTCCGACCGTGCACTTCGGGTCCGTTCTATTTTCCGACCGTACGATATCCGTAGACGGCAGCGTTGCGTCCGCCGCCCAGCGCGACAGCGCCGCCGCTTCTCCCGACGCGATATGCTGCATGGCGAACAGCGGAAGGGCATAACGGGTCTCCATTCGCCAAAAATATTCGTTGTCCAAATCTTTGCCGATGGCGGAGTCGGGCGCGAATTCGTTTTGCTTGTACCAGACGCCGGGCGCGAAGCAGTTGTAGGCATGGACGTCATCCGATGCCTCCATCTTCAAAGAGACCTTGGTGGAGAAGCCAAGGTCGTCGCCTGCCGTCAGCACCTCCACGGTCCGGCTCAATTTGAACCCGCCGCCTGCGGCTTCGTATACGTCCGTGAAGGCAAACGCCGAACCGGTGGGCACGGTTATCGTGCCCCGGGCCATGATCTTTTCGCCGGAAGCGAAGGTGTCGGCGTAAGCGCCGTCGTAAAACGCATTGACGGCAAACGCGGTTTTGACCGTCACGAACATCGGCCGCTTGTTGGAATAGAGGATTCGGGCATCTTTTCGCACCTCGATGCCGCCCTCATTGAAGAGCAGGATGTAGCTGCCGCATGCCAGTCTCATGATACGTCCTCCTCGGTCCGTCTATTCGTTTGGATTCGTTTGTAATGGATGATTCTTAAAGTATTGCGACACGAGAAACGTCATCATCTCGCCCGGCTGTTCCTTGGCAAACTCGGTTTGATCCGCGAATCGCATGCCGTACGGGGCTTCCGGCGTATAGGCTTCCCACCGCGGCAGCGGCTCTCCCGTCGAATCCGGGCCATTAGGGTCTCCATTGCGAATGAAGTTCGCCCAGTACTGGCACATCTGCCGGGCCAGATCGTAATGCTTGCCGACGAACGGCCGCCAGCATTTGGCGAGGGTCTCGAAGAAAAACCAGAGATCGACCGAGTGGAACGTTCCGGGGTTATCCCATCCCGGGATGTCCGCATCGAAGTTGTAATAGTACAGCGGGAGATCGGCGCCGGTGTCGGCATTGGCCCGCCCGGCGACCCGGATCGCGTATTCGATGCCGCTTGCCGAAGCCCTCTTCGCGACCTCGTCCAAGCTGCCGGAATGCGCGTCGCACAGCGCCAGAAACGCCTCGGCGCCGTCGCCGAACAGCTCGGTCGCCATTTGCTTGAAATCTTCAAGCGTATCGGCTTCCGGAACGCTGAAAAATTCGGTCGACGTGTGGCCGAACAGCACCGGCACCTGCCAGCGCTTGTTCTGAAGGAACAAGCGGAACGCGTCCCCGACGTTGAACTTATCATCGGTCACCGTCCCCCAGAACAGCTTGGACGCCAGGTATTTGTCGCGGATGAAGCCTGCATCCAACTCCCGAGCTTCGGCAAGCGACGACACGCCGAGCGATTCGAAGAATCGAACGCCTTCCCCTTCGGCTGTTGCCAAGTCGCGCAGAAACTTGGGCATACGGCTTCCCGGATAGAGGCTCGTGAACACCCCGCTCTGGACGATCGCCCTTTGGAAGAGTCCCTCGTTCTGCGGCGAAGCGAGCTGGTTCATGACGCTGCCGCCCCCGGCCGATTGCCCGCCGATGGTGACGTTATCCGGATCGCCGCCGAAAGCTTCGATATTGCGCTTGACCCACCGCGTAGCGGCTTGTTGATCGAGATGACCGAAATTCGCGGGCGCATCCGGCGATTCGGCGGTAATCTCGGGATGGCACAGAAATCCGAACGCATTCAGACGATAGCCGATCGTGACGACCACGATGCCCCTGCGGGCGATGCGTTCGCCGTCGAACTCCATCTCGGCCGTATGGCCGACCTGCAGGCCTCCCCCGAAATACCATACGAACACCGGCAGCTTCTCGTCGGCGGCGTTGGCCGGCGTCCATACGTTCAAGTAGAGGCAGTCTTCGCTCATGGCGATGTCCGGCTCTACGGCCCATTCCCTGGTGTAGATATTGTTTTCGTCGATTTCTTGCCGGACCTGCATCGGAACCGGCGCGAATTCATGCGCCTTGAATACGCCTGCCCAGTCCGAGGCGGGTTGCGGGGCTCGCCAACGGTTGTCTCCCACGGGAGGCGCGGCGAAGGGGATTCCTTTGAAGCTCGTAATTCGGGGGTCGGCGGCCGGCAGTCCCTGAATCCATCCGTTCTCTGCATGTACGAGTCGAAGCACGCCTAATCTCTCCTTTCAACGCCAGATTGCAAAAAAAAGAGGGATATAGAGTATGGAAACATACGCATCCCTCTTGGATTCATTTCGTCTATCCTTACTTGTTGGCTAAGGCGTCGGCGCGCATTTTCACGATCTTCTGGGCCTTGACCGTATCCGCTGCCAAGACATCCTTCCAGCCCAGGCCTTCCACGTCCTTCTGCATCTTGGTCCATAGCTGGTCGAATTCCGCTTGGTTTTTCGCGAATACGATTTTCCAGGACGTGTTCTTCACATAGTCCGAGATCTGGCTGCGTTCGTTCTTGATATCCGACGAATCGGCTCCAAGACTCGTGTTGATATTGGGCACGACGTCGATCATTTTGTTCTTCAGATAATAATCCGTCGGGTTCTCGGCGTTATACGTGCTCTGCCAATCCGTCGTCAGCGCCGTCTTGTTCGCTTCGATCGTCGATTTCCAATACGTGCTGTTATAGAATTCTCCCGTATCCGGATCGACGACGAAGTCGCTCATGATCATGCTGTTGATTTTGCTCTGTCCGTCCTGATAGCCGCCGCCGCCGTATTCGTCCGGGACGGGCGTGTTTTTCTGGAAAGCGCTCTGTCCGACTTCGGTCAGCTTGGACTTGCCATCGGCCGTCTTCTCGTAGTTAAAGCCTTCAAAACCGTTCGTGTAGTAACGCAGTCCTTCCGGGGAGCAGAGCCAATCCATGAATTCCATGATGCGATCGGGATCTTTCGCCTTCGCGCCGATCGCGAATACCATGCCGTTGCCGTAATAGGCGTCGCTGCTTTGAATAAGGTGCGTGTCGGCAATCGGAACCCCTACGATGCCGTCCCCGTTTTTGCCTCTCTCGATGGAATTGTAGAAGCCTCGTTCCCAAGAATACCAGGTGAGAAGAACCTGATTGTTGGTCAACTTCTCGGATACTTTGTTCCAATCCTGGGTCGGCGAGTCGGGGTCGACCAGCCCCATCTGATTGGCATTAAAATAAAACTGCAAAATCTTTTTGTACATGCTGTTATCGTCGACGAGCGGAACGATATCGCCCTTTGCGTTTAACTGGATCGTCGTCGTGCCGTCCGGCTGCTCAAAGCCGTACCAGTTGCTGAGCCAGCGGACGTTCTCCATGCTGCCGCCGTCCCAGTCCTTCCATAGGGTGATCGGTACGATCGGCTTGCCGTCCGGCGACTTCGGATATTTCTCATGCATTTGCTTCAGGACTTTCAGCAAATCGTCCAGGTTGTTAAGCTTGGGGGCTCCGACGCCCTTGTAATAATTCCAGGGCAGGATCGGGCTGGAGTAAGGCATTTCTTCCGAGAAGGTCGTCGGCGACGTGTCGGCTTCGAACGTCGGCAACCCATAGATCTTGCCTTCCGGGTTCGCTTTGTCGAAACCGGCGTTGAAGGGCTTGAAATGCTTGTCCACGTACTGGGACAGATACTTCGTATTTTTGATTTTATCCGTCATATCCAGGACGAGACCCGCCGGAATCAGCTCTTCCAATTGGCTGTTATCGACGATCAGGAGATCTCCCAGATCGCCCGCCGCCGTTCGGGTCTTGTACAACTGATCGCCGGCCACCTGCGGCGCGAGGATGTTCAAGGTGATATTGAACTTGTCTTTGAGCAGCTTGCCGTACCATCCCGTCTGTTCGCCTTGATAATTGGCCGCATTGTCGAACACGGTAATGGTGAGCGGCTTGCTGTGATCGATCGCGCCGGCGGTCTGGGACGCGCCGGCGTTCGTGCCCGTTCCGGACGGCTCGTCGGTTGCCGTCGTATTCGTGTTTCCGTTGCTGCACCCGGTCAATGCGGCCGATACCAAGAACAAACCGGTCACCGATGCGACCATCGAGCGCTTAACGACTTTCCTATTTCTGCTCATTTGCTACCCCCATTTGGTCAATTTATTATAATGGCGCATGCGCAAGTCAGCCTTTCACCGCACCGATCATAATCCCTTTCACGAAAAACCGTTGGAATATCGGATAAATCAGCAAGATTGGCGCCACGACGATGATGGTCACCGTCATGCGGATCGAAGTGGTCGTCTGCTTGGTCGCCAGGCTTGCCATCGTCGTCGAGCCGGCGTTCTGCAAATTGACCATCGTCGATAACGAGCTCGCCTGATTGATATAGTTGTACAGAATAAACTGCAAGCTATAGAGTTTGTTGTCCGTCACGAGCAGCAGCGTATCCTGGAAGGAATTCCATTGATCCACGGCCGCGAATATGGCGACCGTCGCCAATATGGGCTTGCTTATCGGCAGCATGATCTTGAAGAAAAGGGTCATGATTCCCGCCCCGTCGATGCTGGCCGCCTGCTGCAATTCCTTTGGCAGCGATTCCACGAATGTCTTGACCAGGATGATGAAGAAAGGCGCGACGATCGTCGGCAAAATATAAGCCAGAAAGTTATTGGTCAAGTGCAGCGACCGCATCGTCAGATACCATGGAATGATCCCTGCATTGAAGAACATCGTGATCACCGTAAAGCGATACCAGAATTTCCGTCCCCACATATCCTCTTGGGAAAACATGAACCCAAGGAATGCCGAAGCGCCCACCGTCAACGTCGTTCCGATGACCGTTCTTCCCAGAGAAACGAGCGCCGCGGTGCCCAGCCCCGGAATTTTGAACACGTCCACGTAGTTCTGGAAGTGAATATGTTTCGGGAAAAACACGACTTCGCCTTTGGCGCTGATATCGTTCGCGCTAATGGTATTGATAATGATCGAGTAAAAGGGGTATACGCAGAGAAGCGCGAACAGCGAGAACAGCGTATAGATCACGACCGAGATGAATTTGTCCGTCGCGCTGGCTTGAAAGCGCGTCTTCTTATCCAATCGGGTTTGATGCGCCGCCTGCTGTACCAGCCCGGCCATATTGTCGCTCATACGATACTCTCCCCTCTTAAGATTTTGGACAGTTTGTTCACCGAAAAGAGAAGCACGACGCTGATCAAGCTCTTCAGCATGCTGATCGCGACGGATACGGAATAGCTGCCGCCCCCCATGGCCAGGTTGTAGACGTACAAGTCCAGCACCTGAATGTGGTCCTTGTTGAACGCGTTCTGAAAGACGAAGTATTGCTCCAGGCCGTTGTTCAGGAAGCTCGCGATTTGCAGCATCAACAGCACGAAATACGTCGGCAGCATGCTTGGGAGAACGACATGCCGGATCACCTGCATCCTTGTCGCGCCGTCTACTTCGGCCGCCTCGTAAAGCGAATCATCGATGCTCATAATCGCGGCGATATACAGGATGGCGGACCACCCTAAGGCTTTCCAGGTCGTCCACATCCACATCGTCAACCACACATGGTTGGAGCTCTGGAGGAATAAGATCGGCGAATCGGTGATTCCGAGCTGTTGAAGCATGCCGTTGACGATCCCTTCGCTGGAGAACATGGAGAAGCCCAGCGAATAGACCAATACCCAGCTGATAAAGTTCGGAAGGGTGGTGACCGTCTGGATGAACTTCCGGAACCGGACGGCTTTGATCTCCGTCAGAAAGATAGCAAAAACCATAGGCAGCCAGGAGAAGAGCAGGCTGAGGCCGCTTAGGCCGAACGTGTTCTTGATGACCTGCAGCAGCTGATCGATCTTTACCTGGTTTTCGACTAAAGACCGAAACCACTTCAATCCGACGAAAGGCGATTCGGACAGCGGAATAGGCGGCGTGTAATCAAAAAAGGCATAGACCCATCCGTATAGCGGGTAATACGCGAAAACGGCAAGCAGAATCATAAAGGGCATAATATAGAGAAATTTTCTTACCGACAGGCTTCTAATGCCGTATTTTTGCATGCGCACCGTGTCTCTCCTCTTCTATATTGGGATTACGCACATCGTTTCCGGTTGTCTAGCGATCTGTCATTTCCTGTCGAATATGCCGACTCTCGCTCCGAATCGATTGGGCGCTTCCTTCCTTCATAGCCATCCCCCTTCACTTGGCGATCGCTTCTATGGTTGCGCTTTCATTATAGGCGTCCGGGAAAGGCGCGAACAACGCGCATCTTTTTACTTCCTTCACGATCGTTTACGCAATTGTAAGCGTTATATTTTCCAGATGGCCGTCGCCGCATGAAAGGCGGTCCGTTCCGACGGAACGTACTTCATGGGTTCGCGCCAGAAACTTGGTCATACATGAAAAAAGCTGCGATCATCGCAGCTTTTCAAGGGATAATATTCTTGTCATCCGACAGAACTTGTTGAGACAGCCGTCACGATGCAGGCTGACCGGAAGATCCCGATTTTAACAAAAGTGGCAGCTAATCAATGGATCGGCTGCCACAGCATCGTTAGATCGCTTCCCACAGATGTCGGACCTGTTGCAGCCCTATACGGGACCCAAGCTGACAATCCTCCATCCCCTCGAATTCAAGGGAGATATAGCCATCGTAGCCAGACGCTTTAATTTCCGCTAGGATCGACTGCAACGGTATGTCTCCGTGCCCGGCAATAGCGCCACGCAAATAATTGCCGCCCGCTGATCGAAACCACCCTTCGGTGAAAGCAGCAGACGCAGGACGTAAATAGAAGTCTTTCAGATGCACCATGGACGCGATCGGCAGGTTTTTCCTCACGGCCATTAGCGGATTTTCGTCCACGCACATGAAGTTGCCGACGTCTAGCGTCGTCCGGAAGTTCGACCGGTCTACGGCAGACACGAGCCGCTGCACGCGGTCGGAAGCCTGAATGTAGTAACCGTGGTTTTCCACGCTCGTCGTGATGCCGTATTGCGCCGCGTAATCAGCCACTTCCCTGCACGCCTCGACGAGTCTCGGCAAATCCGCTTCGAAACGCTGGATTGTTGCTTCTGCCGTCGGGCGAGACGCGACGTCGTGACGCATGAGCTTCACGCCAAGCCGGTTTGCGACGTCGACATGCACCTTCGTCTCCTCGATCGCACGGCGATAGTCCGCTTCGTCATCGATCGCGAAGTTAGCCCCGACCGCATAGTTGGAAATCGCGATGCCGGCTTTGACCGCCGCGTTCAAAAGGTCATCGATTAGCCCTGGATTGTCGACTAGACTGAAGCCGAGGGGGACGATTTCTAAATGCTCCCCGCCATGATCCGCGATCCAACGCGGCACATCGAGGATCGGAAGAACCCCGTTCTGAATATCGCGGTACAAGCTGTAACTGCTAAGACCCAATTTCATTTGACTGTCCTCCGTCCGAAATGGATAAATTGAACGTTCTGAACCGCTTTCGGATAGCGCCTTCCGAATCATCGCCCGTTTCGCCGATGTAAATCAGAAGCGGAACCGTTTTTCTCGTAAAGGTGATTCGCGCAGATCCAGTTATCCTTCTCTTGCGTGATTACCGTTTTAACATGCCTCTGTAAATACCCGGAGATGAATCTTCGATGATGGTAGCATTGACAACCTTGCTGTAGAATTCGGTAGGGCCGGCACTGCCGATAATCGCATAGCCGTATCCGATTGCATGCATGGCATGAAGGCTCGCGAGAAGCAGCCCTTTGCCGATGCCATGTACGCGTGCGGATTCCTCCACGCCCATCGGTCCAAAAAAATTTCTGCAAGTCGCATCATAGCATGCAAACCCGATCATGTTCTGATTCTGCACCGCGACATAACAGGATACCGGTTGATTGGTGAAGGCAACCTCGCATTCGCTCGTCCAGCCTTCCCCAAAACGTTCCTTGATCCAATTCAAAACAAGATGTTTCTCAGGAGCAATGGCCCGGCGAATCTCAATTCCATTGGCCGATAATTGCTTTCGCACCGGATCTGATTCCGGAAGTTGGTAGAGTTTGACAAGCATGTCTGGCATAAACCCATCTCCATTTCGTAAGTATTTCTTATGAAGCTTCTTGCCTGAATCCGTAATTCGTAAAGTAACGCTTCGAGGATGCCGATATGAGCCGGCAACTTACCGGTTATCCTGCCCGATCCCTGCTTGGTCCCCATATTTAAAATAACAGAATCATAAGGAGAGCGTCTATGAGAATGATCGATCGTAGCGTGTTGCTGACGGGAGCGAATTCTGGCATTGGCAAAGCAACGGCGGCGGCACTGGCAAGGCAAGGCGCTTCGGTGATTCTGGCATGCCGGGACATAGCCAAAGGGGAGGCCGCTCGCCGGGAGATCGTAAGCGATACAGGAAATGACCGAATCGATGTCTTATTGGTGGATTTAGCTTCTTTCGCCTCGATTCGAGCATTCGCGGCCGAAGTGACCCGAAGGTATGACAAGTTGGACGTTCTCATTAATAACGCCGGTATCATGATGGATAAGCGGACGTCGACTTCCGATGGACTAGAGACGATCATGGGAGTCAATCATTTCGGAACCTTTTTGCTAACGGGATTGTTGAGGGACTTACTGAAAGCAAGCGGCCGCTCGAGGATCATCACCGTCAGCTCGATGGCCCATAAGATGTATAAGTTAAATATGGACGATCTCAATAATAAGCAAAGCTACCTTGCTTCACGCGCGTACGGACAATCCAAATTGGCCAATATCCTGTTTACATACGAATTAGCGCGAAGATTGAACGCTTCGGAAACGACCGCGAATTGTCTTCATCCGGGCATCGTGAGAACCAGCTTCGCGAAAAGACTGACGGGCCTTGAGAGGCTCTCTTTTGCAGCTTTAAGACCATTCATGATCCCGGCGGAGCAAGGCGCGGCGACATCCGTGTTTTTGGCGTCGTCGCCCAACGTCGAAGGTGTAACCGGACGATATTTCGTCCGCTGCAAAGAAGCGCCATCCTCTAAACGAAGCCATGACCGGGCTTTAGCCCATAGACTTTGGGAGGAAAGCGAGCGAGTAACCGGATTCGAACATAGGTGAAATTAAGGTTTGAATTCGAAACCCGCTGGACAACGACTTGATCGTCATTATCAAACGCAAAAGCCAAAGGGGATAGCGACTAGCCCCTACCCCCTCGGTTACGCTTATTGAACCATGCCGCCGGCGTTGACTTCGTCGAGAATGTGCCCTGACCGCCGGATGCCAGCCAATTCGCGGCCCATTCGTCGATATAGTCAAGCGGCTTGGAGCCCGTGATGATCGACGTCATATGAACGGGGCGGAAAGGGTGCCATAAGGCAAGAACGACTAACTCAAGTAACGGTTTCGGATAACCCCTACGTGATGAAGCTCGTGTCCTGCCATGCCGTAAGCGAGGGCGCGCGCCGTAATGCTTGCGTTGTTGGCTGTGCCCTTGCGGGACCACGCTTCCGCCGGTAACCCGCGCAGCAGCGTGATCGTCGCTTGCCGTACGGCCCGGTAGTCTTCGGCCAATTGCGCGGTTGTCCAGCTTCCGAAAGGCGAAATGAACAGTTCCTGATCGAAACCGGGCAGCGCCGTCTCATCCCCTCTTGCAAATCGGAGCAGGCGGTAGGACATGACGCGTTCACAGTCTGCGATGTGGCCCACGACTTCTTTCAGCGTCCATTTTCCTTCCGCATACCGATAAGCGCTCTGGCTTTCGGTCAACGATGCCAGCAGCTCGGTCATTTGCTTTTCCTGGGCGAGCAGAATGTCGATGATGTTGCCTTCCGGCACCAACCGGATATACTCGCCGGCGTCTCCGGCGTATTCTTCTTCTGACGGTCTTTGGTTCATGCGTAATCACCTTTCTCTGGAGATATAGCAAACGAAAACGCGCTTTCCAATAGCGCTGCCGCGATTTTTTCGCGAAAATCGCATCTTCGGCATAGCTAATGAATTCGCGAAAGAATAGAACTTCCCTTCCGCGTTATTGTTCAACGTTCATCATCTCATTTAAAATAGCATAGACCAATGGAAACGTAACGAAGCCGTCCACATCTCGGAAATGACCGCCGTTTTCAACAGGATAAAAGGAGGCGTCCAATTGTTCGGATAGCTTCATAGTTAGTTCGAACGGACACATATAATCATCTTTTGCGGCCTTAACGGCACGTGAAGCTGTCGCGGAAATGATTTTTCGGTGATCCACTTTCTTCGCTGTAAAAGGATCGAGCGTAGGAAAAGCCGCTAAAGGTTCAGCATAACCGGATACAAGAATAAAGCCTCCAACGTTCGTTAAGGAATCCAGTCCATCTAAATAGTTCAGTAGTGTCATACACGCTAAACTATGGGTTACAAAATACGTGTCGGGATCCAAGAACTTGATTTCATCGGCCAATGCCCCCACCCATTCTTCTTTCTTGGCGTCAGACGAATTTGGCATGCGAAGCACCGAAGCTTGATGACCATCTGCTCTTACTTTTTCTTTTAACCATGGAAACCAATGTTTAGTAGGTGAAGCATAGCCTCCGTGTACAATATAAACGTGTTTTTTCATCGCTTCATCATCCTCTAACCCAAGAGTATTGCAGTTAACGGTATAAATGTATACTAAAAGAAGGATATCCGTTTTGAAAGTAGGCACCTTTTTATCATATAGGAACCTAATGGTGACTAATGGAGGGAAAATGGAATGCTGCACAAGAAGGAGTTACCCGTTTGCCCGGTTGCAACGATCATCGGATTAATCGGCAATAAGTGGAAGCTCTTCATCATTCGGGATCTGTTAACGGGATCCAAGCGTTTCGGAGAATGAAGGAAGGGAATACCTGAAATCAGTCAAAAGGTATTCACTCAGAACCTGCGGGCTATGGAGGAAGACGGAATCATTACCCGGAAGGTCTATGCGGAAATTCCGCCAAGGGTTGAATATGAACTCAGTGATTTGGGCGATACCTTAAGACCCGTCTTTGATATCATGCGAGTCTGGGGCCGGAATTTTCAAAAGACGGTTAATGAATCAGCAGAATAACAGGAGTAGAATCGTTCAATTTTCAATATGTACGCTTTCGAATCCTTGAGACCGATGAATTCCCGGATCGGCTGTCGTCTATATAAACGAAGGCATAATGAACACAAACTATATTGACGAAGAGGTGTTCTGAAAATGGCATTAACGTCCGCATTCACGAGCTTCAACCTGCCTGTCAAAAACGTAGCACAATCGAAAGCGTTCTTCACCGGACTCGGATTCGAGCTCAACCCGCAATTCCCCGAGAACGAGAATTCGATAGCCATCGTGATCGGCGACAACCTGCAGGTCATGCTGATCAATCAAGCCTTCTTTACGACGCTCACGGAGAAGGAATTCGTCGATACGAGTAAATATGCGCAGATGACGATCGCATTGGCCTTCGAGAGCCGGGATAAGGTCGATGAAATCGTGAATACCGCGGTCTCCTTGGGCGGGAAATTGCACGCCGAACCCGAAGATCATGGGGGCATGTATCATTGGGGCTTCGTGGACTTGGACGGCCATCTGTGGGCCATTAACTACATGAACATGGATGCGGCACGAGGTTAGGGCTAACGGCGAGCACGCTCGCGCATAGGTTCAACAAGAAAGACGCCGGGCATCTTCCCCGGCGTCTTCTTCGCGATGCTTAGTTTTGTTCGGCATAGGCTTTGAAATTGTCCATGATCGCTTGCCAGCCTGCTTGCTGGAACTCGACGGGATTGGAGCTTTCCGCGTCGAACGTTTCCATGACCTTCGTCTCCTTCCCTTGCTGGGCGAAAACAATATCCACTCTTCTTCCGTCTTCCATGGTGTAGCCGATCGCCTCATGCCGATTCACGACATCGTAGACGCCGCCAAAATCAAAGCCCATGCTGCCATCCTTCGCTTCCATCCGCGTCAGGAACTTGCCGCCGACCCGCAGATCGTTTTCGGCCCTCGGCGCATGCCAGTCCTCGGACGCTTGATTCCACCGCGTGATGTGATCCGGCTCGGTCCAATAGCGCCATACCTTCTCGATAGGGGCTTGAATGACGGCTTGCACGGTTACTTTGATCGGTTGACTCGTTTCCATGTTAAATAGACACCTCTCTCATGATATTCGTCATTTGGTTATTCTCAATGATATAGACGTAAGCCAATGACGAAATTCATCGGTCCATTCGCTCAGGCAGCCCAAATCGCGAAAATAATGGCGTATGAATGAAGTTTTGAACGTGCAGGATTTGATTGTCTTTGGTTTCGATGACGTGGATGCCCCAGGGTACCAAGCCTGGGCCTTCTTTGCCCGGCATAAACTGGGCCAACGCCGGATAACCGCCATTCACCGTAACGGGCACGAATCGCGAACCTTCGCAATGCCAGCGCGTAAGCGAATAGAAGGCGGACAAATCTTCCTTGCCGCGGATCCACATCTCGAAGGGCGGCATCGACATGCTGCCTTCCTCGTGGAACAACGCGACGAGCGCGGCAATATCGAATTGCTCGAAGGCCTTCACATAGCGGGACAGCAGCTCCTGCTCCGGTTGAACGTCCATGCTGCTGAGCTCATCCGAGCGAAGCTGCGCCCGGGCCATCGTCTCTCGGGCTCTTTGCAAGGCGCTGTTCACCGCTGCCGGCGACATTGCCAACGTTTCCGCGATTTGCTTGGAGGACCATTCGAATACATCCTTCAAAATGAGCACCGCGCGCTGCCGCGGAGGCAAGGTCTGCAGGAGCGCGATGAAGCACAGTTGAAGGGTGTCTCTGCGGACGAGCCGATCCTCCGGATTGCCCCCAAAGTCGGGAGACGGCCAGATCCAGGCGGTATCCGGCAGCGTGTCGCGCGGCTCGACGATGGCGACGGCCGGGTCGAACAGGTCTACGGGAAGCGCGCGGCGTTTGGATTGTCTCAGCTTGTCCAAGCACAGGTTGGAGGCAATCCGATAGACCCACGTTTTGAACGAAGCATCCTGTCTGAACGTGCTCCAGCTCTGCCAGACCCGAATGCACGTCTCCTGAACGGCATCGTCCGCATCGTCCATGGAGCCTAGCATTCGGTAACAGAACGAGGTTAGGCCCGGCTTCAAGCTGGCAAATAATGATTCGTCGAATGCGGTCTCGTTCATCGCGGCCTCCCATAACGATCTCGCCGAAGGGCGGTACCTTCACCCCCCTCTATCGCGGAAATACATCCTACACATTCTACGCCTCCACTACTTGGATAGTTGCGCTAAACCGCCCGATCGTTTAACTAAGGTTCGAGTGCCTTTTAACCTTTAACTCAAATGCTTGAACTGCGGCAGATAATCCCGGTTCGCTTCGAACATCTCGTCGACCATGGATTTGATTTCATTCAAACCAAGCACGGCCGATGTCAAGGGATCGAAGCATACGGCATGGAAAATCTTTCTCGGATCCCCGGTCAGCGCGCCTTCGACAGCCATCTCCTCGCATCTGGCGCTGGTATTCGTCAAGGTAGCCAACTGACTGGGCAGCGCTCCCACATGAATAGGTTCGAGTCCTTTTCTGGACGCCAATACAGGAACCTCGACGCAACAGCCGCCTGGCAAATTATCGATCAGGTTCGTGTTGCGGACATTGCCGTTAAACTTGAATAACGTCCCGTCCCCGATCGTAGCATTGAAAATCGAAGCCGCATATTCCTCGCCTCGCTTCAAATCGATGGGTTCGTCCATCCATCTCTGCATCTGCGCTCTCCAATCGCTCTGCCGCTTCTCGTAGCCTTTGACGATATACGCGTATTCGCCGGGATTCCAGCCCGTTCCGTGCGTGCAGTATTTCTCGATCAAATCGGGCCGCTTTCGGAACCACGCGTTGTACTCCGAGTTATGGCCGCTGGATTCGGTCACGTAATAGTCGAGATGAAGAAACATCTCGTTCCGTACTTGCTCCTCGTTGTAGATCTTGGGATCGTTCATCGCCTCCCGAATGAGCGGATAGGCGTCTTTGCCGTTCCATTGGAAGTCCAAATAAAACGCCTGATGGTTAATGCCCGCGCATAGATAAGTAATTTCATCCTTCGGCGCGCCGATCCATCTTGCCAGCATGGCAGCCGTCCCTTGAACGCTATGGCACAACCCCGTCACGGTGACGTTTGTTTCGCTCTGCATCGCCCTGCACAGCATCGCCATCGGATTCGTATAATTCAGAACGATGGCCTGCGGGCAATGCCGTTCGATATCGCGGCATATGTCCAGCATCGCCGGAATCGTGCGAAGCGCCCGGAATATGCCCGACGGTCCCCGGGTATCGCCGACATTAATATCAACGCCGTATTTCTTGGGGATTTCGATATCTTTGCGCCATACGTTCAAGCCGCCGGCCAGGATCGTGCATACGACCCCGTCCGCTCCGGGAAGCGCTTCTTTTCTGTCCGTATGCGCTTCTACTTGGGCGCGATACTGCCCGGCGGCGATGATTTTCTCCACCGTCTTCTTCGCGTAGCCGAGACGCTCCTCGTCAATATCGACCAGCGAGATCGTACACGCCGCGAATGCGGGAAACGTTAGCAGATCGCGAACGAGATTTTTGGTAAAGACGAGACTGCCCGCACCGATAAATACGATTTTTTTCATCGTTAATCCTCCCTTAGCATAGCGTAACGGGTCCCAATATGACGCCGGGTCATCCTTTGATGCCCGTCGTTGAAATCCCTTGAATAAATGTACGCTGGGCGAAGAAGAACAGAACGATGATCGGCAGCGTCGCAACGGTCGAAGCCGCCATCAGCATCCCCCACCTTGTGCCGTATTGACCGATGAATTGCTGCAAGCCAAGCGAAACCGTAAATTTCGTTTCATCGCTCAAATAAATCAACGGCCCCATAAAATCGTTCCAGTTGTTGATGAACGTGAATAACGCCACCGTAGCGAGCGCGGGCTTGGCAAGGGGAAGAATGATCTGCCAGAACGTCCGGAATTCCGAGCAGCCGTCAATCTTTGCCGCCTCGGACAATTCGTGCGGGATCGTCAGGAAAAACTGCCTCAGCAAGAAGATGAAGAATGCCCCGCCGAAAAAAGCAGGTATGATGAGCGGCTTAAAGGTGCCCACCCAACCGATTTTCTTGAAAATCACGAAGATGGGAATCATCGTCACCTGGGAGGGCAGCATCATGGTGCTGAGCATGATGATAAACAGCGCGTTCCGCCCCGGCCATTGGATTCTGGCGAATCCGTAAGCGACAAGCGCCGAAGACGCGCATGTGCCGACCATGGCCCAAACGCAAATCGTTAACGTGTTGGTGACATACTTGCCGAACGGAACGAACGTCAGCGCTTCCGGGAAGTTGGACCATAAGAATTTATCCGGAATCCACTCCGGCGGCCAGATAAAGATCTGCGCTTCCGGCTTCAATGCGGTAGACAGCATCCATACGAACGGAAATAGAAACGATAGGCCAAGTACGATCAAGCCAATATGGGTAATGACATGCGCGATGGTCCCCCTGCTCCGCTTGCTTAAACTCCTCGAACCTTCCGCTTTAACCGCTAGCATTCGAACACTCCTTTCACGGCATCCGCAATAAGGCGGAAGGAAGCCGCTTCCTTCCGCCCGGCATCGGAACGTTAGTTATCTTTGGCGATTTCGGCCTCGACTTCTTTCTGCAAATTCTCCAGCGCTTCCTTCGGATCCTTGTTCGCGGTCATGACGGATTCCTCGGCTTTCGCCGCCCGATCCCAATAATACTGCTGTACCGGAATGACAGGCGTTATCTGCGCATTGGGGCTTCCGAGCAATTCGACGAACGTTTTCCTGGCCGGAATTTCATTGATGAAGTCCTGGTACGCCTGTTTCTCCGTAATGATCGGCGAAGGCGGAATCCAGCCGCCTTTGGTCAGCATGCTAGCAGCCCAATCTTCGTTATGGTAGCCCGTCAGCCACAGAATGAATTCCCATGCTTCCTTCGGATGTTTGGCCTTTTCGGGAATGATGTTGAAATTCCCGTTGACCCAGGTTGCATTCTCTTTGCCCGATCCTTCGGGGTAAGGGAGCGGCGTAATGCCATACTTCAGATCCGGCGCGTAGTTTTTCAAATCCTCGAGCCGCCACATCCCGTCCATGGCGAAGACCTGTTTGCCGCTCAGGAACGGCCAAGCTGAATTCACGTTGGACGACATGCTCTTGTTGAAGGCGGCTACTTTCTTCGGATCGAACTTCTTGGCATAAGATTGGAACCATTCGAGCGTCTTCAAGTTGTTCGGATCGGTCGCCGTTGGGTTACCGTCCTGGTCCGCCCATTTTCCGCCGAACGACGGCGACCACATCGTAAGACCGCTTGGCATATAGCCGACGCGCTGAATGAACCCGCGGCTGTCCGTCTTCCACAATTTGTCCTGCATGGCGTCAAGCGCTTCAATCGTCTTAGGCGGGTTGTCCGCATCGAAGCCTTCTTCCGTCAATATATCCTTGTTGTAGAACATGGCAAACGAATTCATGGAGAATGGAATCGCATACATGTGTCCGTCGAATTTGCCGATGTCTCTTACAGTCGGATACATCCAATTTTCAATATCCGGCGCGTCCGCTTGGATGTAGGGGTCGAGCGAGGCAATGGCTCCCTTCTTTGCCCACGACGGAATGATTTGGTTCCATTGTGTCATGACGTCCGGCGGATCTCCTCCGGCTTGCGCGGTAAGAAACTTGGCGTTGGCATCCCCGGTAATGGACAGCGCATTCACATGGATGCCCGGATGCGACTTGTTGAATTCATCGACAAGACTATCGATCAGTTTCTTCCAATCGCTCGTCCACATATGCCAATATGTAACTTCAACGACTTTTCCGTCCCCTTTGTTTCCTGCACTGGAAGGTTGATCATCGGCGGAATCGGCTGCGTTCGGATTGTCTTCCTTCGTCGAGTTCGTGCCCGACGAAGAACATGCGATTAAACCGACGGACATGGCGGTAATGAGTGAAGTTGCGATCAATCGTTTAAGTAGCATAGATTTACACCTCCGGTATTGTCTATCTTTCTCCCCCGTAGAACACCCAGCGCGCGGAACTCCTGAATACGAGCAGCGTAACCGCCATGATGAGCAGGAATAAGATCCATGCCATGGCCGAGGCAAGTCCCATATGGAAGTAAGAGAAGGCGTTCTTGTACAGATACAGCGAGTAGAACAAGGTAGAGTCGTTAGGACCGCCGGACGTAATGATATACGCCTGGGTGAAGTACTGGAACGATCCGATTAGACCCATGATGAGATTAAAGAAAATAACCGGACTTATCATCGGCAGCGTGATGTAAACGATCTTGTGCCACCAGACGGCCCCGTCGATTTGCGCCGATTCATACATCTCCTGCGGGATATCCTGCAGACCGGCAAGATAAATAATCATCGAGCCGCCGACACCCCAAAGCCCCATCACGATCAGGGCGGGTTTGGACCATGACGGATCGACAAGCCATCCCGGACCGGCGATGCCGAGGGCATTCAGCATACTGTTGACCAGCCCGAACTGCGGGTCGAAAAGCCACAGCCACAAGATGGAGGACGCCACGACCGGAACGATGCTGGGCAAATAAAAGATCGTTCTGTAGACGACCATTCCTTTGATCTTGATATTCAGCAGCAGCGCCAAAGCGACGCCGAAAACGATGCCCAGCGGAACCGCGAAAACGGTATAGTAGATCGTGTTGGAAATCGATTTCCAAAACAAAACGTCATTGAACAATTGCGTGAAATTGCTGACGCCCACCCAAACGGGCGAACTTACCGCATCGTAATTCGTGAAGCTGTAGTACAACGACAATAGAAACGGAATCAATGAGAACACGGCAAAACCGACCAACCACGGCGATACGAAGAGCAAGCCGTTCCTGAGGTTTTTTTTCGTCATGCTGCTCATCTTGTCGGGGGTTGAACGGATTTGAAATGCGTCTCCAATCTCGGTCCTTGCGCTCGTCAAGCGGTCACCTCCCAGAAACGACTCGGTAAAGCGGTTACAACGCGACATATCGGACGTTTAATTCCACCTCCATCGGCCCTCCTTCTTTCATATATTTAACTGACATGGCCATTTTACCCATATACGTTGGATGGGTATTTATAAATAAAAGGACAGTCTTTGTAAAAAAGAACACGCTAATCCTCGTGGCTGGCTATATGGTCTTTTCGCCATAGGGAGGGCGATGCGCCCGTCTCTTTTTGAAACCAAGCGGAGAAGGCGTGGATACTGGGAAACCCGACTTGCTGGGCGATTTGCTGTATATTTTTATCCGACAGTTTAAGCATCGTTTTGGCTTCCGACATGCGGTATCGTTGCAAATATTGTTTTGGCGATAAGCCGTAGGTTTTTTTGAACGAGGCGCGTAATCCGCTCTCGGATACGTGCATCATTTTAGCCAGCTCGGAAATCCGAATTTCCTTATCGATATTGGTGCGAATATACGCGGAAATGGTACCCAACGTAACCCGGTTATCCCGGTTTTCGACGCATTCCAATAAAAACAACAAAAACAGTTGGACCCACGTCCGAACGAATTGGTGAAACAGTTTCGTCGCGCGCAAGGATGAAATGTGGATCCAGATGCTAAACAGTTTCTCGTATCGTTCCAGCGCATAGTACGCAAGGGGAAGCAAGCATAGCGATTCTTCATTCGTGATTTGATGAAAGAGCTGTCGATGCTCCAAGGACAACGGGTCCACTTGCAAGACGGCGATGCGAATCGGCGTCTTGGAACTGAAATCATGAGGCACGCCGGGGTTAATCAAAATGGCATCCCCCTGCTGAATCGAATAGTGCCGGTCTTCTGTATAAACCGCGCCGCTGCCCAACATCACGACGGCGATTTCAAAATGGGGATGTTTATGCATCCCCATTTTCCACCCGGATGGGTAGTTATCGATTGCGGTGTATAACGATGGCATCTCGTTCATCATTTTCCTCCTCTTTTTCACGATTGTTGTAATAGAATGCTAGAATGTCGCTCCTTCTCTCCAAATAAGCCCAATGAAACCTTTTATTTACTGAACCGCATCTTATTAGTTTTCTCGCTGTTCTGCGCGAACTCCCTTTATGTGCATGAGCCTTTCTAGCGCGCATAGCAAAAAGACGTGCGGGGTTTATTCGCAAAAAACCTCGCACATCGCTCACTCCGGATCGCGAGTGAAATAAAAAAGGCTACCGGAAGGTAGCCTCGGCTTGCAGCTTATTTCGCGCTCAATCATTGCCGTTCCGTTATTGAAAACAACCTCAACATTCGTTTATTTATCTCAATATAGACGCCCGCCGGCTGCTGCGAACAAGTCAGACGCGGCGAAGCCGGGGTAGAAGGTGTCGAGGATAGCCATGGACGGCACGTCGACTTTGGCGATCTCGCCTGTGTCGAGCAGGATGTAGCATTCTCCGGCCTCCGGGCAAAGCGCCATTTTTCGAGTTAGCTGAGGAAAATACGTCGAGAAGGTCCCTCCTCTGCCATATCGGGTCAGCAGGTGCTCCGAAACCGCCATATACTGATTGTTCTACGGATTGGCGGCGCCTTCCAGCGGAAGAGCGATGAAAGGGTTGAAGGCAATCACCGGAATGCCCCGTTCGCCAAGTCCCAGATGGGTGTCCGGCGGGATCGGGTACCCTGGTTCGGAATCCACCTCGATACCGCTCTGCGTATCGTAGATGTCGACATGTCCGGGAACGATGATATTGCCCCAATTCGGAATAAATATGTTGGTCAGAGGCGTAGTGAGAGCGATACGCCCCGGCAGTATGGCTGTCACGACATCATAACCCGTAAGCGAGTACAGCAGGTAAGAGGTAGACGCCTCATAAATAAGCGCCGATGTAGGGTAGATGGAGATGATCCGGTCGCCATAAGGATCCCCCGCCATGCGGAGTACGCCGTCTGGCTGGATGAGCGATCCGAGCAGTTCTCCCGTCGCCGGTTCAATCCGCAGCAGCCGCCCGTCATCGGCTGCATATAAATCCCCGCCAGCCAGCATGTCCGCGAAGACAGCGCGGGGAGCTGCAGTCGGAATATAAGCGGCGAACGACCGCAGATCAGATTCGACCATGAGGATCCCCGTTTCATTTTCCGAGGAGAGGTACAAATAGGTTGGCTCAGCAAAAACGATCGGGATCATGAATTGCCCCGCACCTCCTCCCTCCGCGTTGTAAGCCCTTACGGATAACGCCACGCCGTACGATCCCGGACCGGCAGCGACAGCTCTGATCCCGACCAGGTCGAACCCGGCGAACGCATAGGTTTCCGCCGAGCCGTCCGTGATCGTAAATAAATGTTGCGCGCATACGGTCATTGGGCCGCTATCTCCGGTACGCGTATACGTTTCGAGCAGCATATTAGCGTAGTTCCCGGATTGGTTGGCTGCGATAATCACCATCCCGGCCATCCGGCCCGGCCCTATATTGGCGATTAAGCCCGTATCCCACTTCATATCGACTCCCCCTTCTACGTCATGCTTCACTATCTTATGCCGCATGAACGGTAAGGGGACAGGCGCATGCGCGGCGGGGTTGACCAAGCGAGGGAACTTGAGGTGATCAAATAAAAAAAAAGCCGCGGAATTCGCAGCTTTTGATGGGATCATGTTCTTGTCCGCCCGACTGTGATCGGGAAGTTTGTTTTGAATGTCTGTTGCAGGGATGCTTCCTTCAGGCCTCTCTCCTGGGAAGGACCCAGTTGGGGCGCGGGAAGTGGCAGGTGTAACCGTGCGGATAGCGTTCCAGATAGTCCTGGTGCTCCGGCTCCGCTTCCCAGAAGTCGCCGACAGGCGTCACTTCGGTAACGACCTTGCCCGGCCACAGATTCGACGCGTTCACGTCGGCGATCGTGTCCTCCGCCACCTTTCTCTGCTCGTCGCTCGCATAGTAGATTGCCGAACGATAGCTTGTGCCGATATCGTTGCCCTGACGGTTCCGCGTCGTAGGATCGTGGATTTGAAAGAAATACTCCAGCATGCGCCGATAGCTCGTCTCCGCTGTATCGAAGACGATTTCGATTCCCTCCGCATGCGTGCCATGGTTGCGATAGGTCGCGTTCGGAGTGTCGCCGCCGGTATAACCGACGCGAGTCGAGACGACGCCGGGAAGCTTGCGGATCAAGTCCTGCATGCCCCAGAAGCATCCCCCGGCGAGTACAGCGCGCTCATGCATGTTAAACCCCCTCAGCCTGATCGGGATATTGCCCTAGCCCCCGCTCTCCATGTCGTCGCGCGTTGGGAAGGCAATTTTTTTTGACTAACTTGGACCTTCGCGAGACCATCAACCATTATACCCGCGGTATGCGTGACTCAAACCTTCTGCCAAGTTGGCAGCCCTCATGATGTTCAACTGATCAACACGTCGGAAAGAGGAACAATCCCTCCTGTCACCGCGCCTGACTGCGCTTAGGAAGGCGTTTAACGACCAAATCGTAAGATTGGTCAATCATGGCAAAGATATCCCGCTCTGACAAAGAACCCGCGAGAATAATCGTATTCCAGTGCTGTTTGTTCATATGATATCCCGGTCGAACGTCCTCGTGCTGCTCTCTCAAGCGCTCCGCAATCACCGGGTCGCATTTTAGGTTCAAGTATCCTTTTTCCTCATAAAAAAGAGCGAAAATTTTACCTGCAATTTTTATCGCGGTTGGATCGGGTTCCCCCAAAGGATAATCCTGAAATGCTCCTTTTTTGTGTAGACAGTAATCGATGAATTTATTGTTCAACCGGATCATCTCCTTCGGAATGAGGTCGTATCGCCGAGCATCCCCGCGGTCTCAGCATTTCAATGCGCGGCGTTTCGAGGGATATGTTCATCAATCAGGGAAACAGCAAGTTGAACAGACAGGCGCGATGTCTTAATGACGCCCTCTTTGGCAAGCTCGCTCATTACGCCACTGACCGCTTCGCGGCTAGCACCGAGCATATTGGCAATTTCTTGATGGGAAAGAGGCAGATCGATCCGCGCATATCCGTCTTGAATGACGCCGAATTTTTCGCTCAGCGTGGAAAGAAGATGAAGCAAGCGTCTTCGAAGACCATGAAGCGCCAGCTGTTCCAATTGATCCTCCCGCTCCTTTAACCGGTCACTGAGGGTTTTAAGAAATTTAAGCGCGAGCTGAGGCCGATTGATCATCAGGCGTTCGAATTGAGGCTCGAACATGGTGCATAGAAGCGACGATTCCAGCGTTTCGATATACACCTGTTTGGTTCCGAACGAGAATGCATGTAACCCGCCGAATATGTTACCTCTTGTGAGAATGCCAAGCGTGAATTGTTTTCCGCTTTCGTTCAGTTGATAGAGTCTAAGCTTGCCCTCCTTGACGAAAAAGAGCCCATCTTGGGTGGACTCCGGGGTTTGAACCAATGTGTTTTTTGTGACCCAATTGAAATGATGGATGGTATCTAACTGGTCGATTTCTCTCATCTCTTCACGCGACATTTCGTCAAAAATGCTGATTTGCGATAAATACCAGAGCTTGTTCATTGAATATCGTGCCTCCAAATGGTGTTAGCCAGTGAACAGACAAGCCCCCATTACAAGCCGGCATGCGTGCCGAGTCGAACGGATAGCGGCAAAGGCCGGCAAACTAGCTGAAAACGCACTTCGTGCCCGGAGCTCTTATATTCTGAAACTTTGTATTGGCGATATCCATCTTACCATGTACAATTGGATTCCATTAGATCCACTTTATTATAAAAATCGACATACCACTTATTCGTGAAGGAGGTCCGTTCGAAGTGACGCCTACGGAGCGGTAAACCCGATGGAGCGATAAACAGAAAAATCCCCTCGAGGGGGATTTTTTCTCATTCGGCGCGTTACCAGGCCGACGATGACAAAGGCGTCGATGAATGCCTTAAGCCGAGAGGAATGCCCCAATTCCGCATCGGAGAGACGAACACGTATTTATCGGCGCGCCCTGCCGTATTTAGTTGTACCACTTCACAACATCATCAAACGGTCTGCGAGTTTTCGGTCCCGGCTCTTTTTTGCGATAACCGAAGGCGGCCATCACGGAGATGGTAAAGCGTCCGTCTTCAAGCAGCCCTTCCTCGTCCAACAATCGATTCATTTTCTCACTATCAAAGCCTTCGATCGGACAGGAGTCTATGCCGATTTGCGCAGCAACCGTCAGCATGTTCGCAAGCGCGATATACGTCTGCTTGATGGACCAATCGGTAAGAAACCGATCATGATCCAGGAGCTTGAAATCATTTCGCTGGAACTCTTCGAGTATTTCAAGTCGCCTGGCCAGGTATTCCTCCGGAACGTCTCTGGCCTGTTGCTCCTTCAGGTAGGCGGAGTCATATCTCATATCCAGCGGGGTCCGAGCCAGAATAATGACGAAATGACTGGCCTCCGGCAATTTGCTCGCCGCTCCATACGAAACGTCTTTAATTTTGTTCAGAAGCCGTTCGTTTTGAACAACGACGAATCTCCACGGCTCCGTGCTAAACGTGCTGGGCGAGAGCCGGCCCGTTTCCAAAATAAATTCAAAGTCGTCGTCGGGGATGGTTTTGCTTGGGTCGAACTCTTTGGTAGCATGCCGAAAATGAAAAGCTTTCAATATTTCTTCCTTAGTTGTCATGATCGATTCTCCTTCTTACAGCTTTTTTAGTTCTCGCAAGATTTCCTCCGGGCTTTGACGCTGCATGAAATTCGGATTGACATAGGAGGAGCGGATAATGGCGTTCTCATCGATCATGAATGTGGCCGGAACCGGCAAAACCCATTTTGAGGTGTTATTGTACTCCGCAAGATCGAGTCCGATACTCTCCATGAGTCCCTTTACTCCAGGCGGAACGTCGAAAAGCAGATTGTACTTGGCCGTTACCAAGCCGTTCGGATCGCTAAGGACCTGAAATTGCAATCCTCCCTTTTCCTGTAGGGATAACGAATGATCCGGCTTTTGCGGGCTAATCGCGATAAGCTGCGCGCCCATCGCCCGAATATCCGGCAATATCTGCTGGTAAGCCCTTAATTGCATATTGCAGAAAGGACACCATCCGCCGCGATAGAAAACGAGCACGACCGGCCCTTTCGCGAGCTCTTCGAATAAGACGAGTTCCCGGTCCAGCGCGTTTGTTAATTTAAAGTCCGCCGCCTTTTCGCCCGGCTGCTTCCCGGAAGCGACCCCTGATTTCTGAAGTTCCTCAATCATTTGACCCATCTTGATCTGCGCTTCCATCGGTGAATTCGCCTTAAACTCCTGCGCGGCCGCTTCCAACTGCTCGGTTAAACTCGGGTTGCCCATCGTTCTGTAACCTCCACTATCAACGGATAGCTCGATTATAAATCCAACTGATAACGGAGTTCTGTGAAGTAGATTACAGTTCTCCGTCACAAGAGCCGAACGTCCACCGGACCTTCTCGACACGCTGACCGCGTTATTGAAATGGTTGTAAAAAAAGAGGTATCAACAAGCGGGGCTATTTCGGTCAACGACAGAGTGTCGTTCCTTGCTGTCATGCAAAGACTTCTGCCTGCGTACTTCGGAAACTATTGGGATATGCCCACGGGGTTTGACGATTGGAAAGCTTCGATCGACGCGACCATGGACCCGAATCGAAAACCGGCGATATGGGATGTACGGGATGCGATGCGTACGATCCAGACCCCGACGCTCGTTCTGATCGGAGAGCATGACTTCATCTGCGGGACAAGATGGGCCAACGAGATGTCCGCCGCTATTCCCGAGTCGACGCTTGTAACCATCGAGCAGTGCGGACATATGGGGCATGTGGAGAGGCCGGAGTTGTTTTCCAACGCGGTGAGGGAATTCGTTATTAAATAGGTTACAGCGGCCTGCGGTTTGATGCCTAACCGTTAGCGCAACGACGGCAGCCGATCGTTCTGATGCCGGCTTGCGCTGAGACTGCAACAACCCGCCGTGACCGATCGTTGGGACGATGCGCGGGACGATTGCAAATCCTTCCCCCATTCTTACGCCCATCCCACATCGATGGAAATGCAGCCAATACATGAAATAATTGCAAAACCAGCTAGATATTATCGCGAATGCCCCTATATAATAGTACTTATGTCTGCTTGAATTCGGATTGGAGTTCAACGCAATAACTATGTGCAGGAGGCTTTCGCAGGTGCAGCTGGCAAAACGAATTTTACAATTAGCCTTACCTTCCATCGCTACGTTCTCATCGATGACCTTTACGGGCTTACTCGTGCTTATGATCGTAGGGAAGCTTGGCGCGGCGGCCATCGCGGTCGTCGGCGTTACGAACATTCTCATTTACAATATGTGGGCACTGTGCGCCGGCATCCAGAATGCGATCAACTATCTGGTCGCCCAAAATTTCGGCTCCGGCGAAATGCGTTTAGCCAACCAACGGATGCAGATCGCGCTGCTGTTGACCGGTATACTCGCGTTCATGTTGTTAGCGGGCAGTCTGCTCGCGCCCGAGCTCATTCTGAGGGCGATGGGGTTGAATGAAGAGATCGTCTCGCTTGGCTCCGATTACGTAATGGTGCGGATGATCGCGCTGATGTTCAATATTTTTAGCGGTGCGTTCTTCGCCTACTTCCGCGCCATTGGCGACACCAAGACACCCATGACGATAGCGCTCATTAATAGCGGCCTGGTGGTCGTGCTCACGTACTTGCTGGCTTACGGAAAATTCGGTTTCCCGGATCTGGGGCTTCAAGGTGCCTCGTGGAGCATCGTGATTGCGGAGCTCGTGCAGCTCGGCATGTGTCTTTGGGTGTATTACGGCTACCTGAACGCCACGCTGCTGACCCGGAGCCGCGAGCGGTTCGACCGGAAGCAAGTCAAGCTGATGATCAGCGAAAGCGCGAAGCTCAGCACGATGGAAATGTCCAACAGCCTAGGAATGCTGGTCTTTACCATGTGCATCTCCCGCCTCGGGACAGTCGCCATCGCGGCGAACGAAATCGCTTTGAATATCCTGTCGTTCGGGTTCATGCCGTCGAACGGCTTCGGAGCCGCAGCCACAATCGGCACGGGACAGGAAATCGGAAAAGGACGGCCGGAGGAGGCGAAGCGCTTTGGTCTGATGACGGTCGTGCTAGGCGTCCTGATGATGGTGCTGATCTCCATCCTGATGTTCATCTTCGCGCTTCCCATCGCGAAGCTGTATACGCCGGAACGGGCGGTATACCTGGCCGTCATTCCGCTGATCCATCTGGCGGCCTTTATTCAACTATTCAATACGTCGGGCATTATTTTCGGCGGAGGGCTGCGCGGCATTGGCGATACGGCGTATCTGTCCCGCGTGGCGTTCGTGCTCAATTGGATCGTCTTCATCCCAGGTACCTTGCTGCTGACCGTAGTACTGGATTACGGCCAAGTCGGCGCCTGGATCGCGCTGTGCGGTAACATGGTGCTGGGCGCGCTGTTAAACGGCTTGCGATACATCAAGCTGGACTGGAGCAGAACGCGTGTCAAGTCGGGAACCGTCCAGGCGGCCCGCATGGCTTCGCACTGAGTTATCCGGCGAGCGGTGCCGATAGGATGTCCTTTCAGTAAAAAAGTGCCCTCTAGTCACGACTAGAAGGGCACTTTTTCTTCTTGCAGCCCTATCTCGGGAAACCATTGGCGCGATTTCCTGGTCAGTAAAGTACGCCTGCCGTGGATTTCTTCTTTTATCGCGCTGGCCGGACCTCCAAATCGGATTGCAGCACATACCGATGAATAAACCACTCCGCGATGCCTATGACGATCGCGATGATTACGATTTCCCCGACGCTCAGACTCCAATTAAAGGAATCAGCCGCAAGCCATAGAAGAACATAAGCCAATATGGCATCCGCGATCGTGGCTACCGGGTTGTTCGTTATCCGTAAAATCAGTTGATCGCCCACGAAATAAGCAATGATCGTAATAACGGTAGCGGTCACAACTGCATGCCACAGCGAGGCGTGGGCGTAATACATCAACGACGCGACCATGATCGCGCCGTTGACGATCCATTTGAGTACGAACTTCAATGATATCCCCCCAACAGAATCCGCGCTCCTTGACTTGCGCACATGTGTTTATAACGTTTGTCGAACGTGAAGGAGCTATACTTGCCAGCTTCAGACAATTAAACTCCTTGTCGTGCGAGTCCGACGTCGCTTTGCCGCCTTTTCGGCCGATTTCCTGATAAAGACCCCTTGCAAGACGCCGTCGACGGATATTCCGTCAAAAGCAAAAAAACCGAGATTCCGTTCTCGGGCTCGTTCGCCATACGATTCGTTCGTTCATCAGGTCCACCAAGCCCGGACTATGTTCGTTCGGGCACCGGGAATCCTGCGGGCGGCGGCGTAACCGTGAAGGCCTCGCCGTTGCGGCTTGGCGACTTGCCGTAGAGCACTTCGCCGGTTAAGCAATGAGCGGTTACCGGATGAAAGTAACGAATGAGGACGAACGGCTAATGGTTCGGTTTCCAATCGAATGACGGGAAACCCGGAGGGACATACTCTAATTGGCAACCCGCGCATCCTAGGTCCAGCCAATTGCACTAAGTTCGAGTTCTTGAACGGCGTGTTGGAGGTGATGAACAATGACATCTAGCCGCAATCATCAAGAAGCCCATGGGATTGGCCAAGCCGAAGCGCAATTGAATCGGCAGGCCAAGGCAGCCGCGGCCATCCAAGGCGCGAACGAAACCGATCAAGCCATTATGGAAACGGCAGAGCGCGATGAACATACCTCCCTCGACGAGGTCATCGACGCGGAAAATTCGTAATTCCGGTTAATTGTTGAACTTCCAATACAAAAAACGGCGCTTCAAGACGCGAACCTAACGTCTCGAACCGTCGTTTTTGCATTCTCCTATTCGCTTTGGTCCCAGCCCAGCCCCGGATTATACAGGACCCGCAACTTGTTTCAATTGCGAAAACTCCGCGGTTAGGCCTAGACCGTTAATCCAAAGCACGAGCTTGATCGATCCAAAGGATGAACTGCTGCACGTATCGCTTCAGATACTTGCGGGTTGTGTCATCCGTTAAAAGTCGTCGTTCCGCATCCACCTTATCGGTCACTTGCGAAACGTACATTTTATGAAAAGGAAGAACGCAGGCTTGAATGGCCTCCAATGTCTGTCTAATTTGCTGCTGCGACAGGATCGTACCCTTGACGCCCGGAGTCGCGCCTACCAGCCCGACCGGCTTGCTGCGCAGCGCGGCGGTTTTGCCCGGAGTCGAAGCCCAATCCAGCGCGTTCTTCAGTACGCCGGGAATGCCCGAGTTGTATTCGGGGCTGACAATGATGACGCCATCGACCCGTTTGATCGCTTCGCGGAAGCGCCGGACCGGTTCGGGACCGTCTCCATGATCCAAATCTTCGTTATACAACGGAAGATCCGCAAGGGAGATCCACTCGAATGCAAGAGATGCATCCAACTCGGGTATAGCTTCGGCAATGATGCGATTGAACGAGTGTTGTCTTAAACTTCCAACGATCAATCCTACCGTTTTTGTTCGATGTTCAGGCGCCAATTTGTTTTCCTCCTTAGACTTAACGACCGTCATTCGCAATGAATCAGCCTTCGCACAGCTTAACCATCCGTGGAACCTTATTCGAATCGGCCTTGCTCCCTTTTTAATTTCTCGGGCGTTACGTCAACGCCGTTCGGATCATAAATGGTCACATTCATGAGAATGCTGTTGATCGAGCCGCGAAATTGCTGGAGATATTGTTGACGAAGAGCAGCCTGCTCCGTTTTTTCCGTTTCGCTTAATCCATTCATCATTTCCATTCTGGATAACTCATTTATTCTTTGTAGTAGGCTACGCATACTCGACTCCCCCTTAAAATAATGGCATAGATCCGCTTGAATAAATATCTTTAAATCATATATCTTAATATAAAGATATAACATTTTCTTTACCAAGTCAAGGGCATCGTTACACGAACCATCCCTACCCGGACTCCTGCAGGTTCGGCTTCCATCGCGATCATGAAAGGCAATCGGAAATACGTAGCGGTTGAAACCGTTGACCGGCATCGCGAATGTTCTGCCTAAGGCGGGGAATGCTACGGGTGAGGTGACCCTATACAAGATGAGAAAAACGTTGGCGTTCATCCTGCTGTTCTCTTGGGTTCTGGGAGTGTCATCATTACCTGCGCATGGCAGCTCGTTCGAGAAACCGTCGTACGATACGCGGATCGGGAATCAAAAGGAAATCGAACGAAACTATACGGTTCAGCCTTATCGCCGCGGCGCGATACGTTCCCCCAGACAAAGCTATAATCCCGGAGTCGGCCCCGGCCGTACGTCGCCCAGACAAGACCAAAATGTCCGGAATCCGGCGGCACCAAGAACGTCCCCCGCACAGCGGACCGGATTTGGCGGAATTTTCGGCGGCCTTTTCGGAGGGCTGGCGTTGGGTACGATTGTGGGCTCCCTGTTCAATCCGTTCGCCGGTTTTTCTCTCGGCTCCCCCTTGCTCTCGCTGCTAAGCATCGGCTTATGGCTCATCGTGATTCTCGCTATCTTCCGGATGTTTCGAAGCCGGAAAAAATATTAAGAACTTGTTGGTCTTAAATCAAAAAAGCTGCGATTTACGCAGCTTTTTTGTTTGCTGTTCGGCTCTATAGAAAGTGACTATCGACGCTCCGGCTGGCGATTATGACTGCGTCCTCTCAAGCCGATCAGTCCGAGCAGTCCCAACCAGCCCAGCCAATCCCAATCCATGCCATTGTTATCGTTCGCAGCATTAGCCCGATAGTTGCCGCCAGTAGTGGATGTAGCATTGTAGCTGTTTGCGTTCATCCCTTGGCTGTTATACGTTTGGTTATTCATGCCACCGTCGTTAGCATTGTTCGTGACTGTTCCACGAGCGCTAAGCACACCGGCGCTTATTAGGAAGGTCAAGCAACCCACCAGCACCAATGTAAGAAGAAATTTTTTTCTCACGGTCATTCACTCCTCCACGGGTAGTTTGAATTTCATAGTTGGTTTTCCCGTAGCGGAGCTGAATTATTCTTCTTGCTTTGGTGAGCTGCTTCGCTTGCTGCGAAATAAACCTACAAGCAGGGTATCGGAGGAGACGGAGACGATCTTCAAACGCTTCGATCGTTCGCGAGAAGGTTCCGGATCGTCTCAACCGAATTCCTGAACACGATCGCTTTTTCCTTATCATGAAATAGCGATGCGCCTGCAAATAACTGAATGCCCCATGATGGAATCTCGGATCGCGCGGTTTCCTCCAGGCTCTCCGGGTAATCCAAAGCATCCAAAATCAGTTGAACCTTGCGGCCTTCGGGAACAAATCCGGCTGACTTTGCGAGCCACTCCCTTCCCCAGCCGGGGCTGCGTCCGCTTTTCGAACCATAAATAAGCGGCGTATACACGTCAATCGCCTCCGCAAGGTCGTGATAGTTCTGGGCGAATATTCGGGTCAGCGCGCCGTCGAATTCATCGGGGGTCCATGGACACATATAAGCGCCGACGATGCAATCCGGCCTATGTGCCTTGATCAACCTTGAATAATGGCGCGCGAAATCGGCGATTTTGCGACATTTATACTGCTTCCATTCTTCCGAATAGCAGGCCAGTATTTCATTCGGATCCGGGGCGTCGACAGCGGAGGCATTGCAGAAGTCCGCGATACAGTCCGGGCAAAAGCAGCTTTCCTGCAGATCCGGCTCGGACGTTTCGAACCAGCCGGCGTAGGTCAAATAATCGAGCCATATACCGCTGGGTTTAAATTGCTTGACGCCCGCCAGCAGTTCCTCTTCGATATTGGCCAAATAATCTTTTTGCGATAAACAAATTCCTTGAACCAAGCGGCCGTAACGAATCGGTTTTCGGTCGATTCCGATTGGAATGAGCTCGGGATGCGATTGAAAATCGGCACGAAACGTTTTGAATTCCACGCAGGCTTCCAATTCCTGCTCCGCGCAAGCTTCGAAAGCGGCTTCGTTAAACATGTGAAACCATCTGGCGTTGACGCCATAATCTTTCACGTTAGCGGGGAGCTCCCCGCTCCCGTACGGACCAAATAATAAAGGGATTGCCATCTGCATTCACTCCTCTCGTTATCCTCCGTTCGCGGAGGGGGTGGATGGAAGGGTCTTCAGAAGGGCAGCTCCACGCCGTATTCAGCCGCAGCCTCGGATAGGACAGCCTTATGATGCTCGTCTACCGGAATGCCTGAGGTGCCGAAATCGGCTTCGCGCTCGGATTCCAGCACGCCGGGTAATGTCGCCCTATCGTACCCCGGCATTGGACGCATGTTGCTTGTTAACTTCCTATAAGCCGCCATTTCATGTTTCAAAACTCCGATATCTAGGAATGAACCCGGATCCAGCGCAATAATGAGAGAACCCTGATTGGCGCCTTGGTACCTGCGCGCAGCCCGCTCTTCTTCTACCGGAACGCCTGCCAGAAAGCCTCCCAAGGCTTGGCACATAAACCCCAGTCCCATGCTGCGAAAAACAAGGCCGGGCGCTAAGTCGAATAGCTGCGATACATGGGGAGAGTCTTCATATAAGTCATGCATGGCGCCAAAATCAAGCACCATCGGGCCCTCTGCCCCGCCGGGCACGGCGAATGACATCGGAGAACCTCCCGCTGCCCGCATGATGGAATCCTCAGGGCGCAGCGATAACTGATGTCCGGACGTGACATAACCAATGAGGTCGTTCTCGGCCAATAAACGGGCGTATATCCCCGCCGCGCCGATATGTCCATGATTGCGCGTAACGGCGGCCGCAATTCCGGTCTTACGGCAGCGGTCCATTAATGCCTCTGCTCCCCTGAAAGCAGCGAAATAGCCAAGGCCTCCGTCTCCGTCGATCAACATCGTCGCAGAGGATTCCGTTGCGATACGGCATTGCGGATCCGGATTAATCAGTCCGTCGCGCATAATCCGGGCATAGGCGGCGATCTGTACGGTGCCGTGACTAAATATACCTCTAAGGTCGTTTTTGACTAATAATTCAGCTAAAAATGCCGCTTTTTCTTCAGGCATGCCGACTTTTTGCGCAATCTCGCGAACCAAACGTTTCAGCTTTTCCTTGTCGACTTTCATACCTTCTCTTCGATCCGTATTCATGCAGCCCATTCCTCCAAAGGTTGTAAGGTAATATTCGGCCCGCACAGATCCGCGGAACCGGGTGCGTAAAAAACCATCACCCGTTTGGCGATGGTTTCGTACAGAGACAGATTTGTACCCGATGGAATTAGGCCGTGATTTGAGCGGCGATTCCGTTTAACTCGTCGATGTCTGCGGCGGAAAGCTCCAAGTCGGATGCGCCGGCGCAGTTCACGATGTTCGCCGCTTTGCTGGCGCCGGGAATCGGCAGAATCACGGGCGACAACCGCAGCAGCCAGGCAAGCGCGATCTGCTGCGGCGACGCGCCATGACTTGCGGCGATCCGGGATAATGTCTCGTTGCTGCCGATGCCGCGCGCGTTGCCCATGCCGTTCAGAGGGCTGTATGGCAGGAAGGCGATACCGAGCTCTTCGCAGCGCTTCAGCACGTCCATGGACGAATGGTCAAACAAGTTCATGCGGTTTTGAACGGACGCGACCGTTACGATCTGGCGGGCTTGTTCCAATTGAGCAACGGAAACGTTCGACAGGCCTACGTGAACGATCTTCCCTTCCCGTTGCAATTCCGCGACGGTTCCGACGGATTCCGCAAACGGAACCTTAGGATCCGGACGGTGGAATTGATAGAGCGTAATTGCTTCCACGCCGAGCGCCCGCAAACTGTCCTCGCACGCTTGACGCAAGTGTTCGGGACGGCCGTCGGTTTCCCAGCGTCCTTCGGGACGAATGTGTCCGCCTTTTGTCGCGATGACCGCTTCGGGATGATGCTGCAAAGCTTTGGCCAGCAGACGTTCGTTATGACCGTTTTCGGTCGCGTTCAAGCAGTACGAATCGGCTGTATCGAACAGTGTGATGCCTTGCTCCAATGCGGCATGCACCGTTCGGATGCCGTCTTCCTCGGAAGGGCGCCCGGTAACGGACAGCGGCATGCCGCCCATTCCGATTTCCCCCGCGATGATTCCCGTCGAACCTAGCTTACGTTGTGGCATTGACATGGTACTGCCTCCTTAGAGATAGGTGTGAAGCTTCCGGAGTAGAAATGAAATCTTCCTCTCGGACCGTATAGCTTGTCGGTCTAACGCGCCTCGCCGCTTATTTCGCCGCCCACGGCTGGCGGACGGACGGCACGTTCTCGCCGGTTTGAATGGCCTGCTCGATCAAATAACCGAGATAGCAGTCCTGCGACGCTTCCGGCAGCCCGTAAAAATCCGGCCCGCCGGCGGCATAAACGGCCATCTTCTGCAAGCAGGAAGCGATCGCGATCTCATCGTCGTACAGCCTGCCCGGTATGAACGGATTTTCGTATACCCACTGGTCACCCGCCATAATCCCCTGCAGGAAATAACCTTCGGGGTTTTCCCATTCGCCCTTGTTGATCCGCTGGAATTCGAGCGGCCACGCCGTTTTGTAATCATGCAGCAGACTCAGACGGCGGTCGAAGATTTCGCCGCGCACGCCGCGGACGGACAGATGATTGGAACGAATCCAAGACCGGTGCTGGTCGGAGGTGAAATCGTAGATGCCGAGCTTATTCCCGAAATCGAGCCAAGCCAGATCCCGTCGCGAGGTCGCGATTTTCTCCTCTTTCGGCGGGCCGCTCCGGTTCGGGCCGGCCAGCCAGTCGGATTCGAACCGCATGCCGCGAATCGCGACGTCCTCGAACCCGATGCCGAGCATTTTGCGCAGCAAACTGACGCCATGATACAGATGGGATATCGATACGGTCGCCTGCGTGATCTCCCCGAGCCTTCCGTCCCGGATAACGGCCATTCTGGCCTCGTTCAGCGGGTGGAATTGGTACTGCTCGGCGACTTGGATGCGGGCGCCGCGGAGCGTCAGCTTCTCGTACAGCTCGATCAGTCCTTCGAGGTTCGGCGCGGGCGGCGTTTCCGCCAACGCCGGAATGCCGAGTTCGGCGAGCTGAAGCAAATAGCCCGGCTGCGCCGAACCGCTGACGGACGCCACGACGAAGTCCGGACGGTCTTCCTCCAGCATCTGCTCAACCGTCCGATAGGTCGGCACCTGCCACCGCTTCTCCATTTCCCGTCCTTTAGCCTCGTCGCGGACCGTCATGGCGCTCACCCGAAACCGGTCGGGAAGCGCCTTCGCAATGCGAAGAAAATATTGCGCCCGGAAACCGGCCCCTCCGATAATGCCGAATACTGCGGGTTTGCCCAACATTCATTCCACCTTATCCGAAGCGGTTACGGTTTAATAAAAACCGTTTTGACGGACGTATAGAACTCGATCGCAGCCTGTCCCTGCTCTCTCGAATGCGAGCTCGACTGCTTCATGCCGCCGAACGGAGCCTGCAGCTCCACCCCGGCCGTCTCGGCATTGATCCGGACAAGACCGGCATCCATCTCATGAACGAAGGACAGCACGTTGCCGATATCCCGCGTGTAGACCGAGGCGCTCAGCCCGAATTCCGTATCATTCGCCAACCCGATCGCCGATTCGAAATCGTCGGCCTCGATCAGCGTCAGCACGGGTCCGAAGATTTCCTCCTGCGCGATCGCCATTCCGCTCGTCACCCGGTCGAATACGGCCGGCGTGACGTAGAACCCGTCCGCCAACTCCGCGCCTTCAGGCCGTTCGCCGCCGCACAGCAGCACCGCGCCTTCCTCTTTGCCCCGGTTGATATAGGACAGGACGGTTTCCATCTGCTTCTCGTTGGCGCAAGGCCCGAGCCACGTCGATGCTTCCAGGCCGTCGCCGACTTTAAGCGCTTTGACCTGGCTTACCAGCTTTTCCTTGAAAGCTTCGTACACGTCGCGAACGACGATAACGCGGCTCGTAGCCGTGCATTTTTGGCCGGTGGAGCGCAGCCCGCCGCTAATCGTCGCTTCGACGGCCAGGTCGAGATCGGCGTCCGCGGCGATGACGATCGGATTCTTCCCGCCCATCTCCAGCTGATATTTCGCCCCGCGGCTCAATGCGGTTTGGCCGATTTGCTTGCCGACCTCGTTGGAACCGGTGAACGTCACGCCGTGAATGCCGGGATGCGAAGCGATCCCCTGCCCGATGACGCGGCCGCCGCCGATGACCATGTTCAGGACCCCGGCCGGCAGTCCCGCTTGATGGAAACATTCCGCGATCTTCGCGGCGGTTACCGCCGTTTCCGTCGCCGGCTTCCACACGACCGCGTTGCCGTAAATCAAAGCCGGAGCCATCTTCCAGACCGGAATCGCCACCGGAAAATTCCACGGGGAAATAACGCCCACGACGCCGAGCGGCGAACGGGTCGTAAACATGAACGCATCGGCGTCGGTCGACGGAATGACGTCGCCGATTTTCCGCATGCCTTCCCCCGCATAATAGCGCAGAATCGCCACGCCGCGCGCCGTCTCGCCTTTCGCCTCGGCGAACGTCTTGCCCATCTCCCGCGACATCGTCCGCCCGATCTCGTCGAGCCTGCGCTCCATCGCGTCCGCCGCCTTGAACAGCAGCGCGCCGCGCTGCGAGCCGGCCAGCTTGCGCCAAGACCGTCTGGCCGCTTCCGCGGCCTCCACGGCCTCATTCAAATCGCCGATCTGCGAATCGGGCACGTAGCCGACGATTTCGCTCTTCCTGGCGGGATTGATGCTCGGCGTACTCCCGCCGCCTGCCGGCGCCTTCCACTGGCCGCCGATATAATTGCCGATGACTTGAGGCTCTTGAACAGAACGCATTGACGATCCATCCTCTCATAAAAAATAGGGAAATGAACGACATCCTTTTATACAAATGCGCTTATTGCTAAGCGGAGACGGCCGTATTCGTCAGCGTGCCGATTCCCGTAATGTCGATTTCGATCCGGTCTCCGGGCGCCAGGGTAAATTGATTCGGAGGCACGATGCAAGTGCCCGTCAGCAGAACGGTGCCGTCGAACAAGCTGTTGTCCTTGGCCAAATAAGCGACCAGCTCGTCCAGCTTCCGCTTCAATTGGCCCGTGCTCGCCGATTCCTCGACGACCTTCTCGCCGTCCCGGAAAATTCGGCACGTGATCGTCAGCTTGTACGGATCGGACATCGCGTCGGCCAACCTGATCGCCGGACCGATGGAGCAGGACTGGCGCCAGATTTTCGCCTGCGGCAGGTAGAGCGGATTCTCGCCCTCGATATCGCGGCAGCTCATGTCGTTGCCGATGGTGTAGCCGACAATGCCGCCGCCGCCGTCGAGCACGAGCGCAAGCTCGGGCTCCGGCACCTGCCAGGACGAGTCGCTGCGCAGACAAACGTCGCCGCCCGGTCCTACCGTACGGGCAGCCGTCGATTTCATGAACAGCTCCGGCCGCTCCGCATCGTACACCTTGTCGTAGAACGTCGACGCGTCCAGCCGGCCGCGCGTTGCTTCGTAATTGCGCGCTTCCTTGCTCCGCAGATAGGTAACGCCCGCCGCCCACACTTCGGGAGCATCGATCGGCGCCGCGAGAGCGAGCGACCCGAAGTCCTTATCCGAAGGAACGGCTCCGGCAATCTGGCGGTTAACCGCTTCCAATACCGAGCATCCTTCGCGGTCCGCTCTCCGGACAAGCGTCATAAAATCGGAATCCGGCAGCGGGTACACCTGATTCTCGTCCGTCAATGCGGCCAGTACGCGAGCATCGCCTTCCATGAATCGAATGATTCGCATAAGATCACCCTTTCGTTATAGCGTACAAAACCACGTTCGCGAAAAATAAGGAAGAAGCGGTCGCATCAAACAACCGCAGCTTTCATAGGGTCAATCGCGGTAACCCAATTGAAGCGAAATCGGTTTGGTTGCCTCCAGCAGCAGCGCGACAAAACGGGCCAGCATCGCTTCATCGACATGGGAAAGGAGCGTGGACACGCTGATCGCGGCGGCGACATGGCCGTTATGGTCGAATACCGGAGCGGCGGCGCAGCGTACGCCCGCTTCGTTCTCCTCGCGGTCATAGGCGATCCCGCTTTCGCGCACCCGCTCGAGTTCCGCGAGAAACGCTTGTTCGCCGTCGATGGTATGCGGCGTGTGCCGACTGTAGCTGTACCCGCTTAACATCCGCGCGAGCATATTCGGCGGCTGATACGCCGCGAGCACTTTGCCGACCGCGCTGCTGTGCAGCGGCACGCGCCGTCCGATCCGGGAATAACGAATGACCGCTTTGGCCCCTTCGACCTTATCGATGTACACGCCTTCCGTCCTGTCGAGCACGACCAGATGAGCGGTTTGCCCCGTCCGATCGGACAGTTTGAGCAGATGCGGCCTTGCCGCTTGGCGGATGTCCAAACCTTGCAGCAGCAGCTGTCCTTTCTCCACGAGCCGCATTCCCAGCCGGTACTTGCCCGTCTCCTCGTCCTGGTCGATGTAGCCGTGCAGCTGCAGCGTCTTTAACAGCGAATGAACGGTGCTTTTGTGCAAATTCATCTGCCGGCTGATATCGGTTATTTTCAGTTCCCGGTTCTGCTCGTCGAACAGGTCGATGATTTTTAACGAGCGGTCCAACGCCTGGATGATGGGCATGATGATCAGCCTTTTCTAATGTTCTATAATATCAAACGGCATTCTATAATATAATTTCATCTTAGCAGAGGAGCGTTTTTCCGTCCAGCAATTACCGGCGATTCACACTCGCATCCGGACGCGAACCAAACCGGTACTCGACGCCTCCGCGTGCGAGGGAATGCGCGTGGTCCCTTTGCAAAAAAATAGCCGCTCAAGGCGACTATTTGGAACACGCGAGGTTATTTGCTATTCTGATCCTTGTAGTTCTTGATATACTCGTCTTCGACTGCCTTGCCGCCTTGATCCATGTACTGCTGAACCAATGTTTTGTACAGGCTGTCTACTTCAGCCGGTTTCGCAACGATCAGTTTGGCAAGCATTTGTGCCGACAGATTCTTAAGCGCCGCGTTGTTTTTGGCATCGGCCGCATTCGGTATGGAATAGAAGTAGTTCGTATAATAGTCGACCATGCCTACCTTCAACGCATTCTCGACATCCTTCTCATAACCGGGATAACCCGCGGAAATGGCGGCTTCATTCTTTTTCGGATCGCCCAGTTCGATGCCGTTTGAAAGAATATCATAGTCGAGGTTGTTGGCTACCGTCATCAACTTATCGCCTGAACTCGTCGTTCCGGTCTGTTTTGGAACCCCATTCACCATGTCGTAGTCCACGCCTTCCTGACCGTTCTGGAGGAAGAGGGTTACCTTAGGGTCGGCCATCCAGTTGAGGTACTGTACGGCAAGGTCAACGTTCTTGCTGGATTTGGGGATAATGACGTACATGCCATTTGGGCTGTACCCGTTCTTCGGATGCTTGCCCGCATCGTTCTGCCAGGGATCGATCGGAATAAGCTCGGCGCCGGGAACGTTCTTTACAAGGTTGGCGTAGGTACCGGGGGCTGTCCTGTACGGACCGTCCCAGTTCGTTTGGAACGCTCCGACTTTTCCATTGGAAATATCCGCGTCCGATAGTTTTCCGTCCTTGTCCGTGGCGAAATTCGGGCTGATCAAGCCGGCATGATACATCTTGTTCATGTATTGAACGGCTTTATCAAACCCGGGCATGCTCCAGTTCGCCTCCCAGATCGCTTTCGGCTGCAGCGTGGCAACCTGTTCCTCGGTAAGGTTGGATGGTTTGAAGGCTTCCGGTATATAGCTCAGCCCGGGATTTGCGGGTTGCAGGGAATAAGCATAAGGAATGACCCCGGTAACCTTCCCAGGGTTCTTCTCTTTGAACGCAACCATGGTGTCATAGAACTCTTCCGGCGTCGTAGGAACGGGAAGACCTAATTTATCGAGCCAGTCTTTGCGGATGAACGTATTCGAACCCGCGAGAACCGTCCGCTTGCCCGGTACGGCATACTGCTTGCCGTTGAATTTGCCGTACTTTAAGACATCATCGCCAAGATACTTCGTAAGCGTGGATCCATGCTCCTGAAGGACTGAATCCAGCTCTGCCAAGCCGCCCTGCTGCACATAATTATAAACAACGCCCTGGTTGTAGGTGTAGGAGATGTCAGGCGCCTGGCCTGCCGCCATCAAGACATTCAGCTTGTCGACTTCCTGAGCCCTGGGAACCGAGACGAATTTGACCGTGGCATTAAACTGCTTGCCGAAGTTATCGTTGATGTACGTGGTCCAGAAGTTATTATTCAAGTCCGGCTGCCCGGGTTTGCCTCTGTCGAACACTTCGACCGTTAATGTTCGATGTTCTTTTGTCGCGTCTGCCGCGCCATTTTGCGTGCCGCTTGACGTATTGCTCTGGCAGGCGGTCAACGCAGACGCGATTGATAGCGCTACCAAAGAAACGCAGATCGATCTTTGTGCCTTTACCTTCAACGAAATCGCTCCTTTTTAAAATGGATAGTGAACCAATTTTTTTATATAAATTCGCGAAATCGATGAAAACATCCATTTCGCGCGCCTATATCAACCTTTAACGGCACCGATCATAATCCCGGATACAAAGTATTTCTGGAGCCACGGGTACACGAGAAGAATCGGAATCGTACCGAACATGATGCTTGCCGCTTTCAAGGCCTCCGAAGGCAGATTCACGTTGACGTTCTCGCCGGACATTTGCTGCGAAATATTGATCACGTTATACAGCTTAAGCTGGATCGTGTAGAGTTGCTGGTCCGTGATGTAGAACAGCGCATCCTGAAAATAATTCCACCGGAATACGGCATATAGCAAACTGACCGTGGCAAGCGCCGGCTTGGAAAGAGGCAGCACGATCTTAAGCAGAATCTGCAGCTCGTTGCATCCGTCCAAGTGCGCGGCTTCCTCCAGGCTATCGGGCAAGTTCTGAAAGAACGATTTCAAGATGATCATGTAGTAGACGCTCAACATACCCGGAAGGATCAGCGCCCATGGCGTGTCCAATAGGCTCAGGCTCTTGACGTTCAGATAATCCGGAATCAACCCGCCGCTAAAATACATGGTAAACAGCATGATTAACAATAACGCATTCCTGCCCTTGAGTCTTTTTTTGGTCAGCGGGTACGCCGCGAGAATCGTAACGGTCAATGCAAGGAGCACGAACGCGACCGTCAGCAACACCGTATAGAACAAGGAGTACAACATCCCGTCATCCCCGAATACGACTTTATAGGCTTCGATATTAAAGTCGATCGGATAGATGGTTACGGCCTGGGAGATTATCGCCCTGTTGGAGCTAAGCGATTGCGATAGAATATAGAGAAATGGAACCAGGCATACAATAACCGTCAATAAAATAACGAAGGCTGCCGTATAATCAACAACCCTGTTTTTTGAAATTTGCGACATGGTCGGTACCTCCTCACCAGATTCCGTTTTCGCCTAATTTACGGGTAAGAAAATTAGAGGTAACCAGAAAGATTAAGCAAATCACGGACTGGAACAGGCCGACGACCGCACCGACGGAGAAGTTCGCGGATTGAATGCCTACCCGATAAACATAGGTGCTGATAACGTCGCCGTAATCCATCACGAGGTTGTTTTGAATGTTGAACGGACGATCGAAGTTAACCGCCATAATATTGCCGAGCTGCAGGATCAGCAGAATCACGATGGTCGGTCTGATCCCCGGCAGCGTAATATGCCATATCCGCCTGATTCTTCCGGCGCCATCCGCGTCGGCGGCTTCATACAGCTGCTTGTCGATTCCCGTCATGGCGGCAAGATACAAAATCGTCCCCCATCCTGCGTTCTGCCATACGCCAACCAAAGCATACGTTGCCACCCACGCGTATTTGTTCGTGAGGAACGGGAACGGTTGGCCCCACATATGGCCAATCAAGGCGTTTATCATACCCGTGGGAGAAAGCAGCTGCGCGACAATTCCGCCGATAATCACCCAGGAAAGGAAATGCGGCAGATACAGGATGGTCTGGCTTACCTTTTTGAACGTCTTCCATACCAGTTCATTGAGCAAAAGAGCCAACATAATCGGCGCCGGAAATCCCATAATCAAATCCAAACCGTTCAGCATCAACGTATTTCGAACCACCTGAAAGAATTGCAGCGATGAAAAAATTTGCTTGAAGGTTTCAAAATGATTCCACGGACTCCTGCTGACGCCCTGAAAAAGATTGTAATCCTTGAATGCAATCTGGATGCCATACATGGGCGCATATTTAAAGGTCACGATATAGGCAATAGGGACCAGCAACATAAGGTACAGCACAAAATCTTTTTTAAGATAATAAAACAATCCTTTCTTTTGTTGCGGCGGCGCTCCAACGCTAACCTTCCTATCCAGAGCAACGCTGCTATTCGTGGCTTTCATCAACGACCACCTCCGTTTTGCTGGTTTCTCGACTTGCTGAGAGCGTAGGCATGGAAGAAGTATCCCCACCCCGTTGCCCCAATCCGAGACCGCTTCCCCGTTATACGCCCGAGTAAGCCATAAACCCCCCGTCTACCGGCACCGTGATACCGGTTACAAAACCGGACAGCTTATCGTCCGCCAGCCACAATAACGTGCCCAGAAGATCTTCCGGCTTTCCGAATCTTCTCATTGGCGTATGGGCGATGATTTTATGGGACCGGACGGTTAAAGAGCCGTCTTCGTTCTGAAGCAGCCTTCTGTTTTGCTCCGTCAAGAAGAAGCCCGGGGCGATCGCATTGACCCTGATGCCCGCATCCGCCATATGAACGGCCAGCCACTGCGTGAAATTATCAATCGCCGCCTTCGCCGCGCTGTACGCCGGAACCTTCGTCATCGGGCTTGGCGCGCTCATCGAAGAAATATTGATCATGACGGCACCTTGGCGGTTGATCATCGTTTTGGCGAAAACCTGCGCAGGAATGAGCGTTCCGAGGAGATTCAAGTTGAGCACATGGCTGAAGCCTTCCTCGGTCAGATCGAAGAATGTCGTGATCGCTTTATTTCCCAGATCCTCCGGCTTCAGCGTTTCATTCGTCGTGCTTCCCATGGGATGGTTGCCTCCCGCCCCGTTGATGAGCATGTCGCAGGCGCCCAGCCGGCGCGTCACCGTTTGTTCCGCCGCCCTTACGCTATCCGCATCCAGCACGTTGCAGGCAACGGCGATCGCTTCCCCGCCGGCTTCTCTGATGTCCGCCGCAACCTCCTCTCCTTTTTCCGCCGTGCGGTTTAATACGGCCACCTTCACGCCATGCCGGCCAAGCTCCCGCGCCATGGCGGAGCATAGAACGCCGCTTCCTCCCGTAATAACCGCTACCTTGCCATTCAAATTGACGTTGATTGCATGCATGCCGCCGCCCCCCGTTTCGTTCTTTCGAGCGAGTCCCAAATGCCCCACAAATACATAATGCCGAGAGCCCGGTCGTACAGCCCGTATCCGGGACGGCACTGCTCGTTCCAAATTTGTCTGCCGTGGTCCGGCCTGGCAAAGCCCGTAAAGCCCCTCTCATGATACGCCTTGACAATATCGCAGATGTCGAGCGTACCGTCCTGGGATCGGTGAGAGGTCTCGATGAAATTGCCGTTGTCGTACAGCCTCACATTCCGGATATGGGCGAACGGAATGCGGTCCGCAAATTCCCTCACCATGTCCGCCACATGGTTGTCCGGGTTGATGCCAAGCGACCCGCTGCACAGCGTGACGCCGTTATTAGGACTATCCACCAAGCTTAGCATTCTGCGGATATTTTCCCGGTCCGTTATGATTCTCGGCAGCCCGAATAGCGACCACGGCGGATCGTCCGGATGAATGGCCATTTTGATGTCGTTGACCTCGCACACCGGAATGATCTGTTCCAAAAAGTAGCGGAGGTTGTTCCACAGGTCCTCTTCCGTCACGTTCTTGTACGCCTCGAACAGCGCGGGCAGACGCTTCATTCTCTCCGGCTCCCAGCCCGGCATCGTGAAGTCCGGATTCTCGTTGATGACGCGCACGAGCTCCTCGGGATTATTCATGCTGTCGATCTTAGCCTTTTCATAAAAAAGCGCAGTGGAATTGTCCGCTAGCGGCTCGAATAAATGCGTGCGGATCCAGTCGAAAACCGGCATGAAGTTATAGCAAATCACTTTCACGCCGACCTTTGCCAGCCTCTCGACCGTTGTTTTATAGTTGTCGATATAGTTGTCCCTGGTCGGCAGGCCCAGCTTGATATCCTCGTGAACGTTAACGCTCTCTACAACCTCCGTATGAAAGCCGTATTCGCTGGCCTGCTTTTTGATCTCCAGCATTCTATCGAGCGGCCACGCTTCCCCTGCAGGGATGTCGTGAAGCGCCCAGACAATGCCTTCCACGCCGGGAATTTGCCTGATTTGGCCAAGCGTTACCGTATCATTGCCTTCGCCAAACCATCTGAATACCATTCTCATCGTCCATTCCTCCCAAAGGCGTCATGGGTTATTTCTTATACTCGCTGCCAAGCGTAATGTCGTTCGTCGAGAAAGAAACGACCGACGAGGTCTTCTCGTAAAAACGCGGAGCGTTCGCAAGCAAGCCGTCCCTCGAATAGAACGGGCTGTCCTTCGTTAAAGGCAGGCTTACGCTCTTGCCTGTAGCCGCCGCTTCGTAGATGGCCGTGATCAATTCGAGCGTGTTGCGTCCTTCGCTGCCGTCGATGAGCACGCTCAGCGATCCGCTTTCGATCGCCTTCATCACATCGTCGATTTGTCCGGCATGACCGGTATACGGGAGGTCTTCCATGCCGTTGTACGTGTTCTCGAGCTCCTCCTCGAGCGCGGTGTTCCGAACCGGAAATCCGTTTTCCTTGGAGGTGGACGCATAAACCTTCCAGGGGGCGGAGATTCTCGCCTTTTCCCCTTGGAAGATAAGCTGCTGTTCCTCTCCGTGATGCACGACGGAGCTTGTAATTTGCGCCAGGCTTCCGTTGCCGTAAGCCAGAATGGCTATGGAGATGTCCTCGACTTCCGCGTTATCATGCGACGTATTGGTCATCACCGCATGGACTTTGTCCGGCATCCCCATCATCCACTGCAGCATGTCGATATGATGAACGGCGTGGTTCAGCGTACAGCCGCCGCCTTCCTTGTCCCAAGTGCCTCTCCACCACAGATCGTAATAGCAATGCCCTCGCCACCAGTGGGAATCCACCTGCGCGTGCACGATTTTGCCTGCCTTCCCGGTGTCGAGCGTACGCTTCAGCTTCATGATCGGATCCCTGAACCGGTTTTGCCCGATGACGGACAAGATGCGCTTCGACGCCGAAGCCGCTTCCAGCATGCGGTCGCATTCCTCCATGGAAGAAGACATCGGCTTCTCTACCAATACATGCTTTCCGGCTCGCAAAAAATCGATCGCGAGTTGAGCGTGCGTATACGGCGGGGTGCAGATCGACACCAGATCGATATCGCTGTCCAGCAGCTTGCGATAGTCTTGTTCGACCCTGCAGTCGAGCTGAAACCTCTCTTTATCCCGGAGTGCCTTCTCCTCGTAAATGTCGCATAACGCAACGACCCGGCATCTTCCCCCGAACGCGGAGACATACGCCTCCAAATGCGCATTTGCGATGCCGCCGGTACCGATAACAGCTACTTTAATCATCGTCCTTCACTCCTTCGACCTATTTAAAAAATGTGGCGTGCTTCTGTTTTAAATTTTCTTTCTCGATCACGACCAGCTCCAAATGATCCCTTAGCATGATTTCAGCTTGGTCGGGATCCCTCTCCTTGATCGCGCGAACGATGCCGCGATGCTGGGCAAGTATGATTTTCCAGTCGGAATCGGAAGCAAGCCGTAAAATCCGAATGCGGTTGTCGTGCGTGGCCATTTGTTGAATCAATCCCCACGTACGGGCTCGGCCGCAGCCGATCATAATGGATTTATGAAACTCTTCATCGAGCTCGAACAAACGCCCGTAATGCTGTTCGGATTGGCACAGTTCTTGCAGCGAGACGAGATGCTGCAGATGAAACACCCGTTCCTTGTCGAGCAGCTCGCAGGCTTCCCGAACAACGGCGGATTCCAACGTTTTTCGGACAAACCGGGATTCTTCCGCGTGCTGCAAATCGATAAGCGATATCATGGAGCCCTTCTGAGGAGTGGTTTCGATTAATTCCTCCTGCGCGAGTTTGACTAACGCTTCGCGAATCGGGGTCCTGCTCACTTGCAGCATTTCGACCAGTTCTTTTTCCGAGATGAATTGCCCCGGTTCGAGTCGCAGCTCCATGATGTTTTTCTTCAAGGCGGCGTATACGAAATCCCGGATGAGTCCTCTCTTGTCTCTAGAAACGTCAATCTGAATACTCATAAGTTTCCTCCAACCCGATGAATTGCGATTTCCTTCCAGCAGGTACGAAACGCACGTGCGATAAGCGCTTACAAAAAGCGTAAGCAAAACAGTCAGGATGACTAGTTACCCTAGTATACCGGCATGAGCGGCGTGTTCCGGATCGCTGCATGAGGCTTTAATCGGCCGTCCGCTTTGCATGGAGGCGTACCAGCCATCCCATGCGGTTGACGTCTTTCGGATCGATTGTTTGCTCGCTTTGGCCTGTGATATGACTAACATACCACCCCCTCGGCGGTGTTGACGATGCGCTAATCGTGAACACCATTTACCCATTTCAAGCATTTCTCGCAAATGAAAGCGCTGTATAATCGGTATGGAAGAGTTTGGAGAACAAGGGGGACGTATCACTATGTCTGTAATGACCGCCGAAATCGAAATAGGCAGGCTTCCCGACGTTCGAATGGCCTTTCATCTGATGGGGCTGCATATTCGCGAAGTGGGTTCCCGTTGGACCTATCCATCCCATGAACATCCGATGTACGAGCTTCATTGGATGATCGAAGGGGACATGAAGATGATCGTCGAGGGCCGGAATTACGTTCAAAAAAAGGGCGATCTGCTCGTTATACGTCCGGGAATCATCCATTCGTGCAAGTCGGCAGGCTCTCATGGCTTCACTTATTTTTGCGTGCATTTCAGCGTATCCGATCCCGCTTTCACCAGGGAGCTGGAGCGCCTTCAAACCGCCTGCTACGAAGTATCTTCTCCCCTTGTCCAAGAATTGGCCCCCTTCCTAACGGACTTATGCGAGCTTGCGACCGAAAACAGGAGGCGACCGCTTTCCGCCGCAAAAACCATGAAGGCATACGCTGCCGTGTTTGAGCTTTTGGGAACGCTGGTGGAGCAGCTGTCCCAAACCGATCACGTCGTACTTACGAAAAAGGAATTAGTGGCCAGCCGCATCGCCGAAAACATCGAGGCTTCGATCCGCGGCAGCCTGCATCATGGCCAAATGGAAGACAGCGGAAGAACATACGTCCAAGATATAGCCGAAGCCTTGAAATTGAGTTCATCACAGGTAAATCGGATATTTCAACAGGTTTACGGGAAGGCTCCCCGCAAATATATGTCGGAAATGTTGTTAAGCGAGGCTCAGCGCCTGTTGCTTCAGACGGACATGTCGATCGACCATATCGCAATGATGCTGGGGTATAAAACAAGCGCCCACTTCAGCCGCCAATTCAAGCGTTGGACCGGCATGACCCCAAGCGAGTGCAGAAGCGGCGCGAGCGTGATCGCCCCAACGAATCGAGCAGGAGGAGGCGGTTAATCCCCTCTCCCACCGCTTGACCTCCTTCAGAGAGCGTTCATCTTTAGCCCGCATGATGAAGCTCGATAAGCGTACTTGAAGCGCCCGCGCTGGCCGTATGCCAAAAAAAGCACCTTACCGAAATTTTCGGTAAGGTGCTTAGTGCTTAGTCCATGATCCGTCGCTACATAATCGCGAGCTCCGCTTGAAGTGTTTGCTGCAAACCGCCGCCGACCATTACGGTCACCTTGCACGCCTTCACGCCGAAGTTCATGGCGTTGTCCCAATAGCCTAATTCCTCGGCACCAAGGCTGAACGCGATCTCTCTCGTCTCGCCCGGCTGCAACGCTACCTTAGCAAAGCCCTTGAGCTCCGCGATCCGTCTTGTAATGCCCGATTCACGGGCTTTCAAGTACAGCTGCACCGTTTCTAAGCCTGCAACGTCGCCCGCATTTCGGACTTTGACGCGAACCTTCACTTGCTCGCCGTTCGAGAGATCCGCAGCGGCGATCGAAGCGGCGGACAACCGGAGCTCTTCATAGTCGAACCGGGTGTAGCTGAGCCCGTGACCGAACGAATATAACGCCGCGGACGGCATATCGACGTAATCGCGGACCCGACCCGGGTCCTTCTGGTTATAATAGACCGGAAGCTGAGCGGACGAACGCGGCATGGAGACGGGAAGCTTGCCGCTCGGGTTCACGATGCCGAACAAGATTTCGCCGATCGCCTGGCCGCCTTCCTGGCCCGGATACCAAGCGCATAGGATTGCGTCCGCCAGCTTGTCCACCTCTTCGATGGCATGAGGGCGGCCTTGGATCAGCACGACGACGATCGGCACACCGGTTGCCGCTACCGCTTCCGCCAGCCGCCGCTGCGCTTCTCCCAGCCGCAAATCCGCAAGATCGACGCCTTCCCCGCAATCCATCTCGTATGCTGTCTCCTGTCCGATGACCGCTTCGCCGTTGCCGTCGAACAGATCGCCGAACTGTCTTGCGCTGCTGCCGCCCAGCACTAACACGGCAACATCCGAAGCCTTGGCTGCCGCAACGGCTTCTTCCAATTCTTCTGCGGACGATGAGCGGATGCCGCAGCCGCGCGCATAGTCGATGGTCGCATCGGCAGGAGCGGCCATGCGGATGCCTTGAAGGACGGTAGAGCCCGTCTTAGGACGCTGCACGCTCGTATAGTCTCCAAGCTGATGATACATCTGATCTGCATTGGGGCCGATGACCGCGATGCGCTTGCCGCTCCCGTTCAGCGGCAGCCGGTCGCGTTCGTTCTTGAGAAGCACGGCCGATTCGCGCGCGATGTTCAGATTAAGGGCTTTCAGCTCGGGGCTGCCAATGCCGGAAGCCGCTTTCGATTCGTCCGTGTAAGGCTGGTCAAACAAGCCAAGTTCGAACTTTAGGCGAAGCACGCGCCGTAATGCCCGATCGACTTCGGATTCGTCGACGAGTCCGGACGACACCGCCGCTTCGAGCGTCGTAAACGACTTGTCCCATAAGCTTAAGTCAACGCCCGAGGACAAAGCGAGCGCGGCTGCGCCTTCATGGCTTCCCGTTAACGCCAGCAGCCGGTCAACCGCTTGGCCGTCGGCCATAACGATGCCATCGAAGCCCCATTCCTCCCGCAAAATATCCGTCAACAACTTGCGATTCGCATGACAAGGCATGCCGTCGATCTCGTTATAAGCCGCCATGAACCCTGCCGCTCCCGCCTTAGCTCCCGCGAACGCGGCGAATAAATGGATCTCTCGCAGCTCGCGCTCCCCGATGTTGGCGGGACCGGCGTTCTTGCCGCCGATGCCTGCGCCTTGGGCGCAAAGATGCTTCAGCACGGCGGCGACGCTTCCGTCGCTCCCAAGGCCGCCATCGCCCTGCATGCCTCTTACCGCCGCTCTCGTGAACGCAGCAGCCAAATACGGATCCTCGCCAAAACATTCCTCCGTGCGTCCCCATCTTGGATCTTGCGCGATATCAAGCACGGAGACCAAGCCGAGATGGGCGCCTCTGCCGCGAATTTCGGCTGCGGTCAGGCCGTAAGCCCGCTCCATCAGCTCCGGATTCCAGGTCGAACCCGCGTTCAGATTGACCGGCAGCATGGTTCCGTCCAGCGCCTGATGCCCGTGCGGACTTTCTTCGCTCAGCAGCACGGGAATGCCCAAACGGGTATGCTCCTTGACGTATCGCTGGATCTCGTTGGCGACGGCCGCACTGTGTTCCGCGGCAATGCCGTTCGCATAATCGACGCCCGACCACGGGTCGCTTCGGAACAATCCGTAAAGAGCGCCCATGCCGTCGAAGTGCTCGACCTCTTGCTTGAATGCGTCCGTTAACGCATACGCGCCGTCTTCCTTCTTCTCGTAAGCGTCCCAGCCGTACATGCGTTGATTCAGTTGACCAACCTTTTCCTTAAGCGTCATTCTCGCCATCAAATCGTCGATGCGCTCGCTAACCGGTCTATCCTGCCGTTTGTACGTTTCCATTGCCGCCTCACCTCGATTGTTCGTGTTGCCTGCAAAACTAGCAAATCTTGATAAACGTACCATGCTTCGCGCAGGAAATAAAGTTGTCTCCCTGTTTGCCATTGCACTCGTTGTATTTTTCAAGGTTCCGATTAAATGACGGGCACTGGCCAACGGCAAAGAAGGCCGCAGGACGATCCCGCGGCCGGTCTTTGACTCCGTAAGACAGAGCCCATTCTTAGTGAATGTCATTTCTGCTCCAGCTGGCCATGATACAGTTCGCTATACAGCCCCTGCTTGTCCAACAGCTCTTCATGAGCCCCCTGCTCGACTAGACGTCCATCCTTAAGCACCAGAATGCGGTCGGCCTCGCGGATCGTGTTCAGCCTGTGGGCAATGACGAAGCTCGTTCGTCCCTCCATTAACCGCTTCAAGCCCTCTTGGATCTTGATTTCGGACACGGTATCGATGCTGCTCGTCGCTTCGTCCAGCACGAGGATGGCCGGATCGGCCAGAATGGCGCGCGCGATGGCAAGCAGCTGCCGCTGCCCTTGACTGATGCCGCTGCCATCGGCAGCCAGCACCCGGTCGTATCCGCCGGACAGCCGCATAATGAATGAATGGGCATTGGCGAGCTTGGCGGCCTCTTCCACCTGGCTGTCGGTGGCATCAAGCTTGCCATACCGAATATTGTCGCGGATCGTTCCTTCAAACAGAAAGGAATCCTGCAGCACGAATGCCATATGGGAGCGGAGGCTTTCCCGCCGGATCGTCCGGAGATCCCGTCCGTCCAGCGTGATCGTCCCCGCATGCGCATCATAGAAACGGGAGAGCAGCTGAATCAGCGACGTCTTCCCGGCTCCGGTCGGACCGATGATCGCGATCGTTTCACCGGGCTTCGCCTCAAAGCTGATCTCCTTAAGCGTGCTTCTTCCCGCCTCGTAAGCGAAGGACACCTTATGGAAGACGATCCCGCCCGCCACGGCATCAAGCGCAACGGCCGTACTCTCGTCCGCCTCTTCTTCCTGTTCATCCACGATTTCGAATACCCGTTCTGCTCCTGCGATGGCGGACAAGAGGGTATTCCACTGGTTGGCCAGATCGTTAAGCGGTCTGGTAAACTGCCGGGCGTACTCGACGAACACGACGTTGACGCCTACGGTTATCGCCCCCCGGATGGCCAATAGTCCGCCGACGCAGGCAATAATCGCAAAGCTCAGATTGTTGAGACCGTTCATTAATTTGGGAATGAAGCCCGATATGGTCTGCGCCCAGAATCCCGAATGCTTGATGCGCGCATTGTGCTCATGGAACACTTGAATGACCCGCTCTTCCTGGGAGAACGCTTTGATAATCCGCTGACCGGAAAGCGTTTCTTCCACGAACCCGTTCAATTCTCCCAAATTCCGCTGACGCTCCTTGAATAGCGCGCCCGTCCGCCGCGTAATCCACCGCATGCCGAGCACCATCAGCGGAACCACCAAAAAAGTCAACAGCGTAAGCAGCGGACTGAGCAGCAGCATGACGACGACCGTGCCCGCCAGCATCAGCACGCTGGATAACAGCTGGATCGCCGAGCTGTTGAGCGTAGAACTCACGCTGTCGATATCGTTGGTCATGCGGCTCATGAGATCGCCCTGCCGGTTTTTCCCGAAGAACGGGATCGGCAGGCGATGCAGCTGCGCGAAGAGATCGGTGCGCATCCTCAGAACGGTTTCCTGGGCGATCTGAATCATCCAGATATTTTGCAGCCAGCCCACAATGGACTGAAGCACATAGACACAAGTCAATCCGAGCAGAAACAGCACCCATGGCCTGCCGCCCGGTCCTTCCAGATAATCGTCGATCGCCATGCCGATCAGATACGGACCGAGCAGCGTGAGCCCGCAGCTTCCGATAACCAGCAGCATGACGAGCAACAGCCTGCCTTTCCGGCGGGACAGATATTGCCAGATCCGTTTGAGCGTTCCCTGCCAGTCCTTCGCCTGGGCTTTGGCCCGCGGGCCCGATGGAGAAGCGACCGGAGCGGCATCTTTCACGGTCGGCCCGGGATACCGGAAGGGCTCACTTATAGCTTTCCACATACTCCGCCCTCTCCTTCCCGATTTGGGATTCGTAAATTCGCCGGTACAAGCCGTCGCTGGCCATCAGCTGCCCGTGGGTTCCTTGTGCAAGGAGACTGCCCTCGTCCAGCAGCAGAATCAAATCCGCCCCGATCGCGGAGCTGATCTTCTGCGTAATCAGGAGGATCGTGCAGGACATGCCCTTGAGCGCCTGCAGCAATGCCGCTTCCGTTCGGGTATCAAGCGCGCTGGTGCTGTCATCCAGCAGCAGAATAGCCGGCTTGCGGATCAAGGCGCGGGCGATGGACAGCCTTTGCTTTTGCCCTCCGGAGAGATTGATGCCCCGCTGTCCAAGAAGGGTATCGTAACGATCCGGCAGCTTCTCGATCGTCTCGTGAATTTGCGCCAGCCTAGCCGCTTCCATCACCTGCTCCATGCTGGCATCCTCCAAGCCCCAAGCGATATTATCGCGTATCGTGCCCGAGAACAGCAGCACCTCCTGGGAGACATAGCCGATAGAGCGGTGCAAATATTCCATGTCCAGCTCGCGGGCATCCCGTCCGTCGATGCGAACCACCCCGGAGGTTTGCTCGTACAGGCGCAGCACGAGCTGCATCAGCGAGGATTTGCCCGAGCCTGTAGCCCCCAGGATCGCCACGGTTTCGCCCGGACGGACCTTGAAGCTTATATCCATCAGCACGCGCGCCTCCGAGTGCGGGTATTGGAAGGAAACATGTTCGAATTCGATTCCCCCTTCACACGCTCCTTCGGGATTCCGGCCTGACCTGACCGGCGCCCCGCTGTCCGCGTTAAGCGCTTCATCGACCCGCTGCGCAGACGCGCGGGCTCTGGAGAAGGCCGACACAATCATGGAGAAGGCCGACAGGGCGCCCGCCGTTCGGAGCGAATAATTCACGACCGCCACCACTTCGCCCGCCGTCGCGGTCCCCATGCTTATTTGCCGCTGCCCAAACCAAAGCACGGCAATAATGCCCGCGTTCATGATCAGCAGGATAAAAGGCATCGTCATCTCCGTCAGACGCAAGGCGGAGACCGTACTCTTCATCAATTCCCGGCTCAGCCGCCCAAAACGGCTCGCTTCTTCCACGCGCCGGACAAACACGCGGATCAGTCGCATGCCGGACAGATTCTCCTGCATCACGCGGTTCAGCGTATCCAGCCTCATTTGGACGGTTTTGAATAATACGGAAGCTTGCTTCATAATCCAAATGACGAATACGAGCAGTGCGGGAACGGTCAGGGTAAGCAGGAATCCCAGCTGCACATGCACGACAAGCGCCATAATGATGCTCCCGATGACAACAAGCGGCATGCGCAGCATAAACCGCAGTCCCATGAATACCGTATCCTGAAGCTGCGTTACATCATTCGTTAGCCGGGTGATGAGGGATGAGGTGGCAAAGCGATTAAAAACCGGATAGGCGAATCCCTGCACCTTGGCGTAAAGGGCTTCCCGGACATCGAACGCAAACCCCTGACTGGCATGCGAGGCAAAAAACGAGCTCAGAATACCGGCGAGGAATGCGGCAGCCGAGCCGCCTGCCAAGACTCCGCCCCACAGCAGCACCACCGACGTATCTTTTTGCGAAATACCTTCATCAATAATGACCGAGATGAGATAAGGCTGAATCAGCTCCACTGCCAGTTCAACCAGCACCATCACGACGGCCATGCCGGCCGCAACTCTGTACTTCCCCAAAAAACGCAACATGTTGGTCATGCCTGGTTCCTCCGCCAAGTTAGGATCGCATTACCTATGCAGCCAGTCGTTTTTTCAGCTCGCCATTCTACCATTGCCCCGTTGTTCGCTTCTTCGAACAGCCAGTCCCTGCTTCATTTCTTTCGTTCATTATATACAAGTTATAGGCCTTATGGCGATCGGCAAATCGATAAACTTGCGCCGCTTTAACGCAAAAAAGCCGTCATCACCATGGATAACGGCTTTGCTATCACGCATTTTATTACGTTGTTTCATGACTGCGGTTTAATTCCTCCCTTCGTTGCCTGAATAACAGCTGATTGAATATAATCGGCCATATTCGCCCCAGGTACCCAATCTTTTATAAATGCCCGGGAATCGTCTTTGGGTTCGACAACGATGTCGATAAAGCCGCTCGCGTGCAGCATGGCTTTAACCTCTTCCGCGGTTGAAGCCCCGGAAATACAGCTCGCTAAGGCGTCCAAATTCTCCTTTACCTCTGCCGGCAGCTCCGCGGTCGTCACGATGTCCGATATGGCGAGTCTCCCGCCTTCCTTTAATACGCGGTAGGCCTCATTGAACACCTGCTGCTTATCGGGGGACAAATTAATCACGCAATTCGACATGATGACATCAATGGACGAATCGGAAATCGGCAAATGTTCAATTTCGCCAAGGCGAAACTCGACATTCGTATACCCGTTCTTCACGGCGTTCCCGCGTGCGCGGCTCACCATCTCGGGCGTCATATCGACCCCGTACACTCGGCCGGTTTCCCCCGTTTGTTTCGAGGCAAGAAAGCAATCGAACCCAGCTCCGCTCCCCAGATCGAGGACCGTTTCCCCGGGCGCAATGGAAGCAATGGCTTGCGGGTTCCCGCATCCCAGCCCGAGATTTGCGCCTTGAGGCGCCGCCGCGAGCTCTTCGCTCGAATAGCCGAGTTTAGCCGAGACGTCATCGACGCTGCCGCAACAGCTCGTGCCCGCCGAAGAAGGCGAGCAGCAGCTTGAACCATTGCTGTCTTGGATGGCGATTTCCTTATAACGATTGCGAACATGCTGACGTACCTGGTCATTTTGAACCTGGCTCATATTCAATCTCTCCCTTAAATCAAGTTATTTTGATGTAGAGGACAATTAAAACCCACGGCGCGGGCTTATGAACAGCAGTCGTTTGGACGCTCCTCCGCTTTACGGAATAGGCAGCACAGTTCGGGCGACAGCAGGCGGTTAACCTCGGCATGGTTCAGCTCGTAGTAACTCCAAGTGCCTTTCGTCTCGCGCGCGATGAGTCCGGCGTCGAGCAGAATCTTCAAATGATACGACAGTTTGGATTGAGACATATCCACGATCTCCACGAGATCGCACACGCACACGCTGCCCTTCTGGGTCAGTTCGTACATGATTTGCAGCCTCTTTTGATCGGATAACGCCTTGAATTTAGCTTCGTAGGATGTAAAATCAACGGCTTCACCGCAAGCAACGTTGACCGGAAGTTCTTTTATCATCGAAATCGCCCCCGTCAGCAGCACGCCGGACAGCAGGCTAGCGTCTTCTGCTTGAAGATGGGTTCCCTGCGTACCGCTTCCGCTTTCGTGCTCAATTTCTCCCGCTTCCATGCTTGACTTGCACGTTGCTCCAATTCGTTCTGTTGCAGCTTCATTAGCTTTTCGATGGCGTAATGATTCAACATCCGGTCACCGCTCCATTCATCAAATTTTCTTGATGAAGCGAGTGTAGCGTGAAGAAAAAGGGAAATCAAGGTTAAATCAAAAAAAATTGATTTATCTGCCAATATCACTGTCCACTAATATAATCATTTACTTATACGAGCGGGCATGTATAATACAAATGAATCGTTTAATCGCTAACAAAATTGAAAGGCGGTGCACGGTTATTGCAAACCATTGAGGAAATGTCCGATTCCCTTAAGCTTCTCTCCGATAAAACCAGACTAACCATCATGGCTTTGCTCCGCCATAGGGAAATGTGCGTCTGCGACATCGTTGACTTATTAAAGACGACGCAGCCAAATGCCAGCCAGCATTTGAAAAAGCTAAAGACCGGTGGCCTTATCCATGAAGAACGACGGAGCCAGTGGGTTTATTACTCCTTGAATCTGGACGATAAGCCTTATTTGAAGCAGGTGATCGATCAACTTCCATCTATGCAAGAAGAGGTTAATGCGTTTAAATCACAAGGTTGTACTTGATTCGGGAGGCATTATGCTAGCACTTGCATCGATTATCTTTCTGGTCACGTTAATATTCGTTATCTGGCAGCCGAAAGGCCTTACTATCGGTTGGTCCGCATGCGGCGGCGCGGTCGTTGCCCTGCTTTGTGGTGTCGTTGATTTTCATGACGCATGGGATGTAACTCAAATCGTATGGAACGCCACCTTTACATTCGTAGCCATTATTATAATCTCTCTCATTCTTGATGAGATTGGTTTTTTTGAATGGGCCGCGCTCCGCATGGCCCGTTTCGCCAAAGGAAACGGCAAACTCATGTTCGTGTACGTTATCTTGCTCGGAGCAGCGGTCGCCGCGTTCTTCGCCAATGACGGGGCGGCCCTTATTTTGACGCCGATCGTATTGGCGATGGTAAGGGCACTTAAGTTTGATGATCGTATGATTCTCCCCTTCGTTATGGCAAGCGGATTTATTTCCGATACGGCATCCCTCCCACTCGTCGTCAGCAACCTTGTGAATATTGTTTCTTCGGATTTCTTCGGTGCAGGGTTCGCTGAATATGCCAGCAGGATGATCGTACCCACGTTCTTTTCCGTTGCGGCGAGCTTGCTCGTGCTCCTCCTTTTCTTTAAGCGAAGCATTCCTAAGCAATACGAGCTTGGCCAGTTGAAAAGGCCGGCTGATGCCATAAAGGACATGAGGTTGTTCAAGATCTCTTGGGTCATCCTCGCGATTCTGCTTATCGCCTATCTAACGAGTGAATTTATCGAGGTTCCGGAATCCGTCATTGCAGGCGCGGCGGCTATCGTCTTCTTGATTCTGGCTCGTCAAAGCCGAGAAATTCGCGCCTGGAAGCTCGTCAAAGGTGCGCCTTGGGCCGTTGTCTTCTTCTCCGTCGGCATGTATGTGGTCGTTTACGGCCTCCGCAACGTAGGCTTGACGGATGAGCTCGGCGATGTGTTCAAATGGACGGGGGAACAAGGCTTATTCGTTGCAGCCGTAGGTTCCGGTTTTATTGCGGCCATCCTTTCCTCGATCATGAACAATATGCCAACCGTGATGATTGATGCGCTGGCCATCCACGGTACAAATCCGACAGGTATAATTCGTGAAGCGTTCATCTACGCCAATGTGATCGGTTCGGATTTAGGCCCGAAAATCACGCCGATCGGATCGCTCGCCACCCTGCTCTGGCTGCATGTGCTGTCGGGCAAAGGCGTGAAGATCACTTGGGGACATTATTTTAGAACAGGCATCATCCTTACCATTCCGACTCTCTTTATTACCTTAACGGGTTTGTATTTGTGGCTTCGCCTAATCCATTCAACAAGCATGAATGTTTGGCTTCTGATCGGCATGATCGTTATAATCGCGGCTCTCGTCGCAGGGCTGATGAACGTACTCTTCCGTTCAAGGAAGAACAAAGAAGACCTAAATGAAGTGGTAAAAATCAATCAATTTCAGGATAAGGGAGACCATTAATCATGAACAAACCGCTCGTCTATTTCCTTTGCACCGGCAACTCTTGCCGCAGCCAAATCGCCGATGGATTTCTTAACGCCCTCGGAGGCGACAAATACGAAGTGAAAAGCGCGGGGCTTGAAGCGCATGGGCTGAACCCTCGTGCCGTTCAAGTCATGAAGGAAGCCGGCGTCGATATCGGCGGCAATAGCTCCAACGTCATCGATTCGGAGACGCTCAACCGCGCGACCTACGTGATTACGCTTTGCGGACATGCCGATGAGCATTGCCCCGTAATTACGAACAAAACCGTGACCAAATGGCATTGGGGCTTTGAGGACCCTGCGAAAGCGCAGGGGACCGAAGAAGAGATTATGGCACAATTCCGGAACGTTCGCGATGCCGTCAAAGCACGAATCGAACAATTCTTGAGCGACGGTGAATGAGCAAGAAGCGTCGATCAACCGCATGAAGACCAAAACCAATCGCAACTCGGCGCTGCTATGCAAAAAAAGCGATGGAACAGATCCATCGCTTTTGCGCCCGTACCTTCTTACTTCAGGGATTACTTCTCTTTCTTATGCTCCTCGACTAGCTCATCTTGGTCGCTGCCCCAAATGAAGTCGATTCCCGATTCATTCATCGCCTGAGCGTTATTATGCTTCTCTTGGCTAACCTCTTGTTTGGGATCCGTTATTTCATTATTGTTCATCTGAACATCCCTTTCTCCAAATGATGAAACCACCCACCTTATCCTATCCAATATCGGCAAACTTATGTAAGAGCTCAGACCGGGCATGACATCAAGATCTTGTCGCTAATTTCTTTCTCCTGTTGGAGATTCACATTAACTATGCGAGCGATGTATCTCAGGTCTTGTGCTAACTCCTCGGCAATAGGAAGCTGTTCTCGACAGGAATCGCAATCAGACTCATAAAAGTAAACGAGCGTAATTCCATCATCGTTGTCCACGAAAATTTTCCTTTGTCAATTCCTCCCCTTCTGGATGCATAATGCCGCTATCTCCGATCAGGCAACTTCATTCTATGAAAATTATGATGATTGATCAATTTCAACATTTCAATGCAAATGATTGAATATTTAAATCAATAAACGATTCTCGAGGATGCTTCCTCTTCAGATTTCGCGTTTGCCTGATCGATTATACGCAACGCTTCATGGCGATCTATACGCGTATAAGTAACTCCGCGTAGGACATAATGATATAAAGTTTTAGGAAGGAGCTGGATTTGACGTGTTTAAAATCCCCGAAATGTGGGATGAATTTAGGGAATCCTCTGATTTCGTTTATCTGCGCCAATCCAATCACGCTGATCGTTATTTGATCTGCTTTCTTAAATCCATTACGGATATAAACATACTCAATGAACAGATTCTTGAGTTTATTAGCATAAACACCGGTCTTCTCTTCGATGAATTATTCGAAGAGCTGCCTATCGCCGAAAAAGAGCGCTCCTCGGACCGGGATGAGATACGAAATAAATTACTTCTCGGCTATGTAGCTATTCAACAAGCTTCGAGTGCTCAAACAATCCTGCTTAATGCGTGCTTATCGAAAGGGCGTACGGTATCAAAGCCAGAAATCGAATTCAATGTCGAGGGTTCGAAAGAGGCGCTTGTCGAATCATTGGATACCAATCTGAATTTGATTCGCAAGCGGTTGCCGGTGGCTTCCTTGCGCATCAAAGAACTTCATGTCGGGGAGGTTTCCAAGTCGAGAGTAGTCGTTTGTTATCTTGAAGACATCACGAATGAACAATACATCCAAACCTGTCTGCAGCGAATCGGGGACATTCAGTTCGATACGGTTACGGATATCACCATCATTCAACAAATTATCGAAGACAATTCAAACTCGATCTTTCCACAGATGCTTGGAACGGAACGAACGGATCGGATCGTATGGGGGTTGACATTGGGGCAGGTTTGCATATTAGTCGACGGGTCGCCGAATGCGATTTTAGGACCCGTTACGCTTGAGCATTTCTTCACCTCGTACGAAGATTATTTTTTGCCTTGGATAATCGGTTCCATTATTCGCATGATCCGCATTACTTCCGTCCTGTTCTCCATCTTAGCCTCGGCCGTGTACGTCGCCGTATTGACTTATCATGGTCATGGAATATCAAATGCCTTTTTACCGACGATTATTGCTTCCCGAATTAATGTTCCCTTTCCGCCCGTTGTCGAGGTTCTCATCATGGAATTGGCCATTGAGCTGCTGAGAGAAGCCGGAGCGAGATTGCCATCCAAGATCGGGCAAACCATAGGAATCGTTGGAGGCATCGTACTCGGAACCGCCGCCGTTCAGGCCGCGCTGACAAGTAACTTTTTGTTGATCATTGTTGCGCTGGCGGCCATGGCTTCGTTCACAACGCCTGTATTTCGCATGAGCAACACGATACGGATTCTGCGGTTTCCATTTATACTTTTTGCCCAAATGTGGGGATTATTGGGTATTTTCTTATGTTCCGTCATTGTTGTGACCCATCTTCTGCGTCTTACTTCTCTGGGGATGCCGTATCTGGTTCCGTTTTATCCGTTACGATCCAAGGGTTTAACGGATACGATGATCCGTCCGCCCTATTCCAAACTTCACCAGCGACCGCAGTTCTATAGGACCAAGAATGCGGTCCGGTTTGATCAACGAAAGGCAAACTTAAAAAAAGACATTGACGAGTAACGACGGTAATGGGACAGGGAGGGCATTCATTTTGGCTTTACACATCCAAGAACGGAATACCGTCTCCCCTTATCTGACTTTCGTTATCATTCACGCCATGCTATTCGGGATCGACTTTCTGTTCCTTACCGCTAAGCCGGTCCAACTGGCAGGCCAAGATGCCTGGATCGCGGTCTTGCTTTGCTCCGCCGGCATCCATATTGTCATTGCCATGATGTACAGCGTCCTTCACCGCCATCAGACGGATCTGATGCACATTCACCTCCTCCTCTTCGGTCCATGGATTGGCCGGCTGCTCAATATCCTATTTACCGTCTATTTTCTTTTCGTAACCGTCTATCAAGTACGGTTATTTATTGAAGTGGTTCAAGTTTGGATGTTTCCGGAAATGCAAACCTGGTCATTGGCGCTTGTGCTGCTTCTGATTGCATACTACATCATTTTATGCGGTTTTCGCGTTATCGTTGGCATTTGCATGTTCAGTCTTATGAACACCGTTCTCTTTATCACGATTTTTTTTATGGTTCCTTACTTTCATTTCAACAACTTATTACCTGCAATGAGTCATTCCCCGCAGGCTATTTTCGGAGCAACGAAGGAAATGACCGCTTCCTACATGGGCATAGAAATGATTCCTTTTTGTTATCCGTTTATTAAAACGCCGAAAAAATCGCAAAAGTGGGCGCATTGGGGCGTTGTATCCATAACGCTCATTTATGCCGTGGAAGTCATCTTCGCAGTCATAACCTTCAAACCGGAGCAGTTGTCGAATGAAATATGGCCCGGATTGATAAAATATAAGTTCATCCAGTTTCCTTTCGTAGAACGATTTGAATTTATCGGATCTTCAGCTAGCGTACTGCGGCTGTTTCCCGTTATTTGTTTATGCATATGGGTTTCCGGCCGCATCCTGAAGTATACGTGTTCCATTAGACAGAGAAGAGCTCTTCCGTTTTTGTTAGGTATCGTTTTTGTCGCAACCTGTCTGATTCCGAATCGCATCGGAGTCGATGCCGTTCAATCCTGGATTAAGCTGTCGGGGATGAGCGTGATTTTTGGATACCTCCCCTTTCTCTACTTATACGACATCCTCAGAACAAAGGTGAAGAAACCGAAGTGAAACGGATACTTTGCACGGCATCGATGATCTGTCTGTTATTGACGGCTTGCGTTAAGCAACAAATTCTGGACAGAATCAACCTGTTTATTGTCGCTTCGTTCGACGAAATATCGAAGGACCAACTTGAAATCACATTGGCGGTTCCTCAGTTTCAAGCGGGAAAGCCCGAGGTGGTATCCGATGAATTGTATACAAAATCGGGTCATACGAGTACCAAAATTCGCGAGTCCTTGGGCACGCAGATGGACAAGCCTTTGCAACCCGGGAAACTCTCCGTTGTATTATTCGGCAGCGACAAGGCTAAGAGCGGGGTGCAAAAGGAGTTGGATCTCCTGTTGCGGAACACTTATTTTTCGCGCAGAATGTACTTGGCCGTCGTCGAAGGAAAGGCCAAAGACCTGCTCAAAGAAGATTTTAGCAAGAAAGAAGAAAAAGGCATGTTCCTCTACCGTGTTCTTGATGCGAATACAAGGAAAGGGGCTCTTCCCAGTCTGAATTTGCATGAATTTGAATATGCGCTCGCAGGAAAAGGGCTGGATCCCTTCTTGCCTATTCTTCAATACCGTCATGACCGTATCGTCGTTTCCGGCACGGCGCTATTCAAAAAGGACAAGTACGTGGCCTCTCTGGATTTCGACCAATCCAGGCTTATGAAGCTGTTGTTGAAAGACATGAATGACGGTGTCTATGAAGTTAAACTTGACAACGGAACCTTCCTGGCAGTTGAGAACGTCGGTTCCACCGTAAAGTACCAGGCGAAGAATGAAGCGATCAGGATTAATTTGCACATGAACTGCAAAATAAGAGAAGCAGAGGGGAACCCTACTTCAGACGAGCATCTCCGCTACCTGAATAATCGATTCAAACAGCAGCTCCTTCAAGCAGAAACGGAACTCATAAAAACCTTTCAAAAAAATGCCGTCGATCCTTTAGGTTTAGGCGACTTCGCAAGAAGCCGAGATCCTCGCTGGAACGAAGACGTTTGGATGCGCCAATACCCGCTGATGAAGGTGGATATCGATGTTCAAGTCAATATCATGGAAAGCGGGATCATACAATAAATGACGCACCGGCCTTACGATGCGGCTTTCTTCGCGATTTCCGATTGATTCGTCAATAGGCGACTCGTTACAAAATAAAATAATGCGCCTGCAAAACATAGGGCTGCAAACAGGGCGACCGCGATGAAACCGTTGAACGCCGCATAGATCAAGCCGGCAATCCAAGAACCGATCGTTGTCGCGGCATACATGATCGAATTGCCCAAGCTTGATATCGTGCCGCGTATGGCCGGATTTAACGAGGTCAAGAGTCCCATGATTAACGGAAATGCAATTCCCATGTTCAAGAATACGAAGAAATAGACGCCATCGAAGGCTGCTACCGAAGGCAAGAAAGGCAAGACGATATAACAACCGATGGCGAGAAGAAAGCCTCCGACCAGCGTGTTGAACCGATTGAGCTTCTGAACAAGATAAGCACCGCCAAAACTGCCCGCCAAATTACCGATGCCTAAGAAAAACATGACGAACCCCACCTGCTCGACCGAGAGGTCGAATCGATCCGTCATCCATTTGCCAATGAAAGAAAAGGCAGCCATGAAGCCGCAATTAAACAAGAAATGTCCCAGGAAAGCTCTTCTAGCGATTCTGCTGGCGAGCAGCGGGAGATATCTTTTCCTAATCGGCAGTCTGGAATTTTGGCCTTGGTCCGGTTTCATCGAAGGTAAGGCTTGATGGATGAAGACGGACACCACCAAGGAACACGCGCCGATTACATAGAAAGGATAAGACCAATGCGTCGAAGCGAGCAGACCTCCGATAGGTATGCCGAATGCTTGGGCAGCGGCCAAGCCCGCCATGACGATACCGAATACTTTGGCGTTCTTGGATGCAGGGAACAAAACCGGAATGGAGGCCCAAACTTGCGGCGATGTAAATGCCGCGCTGATTCCAGCCAATAGCCGGAATAAAAACATCGACCAAAAGCCCGTGGCGAATCCGCATAAAATTGTCGCGATCGAAAAAGAAATCATTCCGTAAAACATGACTTTTTTGCGATCCCACCCATCGGAGAGCGGTCCGGCAATCAAGGCAAAGATGGCATAACCCAGCGCATATGCCCCCACCATCCAACCGGAATATCGCGTCGGAATATCAAACAATTCCTGTAAGGTAGGTATTAACGGCGAAATCAAAAAGGTATCCGTGCCGATAAAAAACATGATGACGAATAATAAAGAAGTTAACTTACCCATTCTGATTCACCCTTTTCTTTAGTTAAGTAGTTCAACATCTATTGAACTAATGAACAAAAAAAATTATGATTTGCTCGATCGCTTCCTTATTCCTGCCGGACAGCTCTATTGTGGCTTCCTTCAGGTTGCGCGTCGCTTCTAGCGTTCTACAACGTATCCAGAAATCCGGGCAAGTACGTTTGGAAGGTAGCCAGGTTGATACGCATATACTTCGTTTGAGCTTCTTTTCGTACGTTTATCAAGTTCGCCTCCCTTAACGTACGTAAATGATACGAAGTATTCGACTTTGAAGTCCCTTGCGCGTCCCCCACTTCTCCGCAATTCAACTCTTTCTTCGCGGCGTACAGATTCCGTACAATCTCCAATCGCGTCTCGTCAGCCAATGCCTTGAAAATTTTGATCCGGTGCTCATCGTTTACTCTGTTGTCCGTCGTCATATCACCATTGTACGAAGAAAACGTGTCAAATCAAATCCCCATTTGCATGTCGCTTGATTCATATCCTCCTTCCTCCACTGTCTGAACTCCATCTTGGTTCGCCCCTCTAACGAATAACAAGCCTAATCATTAGGTTCCGTCCAAAATAGGATTTCATTCATCACTCGCCATCGAAGATTAATTTGGTCATTTCGCATCCGCGACGATCCGTATCATTCTGATCTGTCGATAGGCTGCGGTTATACCCATTAATACGCCTGTCGTGATAAAGACGCCAACCGGGAACAACCACGTCCCCCAAGCCGGGAATATGAGCGGCATCAATGACACGCCGAATGCAACGGGTAAAGGCGCCTTGAACAACTTGCAAAGAAGGAACGCAATCAACACGTTTACGACGCCGGCCAACAAGATCGAGCCTGAGAACACGTGATAAACGACAACCGCGAGCATGGCCGTTAATGTCACGAGCGCTAAAGGCGTCGGAATTCTGCGCCAAGCAAATTTCTGGGCATGGAAGACTTCGAATACGAGCGCAAATACAGGCGGAACCAGGATGACTTGAATCTTTGCAGCGAAAGCGAATCCAATCCAAAGACATAAGATCACGCTAATGATTAGCGTATCCGTCTTTCGCCGGAAAACTTGAGGAGCGTTGGGTAACTTTTCTTGCTTTTTCATTTTGAGAGCACCTAACATAATCAGAAACGTAAAAAACGTCGTGGTCATTGCAAAGACATAATCATGCATGCCCAAGAAGAACGGCAGCAATCCAGCCGGGATTGTCGGTCCAAAATGAACCCGGAATAAATGCATGAGCATGACGATAATAATCAAGCATAGCCACAGTTTCAGCAGAGGCGATACGTTCAAATCGTTCATTGCCGTACCTAGGAATGCAGCCAAACTCGGCGAAAGCCACAAGTGCAACGGCCGCTTTATCCAATCGGCTACCGGGAAAGCCAACACGCCCATCGCCATTCCGGCGATTTCCGGAAACAAAATATCCTTCTGCCCGAGAACCAACGAACAAACAAGCATCAACATAATGATTAGCAGTGCGACCAGAACATTTTTGAACTGGATCCGTTTCCCTGACATCGCGCATTTCCCCCTCTTAAGCCTTTAGGTTGATTTCTCGCTGAAAATATGACCGGTTGGATTCGGTCCGGAAATTTGCCGATGCCTAATTCTAAGGAATCCAAAATGATTGATCAATGTCGGTGTTTCGATGAGATTGATAGAAAAGACCAATCATTCAACAAAAAAAAGAAGCAGTTGCCGGCAAACTGCTCCGTTTCTCGTTTCGCCTCCGGTTTGTTCCCCGAAGGCCCCTTCAAAAAGAAAAACCCGCCTTTCGGCGGGAATCGGGCTATGCGGGCAATCGTTGTTCTTACGAGAGGAGTCTGCGCAGTCTCTCGTCCCGCAGCCAGAACGCCCACCAGAACAAAATCGCGACGTAGACCGGAAAGAGAATATTCGTAAACAGCGGGGCATCCACTCTAATTTGAGCCGCCACCGCGCCGCCCAGATACGCTGTCAACACGAGTCCGCCCATGAACGACGTACGGGGAATGGCGCATAACAAAGCAGAAACCAACCCCAAAATGCCCATGGCCGCCATATGCCGCTCCGTAAATCCGAGCGCGATGGTGCCTTCTACCGCGGACGTAAGTCCGGCGATCTTCCCGATTCCATCGAATAGCATGAACAGAATGACGATCCCGTTCATGATCCTTGCCGTCCATAACCAGCCGCCGGTTATAGCCGTCCCTAAGTTCACCTGCTTTTCCCGTTCGATATTCATCATCTATGTTCCTCCTCATGAATGACGGGCGCCTGCTCGACCGAATCGGTTCACCCGTAATAAGTGCCTTACACTTAGGCAACGAATAAGGAAGGCCGCGATCGACACGTCCGAACAACGAATGCGTAAATAGCCGGTGCGGCGTTTACGCGTTTACGGATTTTTTTCTCGCGGCCGACAGGATCCACAGCAGAAGGGGAACCCCGATCCCGCAAATGGGAATAATCGCGTCCTGCCATAATTTCTGAAACATGGCGATCCACGTCTGATTCGGAACCATAATCGCCGAGATAAAGATGAGCGGCGCTCCGAACAAAATCATTTTTCGCCAATCCTTGACATTGAACCAATTCGACATTTCGTAGCTGGTCAGGAACAAATAGAGGGACAGCTTCGCAAACACGCCGAAAATCCAAATGTAGATGACGAAGATATCGACGTTCTGGATAAAGTCTAAAATATTGATGGACCGTACGATCATAAAATACGGAAACCTGAGATCGGCGGACAAATTGGGGCCGAAAACGAGCAATACCATAGCGGTTGCCGCGAACACGCCGAAAATGGTAATAAATAAGCCGATCATCGACCTCGACATCGCTTTTTCCGGCTTCTTCATGAACGCAATGACCGAAAGCAGCATGAAGGTCTCCCCGAAGAAGGAACCGGGAGCGACCGAAGCCTTCGCGACCTGCTTCCAGCCGACGTCGTTGAACACCGGTGTCAGCTGGCTCCAATCCACATTGCCCGCATTCATAACGAAGGTGAAGAACATGGTGATGACGGTGATGGGGCCGGCGATCTCGCAAAACCGGCCGATGGATGTAATGCCGCCGGCAAACGTAATATAAGCCATCAACGCCACCATGATCAGTTCGATCAGCCATAGGGGCGTCTGGTCGAGCAGGACCAGGTGGATAAAATCGGTGAAAGAGCGGAGCACGTCGATCGATAGCATATACCATGCCGCAAAGTATGGCAGCACGATCGCTCTGCCGAACCATTTCCCGAGCAGCTTCTGGCTGTACTTGACTAGCGTCTGGCCGGGATGGAGCATGCTGACGCGAACCGCCAGGAAGGTCAAGACGATGCCGATCAAGCCGGCGAGCAGCATCGACATCCAGGCGTCCTGATTGGCAGCCTCGATGGCGGGCGATATGCGGAGCCAGACCTCCATGACCAATTCGGCGGTCGCGACGATCCACACGACCTGAATTCCTGTCAGCTTCACGAGTCGATATCCCTCCTGTCCCGCCGGCATCTGAGGCTATTAGCCGGCATTGAAATGATTCCTCAAGGACGAGCTGGACTGACCCGGGTCCTTGCATTGAATGTCCACCTTCACGGTGATATGAACCCGGGGAAAGGTTTCCTTCCACTTGGGCCTTACCGTTTTCCACAGAACGGGTTGCTGCTGATGGAAGTTTTCCCCGAACGCGAATATATCCGCTTTGTACTGCTTCTGCACCTTGTTGACCATCTCGGCGACCGCCGTCTGAGTCGACTCGCTCAGCGTCTTCTGAATCGTCATGAGATCCGTCCGCTTCGTCGGATCCAGGTTGGAGTTGTTTTCGACGATGATGCCTTTCCCGGTTAAATGGACGTCGACGTCGATATGCGAACCGGAAGGTTTCACGCGAACCCGATGTTTCATCGTGCGCATCTTCACGCTGACGTTGCCGTCTCCGTTCTTGACGCGGGCGGTGACGCCGAATCGTTTCAAATTGCCGAGTATCCAGTTCGCATACTGCGCTTCTCTGGCGTCCAGGAACCCGATCAGCTTCAGGTCGTCATCCTTGTTTAAAATAGCGCCTCCCGTATACACGTACTTATGCAGTTCATTCTTGCTGATCAACGGCACCAGCGGTTGCGTCGTCTGGCTCATCGATACCGTCAGGAAATTCCGGAAATAGTAAGGCTTCAAGCCCATCGACCGGATCTCCCGCGCTAGCGTCGGCGTTATGATGGGGTCGAAGATCGGCGTAATGGTAAAGATGTCCTTCGCCTCGGCGTTTCTCACCACGAATATCGTGGAGCGCAGCTCCGATTGCGGGTTGCGGATGAAAATGTCCATGAAGCTGCCGATTCCGTGGACGGCCATCCGGTGACCGATAATAATGGTCTGGCGGTGGCCGAAGAAGAGCGTCCGCGAAACTTGCTTCTGGAGATTTTCCACCGCGTCGTACACGTTTTTGCCGTTTGCCTTCATCATGCGAAAGCTGGCTTGCTTCTGGGTGCCGCCGTCTTCCGAGCCGCCGACGCCCGAAGGAATGACGATCTGGGAGCTGAGCATGACTTCCCCTTCCTTCGTATAATCGAGCCCGGCCCCGAGGACGAAAGCCTGCTCGTCGGGTTCCTCGAGATTCCAGCAGGCGGTAAGCGGCACGACGAGCAGCAGCATCAGCATGAGCTTTCCCGCCCTCCTCATGTAGGTTCAGCCTCAGGATCGGATTTTCTGACAAGCTTGCGCGGCCGCCGTACTAGGATATCCTTAAGCCTGCGGGAGGCAAGCGGCGCCACCGGGCTGAAAAACGGGGTCCCGAAGGAGCTCAAATGAATCATATGGATCAGGATCGCGATGATCCCGGCGGCCATCCCGAACAGTCCGAATAGGCCGGACAATATGAGCAGCGGGAACCGGAGCATCCGCAGCGGATAGCCGGCGCGGTAGCGCGGGATGACGAAGGAGGCGATGCCGGCGGCCGCTACGACGATGACGATCGGCGCCGAGATGATGCCGGCCCGGACGGCCGCCTCGCCGATGACGAGCGCCCCGGCGACGGTGACGAGCGGGCCGATCTGCGACGGCAGGCGGATGCCCGCTTCGCGCAGCCCCTCGAACATGAGCTCCATCAGCAGCACTTCAATGACGGTCGGGAACGGCGATTTCTCCCGCAGCATCGCAATCGTCGTCATCAGCTTGAGCGGCACCATTTCCTGATGATAGTTGGTCAGCGCAATATACAAGGACGGGAAGAGCACCGAGAAGAGAATGAACGCGAAGCGGATCCAGCGGCTGAAATCAACGAACAAGAACCGCTCGTAATAGTCATCGGGCGCCTGCAGACCGCCCCAGAACGTGACCGGGGCGATAAGGACGAACGGAGAGCCGTTGGTGATAATGGCGACTTTGCCCTCAAGTAATCCAGCCGCTACGACGTCGGGACGTTCCGTGTTGCCCAACTGCTGAAAGGGGGTGAAATGAAAGTCCTCGATCGACTCTTCGATGTAGCCCGACTCGAGAATGCCCTCCATCTCGATTTTGCCGATCCGATCGCGTACGGTATTCAGTACTTCCATGGCGACTTTGCCTTCAATATAGGTGATGACGATTTCCGTCTGCGTCAGGCTTCCGATCGTATACGATTCCATCTTCAGCTTCGGCGTCCCGAGTATGCGTCGAATCATGGCGGTATTGGTCCGAAGGTTTTCGGTAAAGCTTTCCTTGGAGCCCCGGAGCGTCGTTTCTTCGGTAGGCTCCTCGATGTTGCGGGTTTCGAAACGCTGAATATCGGCGATAAGCGCGTTCGGTTCCCCGTCGATCAGCAGGCAGAGGTGCCCCTTAATGATCAACTCGGCAATAGCCGTCGTATCGGACAGCTTCATCGTCTCCAGGACGGGTAAGAGCTCCTGATCGAACATCTGGGCAAGGCTGTCCATCGCCCCCAAGCCTTTCGGCAGCCCCTTATAAAGAAGCGGCTTAAGAACGTGCGACAAGATGATATCCGTATCGACCAAGCCGTCCGTGTAAATCATGAGCAGCCTCGGCTGGTCGTTGATCGTAACCTCACGAAATTTGACATCCGAACAATGCTGAAAAATGTTCTTGAACGCTTGTTCATTCTCTTTGAGGTCTGCACCAATTTTCATGATTGTTCTCAACTTTCATGAAGGAGTGGGTAAATCGATACGCACGTTATATATTGCCTCAATACAGGAACATTATACTTTATTTGGAAACCCTCGCTCCCCTTACCGATGTTCACCTCTCCCCTAGTCACTCAATGACAAGAAAAACGGCAGTCCCCGACTTGACGTCGAAACGCTTAGCGCAGCTATTCCTTATCGAATGGGCTATCAAGCCATGCTTGAGCGTGCAAGCCCTTCAATGAATTCATCATCAATCTCTAACGGCCATAATAAATTGATCCTAGAAGCATCGCTAGAAATACGCGTTCCATTATCGGGAGGGAAAGACCTATCTTTTTTACCAGGAACCGTCAAAAACCGCCGCTTGAAACGATCCGCGAGGAATTAAAGAAACGATTAAACCACGCCCCGGACGTCTTGAAGGCGTTAACGCCTTCGGAGAATAAGCTCCTGGACAACATAAACGGGATGACCCGGGACCTTAACCTGAATAATGTAACGAGAACAAAAGCCTATCTTGCCTATTATCTCCGTCACCCTGAAGTCCATTGGGCATTCTTAGGTCATATGGTATCGCGAAACGGCGGCTGGAACATGACCGATCTAAAGGGAGAATTTCTAACGAACCTGCTCGCGGAAAAGGAGCGCGACGTATTTTTCCGTTTTTTGGAACGCGGCAACTGGCTGATTTTCCAAGACGTATACCCGCAGCTTCTGCTCTACGAAGAGAGCGTAATGACAAATAAACCGCTGTTTTATTTACTCCCCCGACTGAAGGTTTCGATTTTCATGGAAGCGATTTGGAACTCTTTTTGGAGAGCGCGGGATCCGCATGTTCTTTGTATAGGATTAGTCATTAACGAACAAAGTTACTTGGAAGAACGGGTCATTCAGAACCCTTATTATCAAAAAGAAGTCGTCGCTCAATCGAAATTCCATCTTCAGGATTGGCTGTCCATCAATCAAATTCTTCTTCCTGCTGAAGGCAATCAATTAAAGGGGCAGACGCTGTATCGCTTTCAATCGCTCCATGAGCGAATCTTATTGGGAAAAAGGCTCTATGCCGTTTTGTTTAAGAATCAGGAATTTAACGGGCAGGCCTTGGAATGGGCAAAACGCAATCCGCATACGGGGTCCAGGAAGGATTACTGGCCGCATCTATTCAACAGCGTCAATGAAGGCGTGCCGGGAATTCCCCATCCCTTAAGGTTGAAATCATGCCGAATTCAAAACGATGCGCAACGGTTTTACAGTCCTAAATTGGAGGATGCCTGGAAGAACGTAACTCAGCCGGAAGCCGAACCGGGGGATTGGTTTCATGATCCGCGCGCGGCGGATTATTTAGAAGACGACCTGGAACCGATAGACGGAGCGATTAAAGAGGCATACTGTACAACACTGGAGCGACTCGAAATTGCCGCGCTTGCCAAGAAAGCGATTCACTTCATAGATTAGCAAGGCGCCGAACGATAAATAGGAATCAGGCAGCCGTTCAACGAGCGAACGGCTGCCTGACGGAAGATGCCGGCGAGGACGAAAGCGATCGTCTCGGCGATGATGCCGCTTACTTGGCCGCGCCGGCCAAATAAGCGTCCAGCTGCTTCTGATATTCGGCGATGACTTTATCGACGCCCGCAGCCTTCAATTTCTGCTGCGCTTGCGCGATGTGGCCGTCGTAATCCACGACGCCGGCATAGATCGGCGCGATGTCGGACGTGATCACCGCCTTCACGTTGCCGAGCTCGGTCTTCACCGGCGTGGCGTCGAAGAAGAAGCCCGAGGAGATGAAGTTCTTCGCGTCCTTGTCCGGCTCATACAGCTTGCGCGTCGCCGTAACGATGTCCCCGACGCGGATGAAGTTCAGGTTGCCGATCATCCAATCCGCGTTCGGAATGAGCGAAGCCTGCGTCTTCGGATCCAGAATCGCTTCCATCGATTTATCGCCCGTTTTCTTGTACGTCTTGCCTTCGATCCCGTACATGAACAAGTCGTAATTATCTTGGTTGGCGTACAGCCAGTTCAAGAATTGGATGACGGCGTCCGGATGCTTGCTGTTCGCCGCCACGACGTTGAGGTTCTTGGCGTTCGTGAAGCGGTAGTGCCCTTTCTCCGGATTGAACTCCTGCAGCGAGAAATCGCCGAGCTTCGCGCCTGGCAGGTCTTTGTCGAGCGCGGCCTGCGTGTTGGCAAGCGTCCCCATCTCGAAGCCCCAGTTCATTTTCCCCGCTTCCTTCTGCACTTGATCCTGCTTCAGCGTCAGGACGTCCGGGTTGATCAGCTTCTTCTCGTACGCTTGACGGAAGAAGGCGCTCTCCTGCTTGAACTCGTCGGTATCCACCCAGTCCTTGACCGTGCCGTCGTTGTTGATCATCGCGATGCCGTCGCGGACGTCGAACGGGAACGAATCGAAGGTCCGGTGCAGGAAGTCCATGCCGGTCGCGGAAACGTTGCTGAGCGTGAACGGGAATTGCGGCTTCGGCGCGGGGGCCTTGTCGTACAGCTGCGCCATCGCGTCCAGCATCTCCTGCGGCGTGGCGACCTTGCTGTCGATGCCGTACTTCTTCAGCAGGAAGTCGTTCGAGGTGAACAAATCGACGACCGCCGGCTCCATCCAGTTGGCCGGGATGCCGTAAATTTTGCCGTCCTTCGTGACCGCATTGAAAATATCGTCGCTGATCGCGGTTTTGATGTTCGAACCGTACTCGTTCAGTTCCGCCGAAATGTCTTTGACCGCGCCGCGGGCAATATAGTTGGACAGCGAGACGACGTCGTTCATGACCTGGAACATATCGAAATCCGCGCCGGTCGAAAGCATCAGGTTCAGCTTCTGATCCCATGCCGCCCAGTCGATGTACTGCTCGTCGATCTGCACGTTCACGCCGTCGGCAAGCAGCTTCTTGTTGACCGCGTCTCTGACTTCCTTCCAGCTGGCCGGCTCGGTGCCCGGAATGACGTACTTGATCGTGACGACGTCTTGCTTGGCGGCGTTGCCGCTGCCCGCATCGGCGTTCGCGTTCGCGTTACCCGAACCAGAGCCGCTGTTCCCCGCGTTGCCGGCATTGCCGGAGTTACCGGCATTGCCGCCGTTATTGCCGCATCCCGCCAAGAGCGCCGCGCTCAGCACCGCCGCGGCAAGCATGTAAGCCGATTTTCTTCTCAACCTGACCCACTCCCTTTGAATTGATGATTCCAGACGTGCTATGTCCTGCTCGCCGAAGATCGGTTCCTCGCTATCAGCCTTTCACGGAACCCACGATTAAGCCTTTCACGAAATAACGCTGGAGGAACGGATACAGCAGCACGATCGGCCCGATGGTCAGCGCCACGGTGGCCATCTTGGTCGATTCCGCCGGAATCGTAGCCATCTGCGCCCCCTTCGGAATCATGCTCAGCGCGTCGATATTGGATTTGATCTGCAGCAGCAAATACTGAATCGGATACAAGTCCTTGTCGGATACGAGCATGATCGCGTTGAACCAGTCGTTCCAATAGCCGAGCGCGTAGAACAGGCATACCGTAGCGAGCACGGGCAAACAGAGCGGCAGATAGATTCGGAACGAGATCCGCAAATCGTTCGCCCCGTCCACGTAAGCGGACTCGCGCAGCTCGCCGGGCAGGCTGTCCATGAAGTTGCGCACCAGGAACATGTTGAACGCGCTGAACATCAGATTCGGCACGATCAAGGACCAGACGTTCTCGAGCAAGCCGAGCTTCTGGCACATCAAGTACCACGGCACCAGCCCGGCGCTGAACAGCGTGGTAAGGAAGAAGTAGAGCGCCAGCCCGTTGCGGTACTTGACGTTTTTGTTCGCCAGCGTATAAGCGGCCATGGTCGTGACGAGCAAGGCCAGGAACGTGCCGGCGATCGTGACGACGGCGGAGATCAGATACGCATGGAAGATAATCCTGCCTTGCGAGAACACGAGCCGGTAGGCGTCAAGCGTGAACCGGTCCGGGAACAAGCTGTACCCGTGCGCCGTAATGCTGTTCTCGTCCGAGTACGAGACGATGATCGTCAGCACCATCGGGAAGAGGCAGAACAGGGAGAACACCGCAAGAAACACGTAAATGCAGGCGGAAACGAAGGAGAAACGGCGCCGGCCCATTAGTACAACGCCCCTTCTTTATAAAATTTGCGGGTCATGAAGTTGGCGATGAAGACGAGCAGGAAGCCGACGACGGATTGGAACAGGCCGATCGCCGCCGCGTTGGACGGATCGCCGATTTGCCGCAGCGCGCGGAACACGTACGTATCGATGACGTCGGTGGTCGGATACAACACGCCGTTATCCCCGATGATCGCGTAGAGCATCCCGAAATCGCCGTAGAAGATTTTGCCCAAGTTCAGCAGCGTCAGAATCGCCACGGTCGGCGCCAGCAGCGGCATCGTAATGCTGCGGATCTTCCGCCAGCGCGACGCCCCGTCGATATCGGCCGATTCGTACAGCGACTGGTCGATGCCCGTAATCGCGGCCAAATAGATGATCGAGCCCATGCCCGCATCCTTCCAAATCTTCATGCCGGTCAGCAGCCACGGCCACATCTTCGCCTCCGAATACCAGTTAGGCGCGCTTAGGCCGAGCGCATCCAGCATGCGGTTGACCATGCCGCCGTCGGTCGCGAACAACATGTACATCAAGTAACTGACGATGATCCAGGACAGGAAGCTCGGGAAAATCATCGTGGACTGCGCCAGCTTAATGAACAGCTTATGGCGGATTTCATTGAACAGCATGGCCAGCGCGACCGCAAAGACGGTGCCGAAGACCAGGAACAACAGGTTCAGCTTGATCGTGTTGGCCATGACGGTCCAGGCGTCGCTCGACTTGAAGAAGAACTCGAAGTTTTTGAACCCGATCCACTCGCTGCGGAAGATCCCCTGTTGATAGTTGAATCGTTGGAAGGCGATGACCAGATACGGATAGGTCGCATACGAAAAGATAAACACATAGACGACGGCCGGCAGCGCCAGTAAATACGAGAAGCGATTTCGGGACAGCTCGCGCAGCACCCCCGGCTTCTTCGGCTTCACCTTCCCCTCTATTGGATTCAAAGACGGATTCAAAGATGGATTCAAAGACGGATTCGAAGACGTTCGAAGCTTTACGTTCGCGTCTTTCATCGGCATGCACTCCTTCTGTTTCTTGCCTCAGCATATCCCGTCCGGAGGCGCATCGTAAATTTCAAGCTTGCGCTATGACTTGCGAAAAACCGTTATTCGCTCCATTTCGAAAGCGAGTGCGCGAAACGAAAAGACGATAAGCGAGGTAGAAGCCGCTTATCGTCTGCCGCATGAACCGTATTTACGGGCGCCGCTGCCTCCGCGGTCCGTCCGGGTCAATCCCGTTAGCCGGTAATCCGATGGGTCTCCCTGTACTGCGACGGCGACATACCCGTATGGCGTTTGAACATCGTGGAGAAATACGCGGCGCCCGGAACGCCGACTTTCGCGCCGACCTCGGCGACGACTTCGTTCGTCGAGGTCAGCAGACGTTTGGCTTGTTCGATGCGCACGAGCGTCACGTAATCGTTGAACGTCGACTGCGTCTGATGCTTGAACAGTTTGCCTAAGTAGCCGGTAGACAGGTCAACCCGCCCTGCCGCATATTCTAGCGACAAGCAAGCGTCGGCGTAACGCTCCTCGATCAGCTGTTTGACCTCTCCGATCACGCGCGTGCTCTTGAGCGAAGCGACCTGCTGTTTATTCGCCTCCATGACCGTCACGACGCGTCCGCAGAAATCCGTCAGCGCCGCACCGAGCTGATCCAGCGTCTCCACCTGCTCGATGCGATGGAAATACGCGTACAAGCCGTTCGTATTCGTATCGCCGAGCTCCGAGATGGGACCGAATTCCCGGATCATCGTCAGCAGCAGGAAATTGGTGAACTGCATCGCCCGGGCGTACGTACACGCGGATATAAACGAGATCCAGTCGGCGATGCCCGCCTGAATGGACTTCGCGTTGCTCAGCTTGACCGCGTCGATCAGCTTCCGCTCCTTTAAGGACGGATACTGCAGATCCCCATCGCGGTTCCGGTTCGCCCGCGCGGCGTCAATGATGGCCTTATAGCCGAAGAAGAGGCGATAGTCGCCGTATTCCTGGGCGGAGCGGTACGAATCGTGCAGGCCGGCGAACGAATCGCAGAGACCGCCGATGCTGACGGTGACGCTGATCTTGTAATAAGCGCGAACCGCGTCCTGAATTTCCGAGAGCGTCAAATAGAGCGTATCGCCGAGCGCTTCGTCCGGCAGCTGCAAGATGGCGGCCAGCTCATCCTCGGTCACGGCGGCGTCGTTCTCGAAATTGCCGCCGAGCAGCTCCTGGGCGATGTTGCCGATCGCAAACCGGATCAGTTCCCTCTCGAACGGCGGATAGGTTTGCTGAAACAGCGCCTTGTCGTCGATCTTGAACAGCAGGACGCGAAAATAAGGTCCCGTCAGCCGCTTCCCCCATTCCTCTCCGATCTGTTCCGCCGTCAATTTGTCGATGCCTTGCAGCAGGGATACGATCGAGCTGCTCTTCAGCACCCGCCGGGAACGGTTCAGCTTCGATTCCAGCCTCTCGGCCGACTGCCTGGAATGCAGGAACGCGTTCGTCAGCTGCGCGTACTCGTCCTGATGCAGCGGCTTCCCGCCGCCTAGCTCGGCGGTCTGGACCGCCGCGACCTGATCAAGCAGCCTGCGGATCGGATTGTAGAAGTTGCCGGTCAACAGCAGCGAAATGCCGACGCCAAGCACGATCAAGAGCAGCGAAATGATCCAGGTCCAGCTGCGCAGCGTATGAATGTTCGACAGGAGCTCGCTGTACGGCTGCGAGCTGACGAAGTACCAGTCGAGCGCGGGCGATCTCGCGTAGGTAATCAAATTCTTCTTGCCGTCGATCTGCTGCACGAAGCTGCCTTGGTTCCGTCCGTCGCTCAAAATCCGCTTCACTTCGTGCCGCCCCGAGAAATCGCTCATGAAATTCGCGGCGTCGGAATGGGACAGCACTTCGCCGCGCGCGTTCATGACGTAGGTGTCGCCCCGCTTCGACGACGTATTCAAGCTTCCGATCGTATTCTGGATCGACGCCTCGTCCAGATCGAGCACGAGCGCATACTTCGGCGTATTCGTGTCCAGCTTCCGTTCCGGCACGATGCTGAACGTCAGCAGCCGCAGGCTCGCATCGGTATCGACGATCGCCGCGCGCGGATAGAAGCTCAGATAATCCGCGTTCGACTGCGCGTTCACCTTCGGGTCGCGCGGCAGTCCGAACGTATCGATGTATTCGCCGTTCGTAAAATTGTACATGCTGATATCTTTGATGAACGGGTAGACGCTCTGCACCTTCGCGATGATCATGTAGGCTCTGTAATTCTTCAGCTTATCGACCTCGTCGGCATCGAAGAAGGACATGACATCCTTGTCGACCAGCAGCTGGCTGGACACGTCTTGGATCTGCTGGTACACGACGTTAGCCGTGTAGCTGACATGCGACAGCACCTGCTTGGACGAACGGTCGATCTCCTTCACCGCTTCCAGCGAGAACAGCGCATACAGAATCGAGCTGACGACCGCGATCGACATCACGATCAGGACGAGATAGGACATAATCAGTCTCCGATATACCCGGTATTGACGGATCCGATTCACAAACGTCACTCCGCGATCCCCTCCCCCGAACCAGTATACCAGCAATGTAAGCGTTTTACGCCACAAAACTTACCGAACCGCGGACGAATTTCCGCATGTCCTCGCGTCGATTATCCCTGTCCGATGAGCAAAGCCCTTCGATATGCGACAAAGGCGGCATCCGAGGTTCGGAAGCCGCCTTTCAAATCGAAGGTATTGCGTTTCATCGCGCGTTCGCATCGCCGAGCCGTCGAAGGTCCCTTGACGAACGAATGCGAAACGCATGGTTCTAGGGCAAAAACGTAACCCGGTACTGCCCGAACCGGTCCGCATCGAACGAAATCGTGCCGGTCTCGGCATCGTATCTCCCGCTCGGAACCGGCAGCGCTTTGCCCGCCTTGTCGATGCGCGTGACGACGATCCGCTCGGGCGAACTCAGCTCGGCCGCCGTCGCGGCATATGGAATCGTGACGGCGATATTCGCGCCCGGAACGTTCCAATCCTCCGGTTTCCCATCCATGAGCAGCGAGAGCTTGATGCCGTTTGCGTCGACGGCTTCTACCTTTATTCCGACGGCAGTCGAAGCATCGATCCCCGGCTGATGGAACAGATGATTCGGAATCGTCACCGTTCCGATCGGCGTGATCACCGTAAGCCGCTCCGAAGCCCTGTTCGCCGACAAGCTGCCGGCGGTAAAGGCCAATACGTAAGATTCGGCACCGCCGACGACGGGAACGTTCACCGTCAGCGATTTGACACCGCGCCGATCCGGTTCCGTATCGGCGAACGCCGATGCCAACAGGCCCTGCGGCAAATCGACGGTCAGAATCCCGGCTGCCGGATCCAGCGCAGCGGTCGCGCTGCCGCCTCCAATGGGGATGCTTACGCTTTCGGGCGCTTCCGTCCTGACGTGATCCACGTAGAAATGTCCGCCCCAGGCGCCCGAGTAGTATGCGGTATCCTTGCCCCTGTAAGAGATTTCAATCGACGTTACGTTGGTTTTGCCGGCGAAATTCGTCACATCCGCCGCCAGATCCACCCATGTATTCGGGTTTACTTCCTGCTCGGCGGTCGCCGACGTGCCGTCTGCGGCAGTCAGCTTCATCTTGGCCACGTAGGCGGACGAAGTGCCGCCCCAGCCCAACAGGTCCGCGTGCACCTTGACATAACCGCTCAAATCCACCGGCTTCTTGAAGGTTTTGACCACCTTGCTCTCCGTCGTCGCGACGTCCGCGGACTTCACCGCTTCCAGCATATACGTCCCGTGATGCGCGGCCGAAGGCGCGTTGTTCTGCGCGTCTTTCGTCACGGACGCCACCGCGGCCGTCTTGCCGCCCGCGATCCAGCCGTCCGTGCGGCCGGACTCGAAATCGCCGAATGCGAGCTCGCCCGCATCCGCCGTATAGTCCGGATAGCCGGCTTCCGTCAGCGTGAAGACGTACGTGCCGCCGTCCACGGTTACCTGCAGCGCGCCGCTTTGATAATCGACGGGCACGATCGAATCGATCTTCGTCTCGACCGCCGCTTTGCCGCCGGCCGGAATCGTCACCGGAACGCTGCTCTTATCCACGCGGATGCCGTTCAACCCGGCAAGGCCGACATTGCCCGCGAAGCTTCCGTTCCCCGAGTTGCGGATATGAACGGTCAGCGTATCTCCGGCGGCCGGCTTGCCCGGCGCATCGAGCGCGACCAGCATCTGCTTGACCGCGGCCGACGCGGCGGCCGTTACCTCATCCACCTGCAGCGCGCCCGACGACCAGGCGACCGGCTTCTCCGGCTGCGCCCACACTTTGATGCGGTCCACGCTGCCAAGGCCCGCCCAGCCCGTCAGGTCGATCGCGACCTCGTTCCAGGCTTCGGCCGCCGCCGCGACCGAGCCTTCGATGACGCGATCGCCGCTATAGACGCGGATCATGAAGCGGGCCTTCTCCCCCGCGCCGATGCCGACGGCTTTGACCGCGGCCTGGACGACCGGCGTCGCGGACAGATCCCGCGGCGTATCGAATACGCGGGTCACACCTTTGTAATCCTGCAGCCGCGAGCCCGTGACGCTTGCTTTCAAGCTGCCCGCTCCGGCCGCGTGATCGGCCGTGTCCAGATCGACGCCGGAAACGTTGTCCGTCGCGAACCAGCCGTCCAGATCGGCGTCGAAGCTGCTGATCGGCACTTCCCCCGACGCTGCCGAAGGCGTGCCCATCGGCGCCGATACCTGCGCCGGCCGCTCCTCCAGGTTGGCGGGATCGAATTCCGGAATCGCCTTCGTCCAGTCGTTCACGCCGATAATGCCCTTTGCGAACGCCGTGACGGCGAGCGAATCCACGGTATCGATCCTCTTGAAGACGTCATAAATGACCTTCTGCGTATCGGCTTCGTTCGTTTGGCCCGGCATGTTGGTCCAGAGCCCCAGGTTCAGCCCGCCTTCCGCCGCATGGTCCACGTGCCGGTGCAGGATGAACGCATCGATGCCGGGCAGCGACTTCACCTTATAGTACGCGTACGCGTAGGCCGCGGCCTGCACATCCTGCTCCGCCTGCGTATTGCCGCCGCTGTGGAAGCCCTGCTCGGAGAGAATGACATGGCGCTGCTCGCCGTTATATTTCAAGCCCGCCTGCTGCAGGTAGTTCGTCAGCACCTGCAAATTCTTGAAGGTGATGCGGTACGTATCGAAGCTGTCCGTAGCCGAGACATCGTTCCACGTCCGCGGATCGAACAGATCCTCCGGGTACGGATGGAAGGCGATGTTCCAATCGTAGTTGCCGCCCTCTTGGGCCCGCTTGTTCAGCTTGTCGACGACCGCCTTGTTGTCGTAGACCCATTGCGATTCCGGGGAGTTGCCGGCATTCCAGAAATGGTCGAGCGAGATGTACACCCGGGCGTTCTCCATCTTGCTCTTGACGATGTTGTAGGTGGCGCGCAGCGTCCGCTCGTATTGGTCGACGTAGTCGTCCAGCAGCTTGGGCCCCATGTTGTTCCACACTTTGTTCTGGCCTACTTCGTTGCCGACGATGAAGCCCATCACCCGGCCGTATTTCTTGTCCGCCCTGGAGTAGCGTTCGGCGATGAAGCTCGTGATGGCCTCGTAATAATTGACGCCGGTCTCGTTCGTCAGGTTCGGCGCGAACACCGTGCCGTCCGGCGTGCTGTCCGGGTGAACCAGATCCTTGTTGGGCGAATCCGGGTCGGCCATGCCCGTGCGGTAGAGAATGAGAATGGCCGTGACCGCCATGCCGTTGTTCGTCATGGACGAGATTTGATTGTCCAAATCCGTGACGGACGATTTGCGGAAATAATAGGTGCTGCCGTTAAACGCATACGGAATGGAGTTCGCGCCATGGTCGCTCACCGTCAGCAGTTGATCGTACGCGATGTTGATGGCGCCGTGCTGAACGCCCAGCCGCTCGGCATCCGCGGGCAGCTGCACCTGCAAGCCTTTGATGCTCCTGGTCGGCGTGTACGGATCCTTGTTGGGCGCGAGGATTTCCGGGTTCGTCGCGTATTTGGCTTTATCGAGCAGCGCATAAGCGCCGCTGGCGTTCTTCAGGACGACGGCGAACTTGGAATACGCGCGGGTTCGTCCGTTATCGAGGGCGGCGAAACTCAGGCCGACCGTCCCGGAAGCCGCGCTTGCCGCGAGCGGCGTCATGGCCGCATAGTCCGCCGTCTTCTCGTCCGCGTAGACGGGCAGTTCGAACGCTTGCGCTTCCGCGCCCGGATTGGCGCTCAGATAATCGGCGTTCACGCTGCCGCCGATCGTAATCGCCGTACCGCCCTCGTCGATGGCGGCATGGTCGATGCTGCCTTGGTAGGCATAAGCGTCTACGTTCCGCAGCGAGAAATCGATCCGGTCCAGATCCAGCATCGTGCCGGCGGCCGCCGCGACGGGCGAAATCCGGATCCGGTCGATCGTGTCCTTCCAGGCGGCGCCGGACAGGACGAATTCGTAATCCGCGAACGCGGCCGAATCGGACAGGTCGAACGACATCGACTTGGCCTCGTCCCAGCTAGGGTCCCGATCGGTGATCCAGGAGATCTTCAGCTTGGCGGAGCCGGTATCGTTCTTCATGCGCAGGTTGACGACGTTGCGCTTGGACGCGTCCAGCCCAAGCCCCGGCGATTCCAGGTAGGTGTTCGCCGGGTCCGTGATGACGTATTGCAGCGAGCCGTTCGCCGGCGAGACCGAAACGTCCGCGGTGCCGCCGGCTGCCGCGAAGCCTTCCGTGACGCCCGGAACCTCGAAGTCCAGCCCCGCGATCTTCGCGGCGCTCAGCCGGTCGAGCTGAAGCCTGCCGTCCCAGTACGCGTAGCCCGGGTCGCCCGGCGACATGCCGTCCAGGTCGTAGTTTTTCATATACGAGAACTCGATCCGGTCGATCGCGTTCCGATGCGTCCAATTATGGATATCGAAATAGATGACGTTCCACTTGTTCGCCCCGAGGCCGGACACCGCTTCGAACGTATCGGAGCCGCTCGTGAGCGTCATTTTCAAGAAGAAATCGTCCTGCTTCCACCCCCAGATATTCGCCGCGAGCGCGATGAAATTGTCGCCGGAGAGATCGAGCGGCTGCGCGAACGTCCGCGAAATCGTCCGCCACTCGTAAGCCCTGACCTGTTTCGGCATGACCTCGAGCGCGCCCGCGCCTTCGAACGGCGATCCCGGGGAATTGAGCAGCGAACTTACGACGCCTACCGAGTCGACGTTCGTGCCGGCGGTCCAGCCGGCCGCTTGATCCGCCGCGTTGAAGTCGTTGATCACGCGGTCCGGATAGATCGCATTGCCGGCATACGCGTCCTTCGGGACGAGCGCGGGATCGTAGGCGCCCGCGAATGCGCCGGCAGGCGCGAGCAGCTGCAGGATGAATGCGGTTACAATGGCAAAAACGACGCTTCTCCTTCTGGTCTTCATAACGGGTTTCCTCCTTATGGAATACCTTTTCCTTACGCGTTCGCCGGCCAGCGCGAATGAACGGTCTGCAGGCCGGCGGAACGCATTCGAACCGAAAAGCTTCATTGCCGAATTCCGCTTACATCTTCAATGCGCCCTGGGTCATGCCTTGGATGTAATACTTCATCCCGAACGTGAAGATCAGCACGAGCGGCACCGCCGAAATGGCATACGCGGAAAACTGGATGCCCATGTCCGAGATGCCGAACTGCTTCTTAAAGATCGTCAGCCCCACCGCGATGACCTGCAGCTTGCTGTCCTGAATCGTGAGAAGCGGCCAAATGTAATCGTTGTACACGCCCATGAAATGCATGATGAACAGCGTCGCGAGAATCGGCAGCGACAACGGAATGACGATGCCGAAGAAGACCCGCGCTTCCGACGCCCCGTCCATCCGCGCCGCCTCGAACAATTCGCCGGGCAGGCCCGCCATGTAGCTGCGGCACAAGAACGTGCCGAAGATTTGGCCGCCTGCCGCGCTGGCGACGATAATCACCCACGGGGTATTGGTGAGTCCGAGGTTTTCGTACAGCACGTAGGAAGGAATCAGCGTCAGCACGCCCGGGATCATCAGCATCGCGAGCATCATGACGAACAGGAATTCTTTGCCCGGAAACGTCTTCTTGGCGAACAGGTAGCCGGCCAAGGAAGAGAGCAGGATGACGATCGCGCTTGCGACGATCGCATAGCCGAGCGTGTTGAGGATATACCGCCAGATGCTCGCGAACGCCTCGCCGTAATTCCCCCAGCGGATGGGGTCGGGCATGGACCAGAAGCTGCTCAAGATCTGCGCGTTGCTTTTCAGCGAGCTGAACACCATGAACAGGATCGGGACGAGGGTGAGCAGCACGAGCAGCGCCAGCAGCAAAATAATGACGGTCTGATTCACCGTCTTCATCTTTCCGTGACGCCGCTTGCTCGCCGCCGGCTTCGCGCCGGTCGCGGGCATCGCGGATCCGTCGCCGTTGGCAGGGGTTGTCATAGTCCGGTCCTCCTCATTCGTTCGCCGTTTTGATGACTTTCAGATTAATGACCGTGATGACCAGAATGACCAGGAACATGCCGACCCCGAGCGCCGACGCATACCCGAGATCGTTGAATTTCGTGGCGGCGTAGTACATTTGCAGCGCGGGCACGTACGTGGAATCCATCGGCCCGCCGCCGGTCACGATCAGAATGCCGTTGAAGTCCTGCACCGTGCCGATCAAGGTCAGAATGATCAGGAATTTGAACTGTCCCGCCAGAAGCGGCAGATGGATGGAACGGATGATCCGCGCCAGGCTGGCGCCGTCCATCTTCGCCGATTCGATCAGCTCGCCCGGAATCGACAGCAGGCCGGCGTACAGGACAAGCAGCTGGAGAATCCCGACGAACGGGAAGCCGATGAAGATCACGGCCCAGAGCGCCGACTTGGGATCGCCGAGCCACCCGTGGGCCCAGCCGCCGAGTCCGATCAGCTGCAGGAAATTATTGATGAGTCCGACGTTCGGATCGTACAGGTTCTGCCAGATGAGCAGCAGCGCCACGCCCGGAATGATCATCGACGCCGTAAACGATGTCCGGAACGCGTACTGCAGCCGCTTGCTCCGAAGATGATAGATCAGCTCCGCGGTAATGAGCGGCGGCAGAATCGATTTGACCAACCCCGTCACGATGAGGATGAGCAGGTTCCCGAGCCCTTTGGTCACATACGCGTCATGGAACATCCGCTTGAAATTATCCAAGCCGACGAAGATCGTCCTTCCGCCGGGCTGCCAATCGTACAGCGAATGGAACAGGCCCGAGAACGCGGGCACGTAAAGGAACGCGATGAGCAGCACGAAGGTCGGCGCAAGTCCGAGATAGATCAGCTTCGCCTTCCATATCTGCCGGAACACGCCGAGGCGCCTCCGCTTATGCAGCATGCGCAGCCCAAGCAGCATAAGCGCCAGCACCAGCGCCGGCACGGCGATCAGAATCCCCGTTCGCAGCCGGGCGTCGGACTTCGCCTGCCCGATGGCTTGGCCCGTATCGTACGTGAACATCCGGCCGTCTTCCGTGCCGGCGTAGAGCGTCTTGCCGTCACGGTCCAGCTCGACGTTGCGCCCGGGGGCATCGACCTTCGTCTCCCACAGCTTCTTGCCGTTCTCGCCGAACAGGTAGAACCCCCCCGACAAGTCCGAGGCGCCGATCACCTTGCCGTCCCGGGAAAACGAGACGTCCGTGACGTCGTCGCGGGTCAGCAGCGACTGTCGCCCCTTGCCGCCGGCGTCGAACAGCTCAATTTCGTTCGAGGCCGTTCCGGCGGCCACGGCGCCTTCGTCGGAGACGGCTACCGCGCCGATCTGGTCGGCGGCCCCCATCTTGCGCAGCTGTTTGCCCTGCCCGTCGAGCAGATAGACGTACTGGTCGGTCGTCGCGGCGACGATCCATTGCCCGTTCGCGGATACGTTGAGTCCCCGCATCGTCGTGCCGATCGGCGCGGTTCCCTTCACCTCGCCCGTGGCGCCGTCAATGAAGGCGATCTCGTTCGAACGCTGCAGGATCACGGCGATGACCGAGCCGTCCCGGGAAGCGGACATCGCCGTGACTTGCTTCTTCAGATTGGTAGTCCAGAGCGGTTTGCCTTGGCCGTCATAGGCGTACAGGTGCCGGTCGTCCGACGCGACGAGCAGCTCGCCGCCTGCCAGCAGCTCGACGCCGGTCACGACGTTGTTCGCCTGCGCCTGATACCGTTCCTCCCCGTCCGCTCCGTATACGTAAGCCTTCGCCCCGTGGCTGCCGACCGCCAAGCGGCTGCCGTCCTCCGCGACGGAGATGGAGGTGATGCTGCCGGCGCCCTCGATCGTCCAGTTATCGGCGCCGAAGACGGTCTGCGGAAGCAGTCCGGCCCCTAGCAGCAGCGCGAACAGCGTAAACAAGGTTCTTCTCATGTCTGCCTCCTCGTCGGGGCGCAAAGAAACGGCATTCGCCTTACCCGGCGCGCCGCGCGATGCGGGTTTCCTTCGTTCCCGGTGGTTGAACAAAATGCGATCTGCACGGCGAAAGGCCCGTGCAGATCGTGATCATGCCGTACGCTCGGTTTTATTTTTTGCGTTCGGGCGGCTTGCGCTCCGGATTCTCCAAATCGGACGGCTCCAGATTCCGCTCCTTCAGCACCGCATTGAAGTTCTTGTCGACGTTGGCTTGCAGCTGCTCCAGATACTGCTTCGTCGTCAGTTGGCCGCCGAAGAACTTCTGCACCGTGCCGACCCATTCCTGAACGGACGGCTGATAGTCCCACAGGCCGCGGGCGAGATTGTTGCCGGGACTCGAGAAGCCCTCGGTATTCCCGATCGGCTTGAAGTCGGCGAACGCCTTGCCCATTTCGTCCGGCAGCGTGATATCCTTGAGCGCCGGCGCACCCGACAGCGCCGCGTCGGTACTGTCCTGAATGGCTTTCAAGTAGACGTTGTAGCCTTCGGGGCTGGTCACGTACATCATAAAGTCGGCATCGAGCGCGTTCTGCTCGGCATCCTTGTTGACGAAGCCGTAGAAGCCGATCGGGATCTGAATCGTCCGGACGGGCGCCATGACCTCCTGCCCCTCCATCGTCGGCATGTTGAAGAATCCGTAGTCGAACGGCTTGACCGCGCCTTTGGCCCCGGTCTTCGATTCGTCCTGGAAGTCCTTCGGCAGCTGCCAGTAGGACGCCGGCGTGCCCACCATCGTCGCCGCCTTGCCGGTCAGGAACAGATTGTACGCCTGATCCTCTTTCAGACCGAAGAACCCGTCCGGAACGTACTGGAACAAGCGCTTCAGATTGTCCGCGTACGCTTCCCACTTGGGATTGCCGGCGATTTTATACGGACCGGCTTTATCCTTGATGGCTTTCCATGCGCGCAGGTCGTTCTTCGTGACTTTGCTGTTGGCATCGTTGAACGCATCCGCCGCGTCGAACTTCCAGCTGTCGTCGATAGCCGGCAGGTACGTATAGTCCTGCTCCTGCGAATGCGAGATCGTGATGTAATCGCGCAGGTATTGGTCGGCGTAGATCCGCACCAGCCAGCCGGCTTGGCCGCTCCACATCGAATTGGAGTCGCCGCCCAACGCGAGCGGCGTGTATCCGGCGGCCTTCAGCTTCTCGAAATCCGCCATCAGCTCGTCGAACGTCTTCGGCGGATTCGCGATGCCGACCTTCTGGAAGATTTCTTTGTTGTAGACCCAGACGATTTGAACGGATTCGAAATTCAGGTTGTAGAGATGGTCGTCCGGACCGACGCCGTCGATGTTGATGCCCATCGTCTCCAGGTCCAGACTGTCCTTCCATGCTTTCCCGGTATACGGATTCTCCTTATCGAAATAAGGATATAAGTCCATGAATGCGCCGCTCGACATCAAGCCCGCGACTTCATTGTTGACGACGAGATCGACGTCGGGTTTGCCGGCCGCGAGCTGGGCCGTCAGCCATTCCTTATAGCCGTCCGAGGGTTTGTTGTCGACCTTGACTTTGACGCCGGGATTCTTTGCCATGTAACCGCTTGCAACTGCGTTCCAGACGGAAGCCGACGCGTTCGGCAGCGAGATGTTGATCGTGCCCGTCCGAGCCGGAGCAGCCGGTTCCTGCTCGTTCGCAGCCGAATTCGCGGGCGTGTTCGCGGAAGTATCCGCGTTGGCCGGCGTTTTCGAGTCGTTCGGGTCGTTCGCCGCATCCGTGCCGGAAGTGTCGTTCTTGCTGCAGGCCGCCATGACGGACATCAGCATAATGCCGCTAGCGAACGCGGCAATGACTTTCCTTTTCTTCACCTGAATCGCTCCCCATTCGTCTTAGTTTCGATCAACCCTCCGGCAGAATGCCGTACGCGCGCAACCTAGCGGCTGTCACGCCAACCGCTCCGCCATTCCCCCAAGCAAAGTATAATATACAAAAGTAAGTATACTTTATAAGTCACAGTATACAGAGGGTGATGGGCAAATGCAACGCTTTTTTAGTTTGATCAACCATCAACCTGAAGTCTATACTCGCCTGGAAGAACGGATAACATTGTATACTTTTGCATGGATCGTTTACACCACACAAACAAGCCGGCACCGATCGTCTCGATCGATGCCGGCTTTCTTAATCGCCGATGCTTCGTTTGGCCTTACTCCATGACGGGTCCCGTACTGCCCCTGATGACCAGCGCCGGCACGATTTCGTCTTTGACGGACCTGACCTCCGCATCCTTCAGCTCGAACAACAGGATTTCCGCGGAACGCTCCCCCAGCTTCCTCGTGTTCTGGTTGACGGTCGACAGCCCGGGATTCGTCAACGCGCTGATCAGCACGTCGTCGTAGCCCATCACGCTGACGTCCTCCGGCACGATGAGGCCGAGCTCCCTTGCGCCGTTCAGCGCCCCCATCGCCTTGTAGTCGCTCGTCGCGAAGACGGCCGTCGGCGGATTCGGCAGCGCCATCAATTGTTTGAACCCCGTTCTTCCCATGCTCGTGCTCTCCACTTCGCCGCTGACGACGGAGACGAGCTCGGGATCGAACGGAATCTGATGCTGCGACAGCGCCAGCTTGTAGCCTTGCAGCCGGAGCGAGAATTCCTGGTTCAGCTCGAGGATCGAGGCGCCCGTCAATATAATGCCGATCCGCCGGTGTCCGTGGGATATCAAATGCTGGGTCGCCAGATAGCCCCCCGTCAGATTGTCCACGATGACGTACGGAATGCCGAGATGCGGGTAGTAGAAATGCACGGTCACGATTTTCCGGCCTTCCGTCTGCCAGGCGGCCAAGCGCGACAAATCGAAGGAAGGGTTTCCGAGCAGCACGATGCCCGCTTGCTTGTCTTCGGGCAGCGCATAGTCTTCGCCCATGTCCCATACATGAAAGCCGATGCCGTTTCTTGCGCATACGTCCCGGATCCCCTGAAACATATCCGTGAAGAACGGATGGTTGAAGTTGGTCGCGTCATGGTCGCGATGGACGAAATAAATCTCGCGCATCGCCTGCGCGCCGGATGGCGCCGAATGCTCTTGGACGAAGCTGCCTTTGCCCCTGATGCGGTAAACGTACCCGGCCAGCACGAGCTCCGAGAGCGCGCGGCGCGTCGTAATCTCGCTCGTGCCGTATTGGTTGGCCAGATCGATCTGGGGCGGCAGCTGGTCATGCGGCTTCAGGCGGCCGGTCTCGATCTTGCGCTTGATGTCGTCCATGATATATTGGTACATCGGCGCTTTGGCCGGCTTATCGGTTGTCATTCGTATGCGCCCCCTTGTTTCGGATTAAGTATACGTTAATCGGAAACACAGCGCAAGCAAAGGCGACGCGGTTGCCGCCGGCTTTTTGCCGTTGCATTGCGGAGCAGGCGACCGACGGGTTCCGTGCATGCGCCGGATACTTCTCCAGGCATCCACTTCGCGTACCCCATGAATATCGTTACGGCATCGCTGCCGCCTGCTTCCGGGTCTTCGAGACGATCCCCGTCACGATGACGGTTCCGGCTTCTTCGGCGGCGGCGACTTCCGCCAGCTGCCGGGTCTGCCAAGCCGTACACGCCGGAAGCCGGGCCCGGAACCGGATCGAGCCGTCGCTTTCTCGCCTCCACGAGGCTTGAATGTCGCCGTGCGGCGTCGGTACCGTTCCTTCCGCCCAATCGATGCCGCTGACGGGCGCCGGATCCAGCACGACGGCGCCGGTTCCGACGGCCGAAGCGTCGACGCCAAGCACCTCCTTCGTGAGCAGATAGGTCGGAGACGCTCCCCAGCCGTGCGAGAAGCTGACGGGAATGGCATCGTGGAGATACGTCGGCGTATGGCCCAAGTAAGGGCTTGGCACGGTCGGGAACGGAAGCGTAGGGTCAAACGTCTCCCACCATGTCGTTGCGCCTCGATCCAGCATGGCGCCCCAATAGTCCCGGATTTGGCGGCAGGCTTCCTCCGCGTAGCCGTGGCGGAACAGCGTTTCCAGCACGATGTGATAGAAGAATGCGCCGCGGATGCGCGGCAGACGCCCCTGCAAATAATAATCCTCCACGAACCGGATCGTCTCCGGCTCCTCCATGATGCCCGACCAGGCAGCGGCGAAATTGGTCTGCGCGGTCATGCTGGCCGACAATCCGTCCGCGGACAGACAATCCGCGTAAACCGTCGTCCCAGGAACGCGCAGCTGCGCGCGGACCGCGGCGCGCAGACGCGCCGCCTTCGAACGAAAGCCGCCCGCTCGCCCGGGTTCGTTCAGCTGTTCGGCGATCAGAGCGGCCACGTTCAGAAATTTATAATAGAAGCAGGAAAGCGCGGTTACGCGATCCTTTCGCTCGATATCGTCCGTCCAATCGATGAAGCACCACCAGCCGTCCCGGCTCGCGTTCGCGAACAGCCCCGTCCCGTCCTCCTGCGCGGCGAACCAGTCCGCGAGCTTCTCGGCATGCGGCCAAGCCTCCCGCAGAAAGCCGTCGTCCCCGGTATGCCGGTAATGGTCCCATACGCCGAACAGCCAATGCGCGCAGAAGTCCGGGAGCAGGAACCGGTTGCGCTGCGGCCCGGTACCCGCGATGGAGCCGTCCTCGTTCTGGATGCGCGCCGCCTGCAGCAGCGATTTACGCGCGAGCGCCGCATCTCCGAAGGTTTGATACACGACCTTCGCCATGACGACCGAATCCGCCACCCATAGCGATTGCTCGCGGTAAGGGCAATCCTCGAAGTGATGCTGACTGTTCGCGAGCGTCGTATACCGGCCCGTTTCCCAGATGCGGTTCAGCCTTTCGTCGCTGCAGACGAACCGGCCGCCTTCGCGAAACGGATAATGCACGAAGACCACCTGGAGGCTGCGCAATCGGATCGGAACCGGCGTCGCGAGAACGGCCGCCTTCAAGTATCGGAACGCGCGCCGGCCATGCGGACGCAGCGTATTGCTTCCCTTGCGAAGGAGGAACGTATCCATCAGCGCAACCTCGAGCGATTCCCCGTAGAAGAGCTGGAGCACGCCGCCTTCTTCCGCCTCGACCTCCAGCTCGGGGTAGCCGACGATCTCCCTGCCGAAATCATACGTCAGCTGCGGAAAGGATCCCGGAACGGAAGCGTCGATCGTCGCCCCGCCCCCCGCGCTTCCGCTTAGGACGGCATCCGGCGACCGCACCGCCCCCAGGAAGCCTTCGGCCGACACGACGGATACAGGCCGTACGAGCGTCTCCCGCAGGTGGGGAATTTCGCTCGGGATAAGACGCGGCCAGGGGGTACCCGGCTGTTCGGCTTCGGCCGCGACGACGGCCCGCGGCCACGATTCGTCCCCGTAGTCCGTCCGTTCCCAGCCGTCTTCCTTGGACAGATCGACGATTTCGCGGTAGCCGCCCCACAGATGAAGACGGCTTGCCCCCTTTGCCCAGCGCGGCGAACGGCGGCATTTCCACCCCTCGTCCGTTGCGACCGTCCGTTCGCGCGCCGTGCCCGCTTCATCCTCCAACGCGAGATCCAGCTGGCAAATGAGTCCGCCCGGACCTTGCAGCTGTTCGGTGACAATCCGGTCCGTGCCGAAATTATGCGCCAGAATGGCGATCGCGTTATCGCGGCCCTCGCGCAGGCAAGCGGCTACGTCATACTCGTCGTACGACATCCAAGCCAGGTCGGCGGGTGCCGGCCCTCTGCCGACCCTCGTTCCGTTCAGGCTAAGCTCATAGGTTTGGTTGGCCGATATGCGCAGCTTCGCGCCGATTACCTTCATTTCGATCGGAAAGGTGGTGCGTGCTTCGACGTAAACGTCGTTTTCCCCGGCCGTGCCCGCCGCCCAAATCCATTTCGCGCGCCATTGCTTCACTTCCATCACCCATGCCTCCACGTATGAAATGATTGTCATTGTATACTTTAATATAAATAAAATATACTTTCTTGTCCATGGGATATATTGCGTCTCTCATGCGCTTAGGTTGACGCGCTGTACATAAAGTGCAGCCGGCCTTCCGGAGCCGTATCGCCATGCTGCAGCGCATCCAGTATATCGCCTTCCTGCTGCATGTTATCGATCCACTTGAAGCCGATGCGAAGCTCGCGGCCCGGGTCAACGATTCCCAGCGCGGCTCGCGGAATCTCGAGCTGCAGCTCGTTTCCGCTGACGGCAAAGCCGATTTCCGTCACCGCGTGCCAATTCCAACCGCCGGAGCTCCTCTCCAGCAACGATTTCGCCTCGGTCGTTATGCGGCGGTTCGCGATATAGTGGTAGCCCTCCCAGCCTTCATCGGCCGCGCCGCAGACGCGAATCAGCAGCAGCATCCAATGCCGGTCCGTATGCGGGGTGATCGGTCCCTTGGTGCGGACGTAGAAATAAAGATGCGCGTCGGTATGGGCCGCTTTCATGAGGGTCAAGTCGTTTCTTCCCGTCTCGTCGCGGTAATGGAGCTCGCCGTAGCCGGGATGGTTTCTGGGCTCCGTATCCCCTTCGAAATCGCGGTATTCCCGGCCGCAGTCCGCCCACGGTCCGAAATCCGGTCCGATCGGGATCCTTTGCTCCAGCCGGAAGCCCCCCGGGGGGGCGGTCATGCCTTTGAACCGGCGGATATACCCGGCCAGCTGCATGTAATAATGATCCCCGTACCCGCCTCGCATCGGTTCGATGTCGCGGCTGAATGCGAGCGTCGCTTGATCGACGAACAGCACGGGACGCTCCTTCGGCCCCTGCAGGCGCATCGCGATCCACTCGTTCCAGCCGGTAACGAAGACGATCCGCGGGTCCTCGCGGAGCGCGAATTCCCATTGCTCGGCGATATTGAGTCCGCGCATGACCGCTTCGTCCGAATCGATAACCGTATCGCTTCCTTCCGTTTCCCCCCGGTAACCTCTGCCCCGGTTGTCCCCGTACCCGTAGAAAGGCGTGTCGCTCATCGCCACGCTCGGATGCTGCGCCACCGAAACGCTGATGATTTCCTTCTCCCCCGCGTCATTGAAGAAAACCCGCTGGGGTCGCTGGAATTCGATCCACGGGAAGCCGTTAACCTTGGCTTCCTCGTTCGGCCACTGGTTGAGGCGGAAGGTGAAGAAGCCGCGGATTTCCTCGCTGCATTCGCCGGGATCGCCGATGATAAGCGGCCTGCCCTTCCAGCGGAACCAAAGCTCCGGGTAACGCCCCGGCCGGTAGATGTCCTCGTAGAGTTCCGTTACCGTCTTGCCGGATTCCGTATTGGTATAGAAGACTATTCGGGGAACCCTGAAGCCCTGCGCGCGGACGTGATCCATCATGCCGAAGAGGACGTCGTACACCTGCTTGTAGGTCGCCCTGTTGGTCGTATCGAAGACGAGAAAATCGACCCCCGCCGTCGTCAGCAGCTGGACGTGCTTCCGCAGCACGTATGCATCGTCGCTCAAGTAGTATCCGAACAGCGGCTCGCCCCAAAAGTGAAACGACTTCGCCGGTCCCCAGGCGGGATGATCCGGGTCCTTCGCCGCCTCCGGCCACCCCGCCAGAATCCGCGTGTTGTCATGCGGACCCGACGTCCCGTGCTGCCCAAGCCACAGGAAGTAAAACAACCCGACGAACCGTCCCTCCCTAATCGGCCCTGCATCGGCATACGCGGGCAGCTCTCTCCCCAGCCCGTCAATGCCGCCCAATTGATCGCTTCTGAATCCGTTGTCCCGCATGTTCCCGTTCCTCCCCGATCGGTTTCATGATCTGCCGCGCGAGCGGCTTCGTTCGAAGCAGCCGGGTTGCATCGCATCCCGGGCCTGCTTGGCGCGGATCGGCCTGAATTCATCGGTCCGTTCGTTCCCCGGCCTATGCTTCGTTATCTCCTTTCGCTGCCAAGGGTTGCTGCCCGTACTATAACATACTTTGACTTAATCGGTCATGAACAAAATATACATTGATGTAATAAGTATTCTTTGGACCCTCTCGAATTCGCTATGCGCTCATTTGACGCGGCGTCGCGTTAAACTAAATGGGCGAAGAAATGGCTGTCGAGACGTTCTCGACAGCCTGACAAGCAGCCATGCTTGGGTTGCCTGCATGGTCCTCTTACTTCTTCCTGCTCTGCCCAAAATAGCGGTAACCTAATGAAGACGGCGGCTGAACGATCACTCTCTGCCTTTCCGTCAGCAGGTCGAGAAGCTCCGGAGACCTGTTGAACGGTGCCCAGGCTATCATCGCCGGCGCATATTTATAGAGCAAGGATCTCCGTTCGTGCGCGGCTTGCCAGGCAAACGTGCCATGTGTCAGCGCTTCCGAGAATAGGAGCGCGTCTCCGGCTTGTTGCGGAATATGGACCACCGGCCCGATTTCCGAATAATGCTTATATTCCGCCGGTGTTCTGTAATTCGATTTATGGCTGCCGGGAATGCAACAAAACCCCCCGTCCTCCGGGCCGATGTCCGTTAGGGCATAAGAAACGACCGTCAATCCGCTGTACATTTTCCCGTCTTGGAAGGTATAGTATTGACCCGGGTCATACGGAACGCCTCCTCCGTGAAGACCAAGCGGCGGCGCTCCCCTCCGATGGATAATCGAATATTCATGATCCAGACGATATTCCTCGCCCAGAATTTCCGTCAGATAAGGCTCCGTTTTGGGATCGTCAATCAGATCGCGGAAGGCTTGTTCTTCCCAAAGCATGAAGCTTTTGCGCGCTTCGGGCGCTATGTCCGCTTGCTCGTCGATGGCCTTGTTTAGTTTCGTCAGCTGCTCCGCAGTCAAGACATCTTTAATGACAATAAAACCTTGTAAATCAAATAAGTATTTTTCTTTTTCGTTCACGCCATCCGCCTCCGTTATTTTAATTCGATTCTCACCCCAAATAGTAGCAAAAACCGGTTGTCGTAATACCAAGAAGCGTGTCTAAGAATTTTTCACGGCAAAAGAAACCCTCTCGTCCGCTGAACAAGAGGGTTTCGAAAGAAGTGCTTGATGTAGATCATCCATCGGCACGCATCCGACCGGCTACCTTCGAGCTGTCGCGTATCCCGATCGTTTAAACCGATCGTTCCGAGACCGGCGGTTCCATGTCATCATTGCGCATGGTGGTCGGCTTCTTGCGCATGTTGTCCTTACATGGCGAGACGGGCGCATCGATGCGCGTGCGCCTAATAAATAAACGAGTGCAGACTTAAAATCCTTTATGATCCTGCTGCGGCAATGCATGCATTTGTTTGCCTGCCGCAACGGTAAGCGCCGTTTGGGCCACGCGCTTGCCTAGAATTTCCCCTAGCCCGAGCCCCTTCTTGAATAGCGATTGAATCAGCTCATCGTTGGCATCTTCGACGGGAGACGTCACTCCGACCCCATAATAACTGCCATACAGCGCATTCTCCGGAATGTTCGCCGGCAGGCCGACAACCATCATGCCTTGATGCAGCATGGGCGTTATCAGGTTCAGCAGGGTCGCTTCGATACCGCCGTGAATGGTGACCGTCGTGCAAAATGCCGCGCCGATTTTATCCACTAGCGTCCCGTTCGCCCACAAATACCCGAGTTTATCGATCCATTCCTTCAAACCCGAGCTGATCGTGCCGAAATGTCCGGGACAGCCCCAAATAATCGCATCCATATGGGCAAGCTCTCTGACGTTCGCCTTATTAACGTGATTAATGAACACCTCGGCGCCGGGCACGCTTTGGGCGCCTTTGGCAATGGAACGGGCCAATTGTTCCGTATGCCCCGCTTCGCTATCATAAACAACGTAGATTTTCATCGATTGATCTCCTCTCCGGATGGTTATGCTTACGAGCTTCCTTACTCGGGTTCCTTTAGGCGTCCCGTCAATTGCTTCAGCGTTTGCCGGTAGGCTTGATCGGGGGACATTTCTTCGTATCGGTCCGTCTCCTTGTTCATGGCGTCCTTCAGCTTCAGCAGCGCCTTCCGGTACTCGTTGTCCGAGAAATGCCCATCGGCTATCGCCTGCGGAGACGGGGTTAAAAACTCCCGGATGGCATGGCGGAATTCGCTATCCTTGATCGGCAAGTCCGCGTGAGCCGCCGCCTCCGCGAAAGCCGGCTGCGCCAACGGCCGGCTCGCTTCCACGGGGGAAAAATCGCCGGGTACGTCCGCGGCCGGGAGCTGATTCTCCATTTCGTTATCGGCCGACCGATGCCGCTTCAGCACCGATAACGGGATCAAGACGACGCCAACGCCGCCGATCGCGGCCAGCGTCCACGTCGGACCGTCTAAATTCAATCCTCTGAAATAAAACAGATCGCGAAGTCCTTCCGCCGCGAACCGGAGCGGCAGCCAGTCGTACACGAAGCGCCGGCTGAACGCCGGCAGCAGCTCCGGCGGCAGCGCCAGGAGCGGCGCGGCGAAGAAGAAGAGCAGGATGAAGAGCGGCATGCCCGCGAAGCCCAGCCAACTGACGACGGTCGTCTGGACCAGGAAGAACACGAAGCAGACGAAAAACAAATACCAGCCGATGCCGGCATAGTCCGGAATGTGCAGGCCGAACCATTGGCCGGCAATCCAGAGGATGCTGAGCGCGGCGGCGCCCGAAGCGGCGATGCCCATCAGGATTTGGGAGACGCGGATGCCGAAGCGATGCAGGCGGAACCCGTTAGCGGTCGCCCGGTTCGCCGCCACGAACAGCATCATCGTCGAGACCATCGCGGCGAACCAGACGAGCTGGGTCAGCACGACCGGCGCGCTGCCGTTCGAGCTGTTCGGGCCGATGGCGTTGATGCTGCGGCTCGTTACCCGGATCGGCTCGGCGAGCGCGTCCGTCTGCGCGGGCGTAAGCGTGCCGCCCGGCCCGGATTTCGCCAGCAGGCGATCGCGAAGCTGCGCGTTCGCGCCGCCGAGCATTTGGGTCACGATGCCGCTTGCCATCGTCGCGCCGTTATAATTCATGCCCTGGTTCACGTACAAGACGGCGGAAGCGGACCGCGGATCGGGCGAGAGCAGGCTCGACAGCTTCTTCGAGAAGTCCGCCGGAATGACAAGCGCGGCATAGGCCTCTTCGCGGTTCATCGCCTTGACGGCCGCCTCCTCGGAAGCGACGACGCGCCAGACCAGCGCCGGTCCCTCTCCTCCCGGCGGCACGGCATTCCGAAGGCGCTCCGATAGGTCGCGGCCGAAATTCGTGTCGCCGGCGGGCGTCATGCTCCCGGCATCGCCCTGCACGAGCAGTACGGGCAAGTCGCGCGGTACCGGGTTAACGCTTGAACCGAGCTGGGCCAGACCGAGGACGAGCACGACGAGAAAGACTAGGAAGACGGTAAGATAAGGATGCCTCTGTCGAAAAAAACGGATCATAACAAGTTCGAGCCTCCACTTGATTCTTAATTCATTCTACGTTCGGTTAACAAAAGGGCAAAAAAGAAATCACTTTCGCCATTGGGACACGGAGAAAGCGACCATGTTACGGATATGGCTCTCGATTTCGACGTCAACCACGTTAATGAAGGAAACCTCGCGGAGCGCGCAGACGACGCCGAGCGCCAGCAATTGATGCGCGGCCAACGCATAGTCCATCTCATGGATTTCGCCTGCCTCCGCCCGCTTCTTCAGTACCTCGGTGAGCGACTGGTGGCGCAGCTTGATCATCTCGGACATGAAGTTGCGCTGCTCCGATTGAATGGATTCCGCGTCGCGGAACATCATCCGGATGAAAGCACGGTCCTCCGTCAGCGTTCTGTACAACCCGATCAGAAACTGGGCGAGCGCGTCTTCCAGCCGCTGGTTCAGCTCGATCGAAGCAAGCAGCTTATCCATGCTGGCCATCCGCGCTTCCTGCGCTTCGACGAAGACGGTTTCCAAGATCTCCTGCTTCCCGCCGGGAAAATAATGATACAGCAAACCGTCGGTAATGCCGACGTGCTTATTGATCATCCGCATCGAAGTGCCGTGAAAGCCGTGCTCCGCGAACAACTCCTTGGCCCCTTGAAGAATCTGGCCTCTCCGCTCCGCCGCCTGCATGTCTCTGCTCGTTCTGGGAATCCTAGTCACTGCATTCGCCTCACTGTCCTTTGATTTCATTCAACGATTGTATAACGAGATAGTAAACGATATTTACTCGAAAGTCAATTTAGGAGCGGCGCGGAGCATCATGCGAAATATGGAAGGGAACCGGGGTGTCGCGCTCCTTCGCGACAAAATAGTCCAGCCCGATATTTCTGGCTGGACTATCGTGATTGCGGGCATCGATCGCCGGATGCCGGCCGGCCGCGGTTCCTCAAATAAGGTTATGATCCATCCTCCGTTGAACGGTGCCATTCTACGATGCCCCATCTGCGGATAATTTCTCGGGCTATTTCGGACGGCGGCTTGTTTTCCGCGTCTACGACGACGTGCTCCAGCTTCTTGACGGCGAGTTCCGCGGCGAGTTGGGCGGAGCGCCGGAGATGCCAATTCAACGATTCGAACGTCTTCTCCCTGCCGCGAATCCGGGCATGGTTGACCTCAAGCGACGCAACCAGTCGAACTAAGAATAGCTCGGCTCCGGGTACCGACCGTCGGATCTCGTTCAGATCCGCTTGGCTTTCCATGACGCTGGGAATAATCAGGCACTTGGCGCCATGCGAGCGATAATTGCTCCAGACGGCAGCAAGATTGCTAAAGCCGAGTTCCTTGTTAAAAGGGTCGTCTTGGGGCGGTGGGAATCCGCGCCTCACATGATCAAGGTCGACCACCGCATGCGGAAGCGCATGGTCGTATTCCAGCGCTTCCGACAGCGCATCCGCGGTACTCGATTTTCCGATGCCCACGGGTCCGATGATAATTAATACGGGAACTTGCGCGTGCATAGCATTCACCTCCGAATGAAACGTTCGTTCATCCCTTCTGCCCTTACCCGTCCGCCCTTTCCCCGCTGTCCCCCTTCAATGGGCCTGGTTTGGCGGAACGAGCGCGTCCAGCAATTCCTGCCGGTACTGATTAGCCGCGGGGTCATAGACGCCGAAGCCCGCGCAAAATTCCCAATAGGCCCAACCGAAGCCGCGCTTCTCCGCTTCCTCGCGCACGGCGGTCGTCCAGCGCGCCCGCGAAGGCATATCGGCTTTGCCGTACGCGCCGAATTCGCCGAGATAGATCGGACGGTGATGCTCCTTGGCCCAATTGTCCGCCTTGTCGAAGGCTTCCGCGATCGAGCGGGGACTTGCCGGATTCGTTTCCGCCGGATTCGCATTGTAATCGCGGAACCAATCGTCCACCCATTTCACCAGCTTGGCGGCCGCGATCGGCTCCACCTTCCGCGACGGGGGACCCGGCCACGCGACGCCGACGGTTCCGATCTCCGGCCCTGCCCACTCCGCCCCCTGGTGCGTGAAGGGAAAAGGATCGTAGTAATGGAACGTCGCGACGACGTTCCGTTCGCTATCCGGTATGTCGAGCGACGCGAGATCCGCGAAGTTGCTCCAATTGACGGACCCGATAATGACGGTATGCCACGGATCCTCGCTCCGAATCGAATCGAGCGTCTTCTTCAGCAGCCGGTTCCATTTGGACCACGTCAGAGAACCGTTCGGTTCGTTGAGCAGCTCGAAATACACGTTGCCGGGAAGCTCCTTGTACCGCGCCGAGATTTGCTTCCATAGCGCCAGGAAACGAGGCTCCTGCTCAACCGAATCCAGATAGAGCTCATCGTAATTATGCATGTCCAGCACCACGTTCAGCCCCTGCTTCAGCGCCTGGCCGATGACCCAATCGATGCGGTCGAAAAAATCGGGCTCGATCGCGTAAGGAGCCTTCGCCTCCGCATGCCCCGACCACTTGATCGGGACGCGGACCGTTTCGAAGCCCGCATCCTTGATCGTCTTGAAGTAGCTTTCCTGTAAAACGACTCCCCATTCCCCTTCCGTCGGCGCCTCAAGCGCGTTGCCGAGATTGACGCCTCTCCCGAGCAGCTTCGCCTGTTGAAAGACGTCAAGGGGCGCCGACTGCGGGGCGCGCTTCGGCAGCTTCGGATCCGGCGCCGACTGGGACGAAGCAGCCGGAGCCGGGGCCGGCTCGGGAGACGGCGGACGCTTCTCCGCTTCGTTCGCCGCCTTCGCCTCGGCGACAGGCTCCGTCTTGTCGGATGCTTCGTTTTGATGGGTTTGCGCGTTGCCCTTGCACCCCGCTGCCGAAACAAACGCGAGCAGCGAGACCGCGAGCGCAATCGTCCGTAATTTCAATGCCAACGCCCCCCTCAGCCGACCTGACCGGTCCGCTCGCGCTACGTTTCTTGCAGCGCTTTTGCCAAGATGAAGATCACTTCTTTGGGATTGTAGCTGCGTCTTAGTTCTTCTCTTCGTAACCTCCCATTTTCATAATCAGCCACCCGGACCCGCTCCAAGTGCTCATGGTTGGCTCCGATGACGACCAATTCCGTTGGTTGATAGCCGTTTTTCAAATAAAACGCTTCTACTTTGGGATCATCCGCCGAGCCTACGCCCATCGTCTTATATCCCTTTTGCTTCGCGGCTTTTTCGAATACATGCAGCATGTTCGTTCCCAGCCCGACCCTGGCATAAGGCTTGGTAACATCCAGATTAACCGCGATCCCGTTCACATTCATGACCGACTCGTTTTTCTTGGACGGACTTCCGTAGCACACGCCGACTACCTCGCGGCCATCCGCCGTGACGAAGTACAAGTCAGGTTCGCTCTTCACCCGCCGCATAAAATCCTCAAAGGTCTCGCGATCCAAATACTCGCGTTGAAAGGCATAAGCTTGCTTATAATCCGATTCCTCGATCAATCTGATCGCGATCCCCACCGGGCAGCCCTCCGTATTCATTCATCCATCCGATTGCCGACGATTAACAAACCTGCAAGTCCAGGGAGCGGCATGCGGGCGAGCAGCCGATGCAGCTTAACGATAGACGGATGCCCGGATGCTTCGCTCGAGCGGCGAGTAGCCGCCCGCTCCTTCCCGCTGCAGCGACAGCCGCTCCTTCAGCGGAGACGTCCGGTTGCACATGAATCGAACCTTCCCGCTGTGATTCGGCGACGCGGCATGCACGAGAAACGGATGGCATAGAATGACGTCCCCGGCCTCTCCCGTCGTCTCCGCGACCTGCAGCCGCGTGCCGTCTTCGTCGATATAGGCCTGCTCCATGAAAAAAGCGTTCCGTTCCTCCGCGCTCATCGGTTCGCCGTCCCGTCCCGTCAGCTTGGCGAAATACGGGTGCTCGGCATGAAGGGCGCGAATGCCGTCCCCCAGCTCGACGCCTTCCGGATACCGGGTCAGGTGACGCGCGACCGTCTTATGCGAGCCTTCCACGACCAACGTGCCGCCGCCGTGCGGCGCGATATCCGAGAAGAGGCACAGGCAGAGCAGACCTTGCTCCGGCGAATCGACGTAATGCCGGAAATGAATGCCGTCCCAGTGCCAGCCGTTCGTCGGCACGAACCAAGGCTCGCCCTTGCCGACGAAGAAATTGACCGGCCACCAGCCCCAGCCCGGCAGCTTGTCACCTTCCGTCTCGCCGGCGACGAAGCGATGGATCGTGCGGCCCGCGCCGGTCAAGTCCTCGACCGCGTCGGCGAACAGCGCCGTATTGCAGGCGTCGAACGCGGCGTGGCGGTAATTTTCGCGGATGTTGACCATCGGCTCCCGCCACGTCGAGGGGTCCTCGCGCAAGACGCCGGCCTTCTCTTCCAGCTTGCCCCACAGGAACGACTGCGCCTCCAGAGCCGCTTCCCGCGGAAAGGCGCCTTTAATATGCACATAGCCTTTGTCGATGAACTGTTCGATTTGTTCGGCCGTCAGCGCGCTAATGCGCATGATTCCATCAACTCCTCTGCTAGAATCGGACGCCCTCCTAATCGGAACGCCGTTGTCTTCGCGATTCGTCCGGCCTTCGGGATAACGGAGGAGATCGGGCAGCTCGTCGCGCGTCACCGTGAAGGGATGCCGATAGACTTTCTTAAGCATCTCCGCTTCGGTATAGCGCTCCGATACGACCGTCTCGCCATCCTGCAGCTTATGCAGAAAATCGCCGTACCACGTGCAATTCCACAGCCAGAGCGCGCCGCTTGCGATCATGAGGTCGGGATCCGGAAGCGGTCCGTTCTCGGAGAGCGCGATGAGCTTCGCGGACTCCGTATAGCTCATCGCCTGCCGGAAGCGGTCAACGTGCGGCTCATAATTCCGCGCGGGCGAATACGCGTCTTCGCCGATGATGTCCACGTACGCATCGCCCGGATACCAGTCCTTATGCTGTCCGTTCCACACCCAGATCAGATTGTGCAGGCCGTGCAGCCCCGTCATCCGGTCGTACATCAGCTTCCAGAGCCGGATGCACGGCTCCGGTCCCTTGGCGCCCCACCAGAACCAGCCGCCGGACGCTTCGTGGAGCGGCCGCCACAGGACGGGGACGCCGGCTTCCCGGAGCCGCGCGAGCAAGCCGGCGATCGCGTCGATATCGCGCAGCAGCAAGGCGTATTCCTCCGAGGACGGATCGTCCATCGCCCGGGCCAGATCGAACGTCGTGGCCGCGGTATAGAAGCCGCGGTGCCAGCCGTTGTCGGGCGGCTGATCGACCAGATCCTTCGGCGCGTTCCAATGCCAGCAGAAGGTGACGATTCCGCCTGCCCGCCACCATGCCAAGGCAAGCGCCGTATCGGTACCCACGGCGCCGCGCTCCGCGCGGGACGGCGAATCGTTCATGAAATCGAAGCCGCCGACGGCCGGATAGCGCCCCGTCTCCCGGAAGATCACGTCCATCTCCGGCGTTGCGCGGACGCCGATCTGCTGTCCGGTCAGCATCCGTTTGCCGTACGTATCGCACAGATACGCCATCAGCCGCTTCGCGCAATCGTCGGCTTGCGGGTTAATCAGGTTCGGTTCGACGTTCATCCGCCACGCCCATTCGACATTCATGCCGCTCCCCCCTTGTCGGTTCGTTTGTTCTTGCCGCGCTTCGCTTCCGCCGCTCCCTCGCTTAGCCTACGACGCCCGAACGCTCGACGCTCTCGACGAAGAAGCGCTGCACGAACAGGTACATCGCGATCAGCGGGGAAATCGCGAGCAGTATGCCGGTGTCGACGATCAAGGACACTTGGTTCGGATCCACCTTGACGTTCGTGCCGCTGCCGATGCCCATGATGCCCGGCAAGTACTGGTTCACGTCGGCGGGCAGCGAAGACACCTTGATCGACATCAGGTCGCTCGCGCTGTTGAACAGCGAGGCGTAGAAGATGTCGTTGTACTGCCAGACGAACGCGAACAGAATGACGGTAATGAGCGGCGGAATCGCGTTCGGCAGCATGATCGTGAAGAAGGTGCGGATGCCGCCGGCGCCGTCGATGAGCGCCGCCTCTTCGATTTCGCCCGGCATGCCGCGGAAGAACTGGCGGAAAATGTAGATGAACAAGCCGGACTTCAAGCCGTTGGCGAAGGCGGCCGTAATCATCGACGGGCCGTAGGTATTGAGCATGTTGATGCCGTCTTTGCCGGTGATCAGATGGATGACGCCGAACAAATCGAACGAGCGGAAATGAATGTACATCGGGACCATCAGCGTGCTGGACGGAATCAAGATCGTCAGCACGACGAGCGTGAACAGGATGTTCTTCCCCGGGAAGTTAAACCGGGCAAAGCCGTAGCCCGCCAGCGAGCACGAAGCAGCCTGGAGAAGCGTCGTGGACGCCGCGAAGAGGAGCGTGTTCTTCAGCAGCGGCCAGTAATTCAGCACGGCCATCGCATACCGCACGTTCTCCATCGTGAAATGCACCGGAATCATGTAGATCGTCGGATTGTAGATATCCGCCTTATCCTTAAAGGCGACCGACAGCTGCTGCAGGATCGGATACAGAATGATGAACGATATCCCGATGATCAGCACGTAACGGAACATGAGCCACAGCAGCGACGCCGTCTTGTTGCGCGCCTTTTGCATTTGTATGACGACGGCTTCGTTTTGCAAATCGGGGAATTTCAATGCCTTCGCCCTCCCATTCGCTCAATTGTAGTAGAACACCCTTCTGGACACGAGAATGCCGACGATGATGAGGATGACGCTGATGACCGCGGTATATATCCATGACATCGCGGCGCTGAGCCCGAAGTTTTGCGACTGGAACGCCGTATTGTAGATCGTCGTCGTCACTTGGCTGTTCGTGAACGAGTCGATGATCGTATAGATGATGTTCGTCAAGATCAGCGGGCTGACCATCGGGAACGTAATCTTCCAGAACGTCTCGTACGCCGTCGCGCCTTCCATCTTGGCGACCTCGTACATGGACACGGGGACCGATTGAAGCGCGGCCAGGAAGATCAGAATCTGCACGCCGGAGCTCTTGATGATTTCGTAGATGCGCTGCACGGCGCTGATGATGTAGTCGATAAACCACATCGGCAGTCCCGCGTCGGACAACGTGAAGGCGAGCGTCAGCGGGTCGAAGCCGTTCTGCTGCTGCCCCAGCTCCTTCGCCATCTCCGAGCTGCCGGTCAATTGAATGAGGCCCGACGTTTGGGCCGCGGCAATGGCGCCGGAGGCCAGAATGACCGGCAGGAAGAAGATCGCGCGCGCGAACGGGCGTCCGACGAATCGGGTGTTCAGCATCGTCGCCGTAAACAAGCTGAAGAACAGGATCATCGGCACGTTCCATGCCATCTCGCTCAAGGACTGCGTTAGAATCCGGTTGAAATTCGGATCGATCGACAGCGCGTTCTTGAAGTTATCCCATCCGATGAAGTCGAGCGTGTACCCGCCTCCCGGGGCGATCTTCATGTTGCTGAAGCTGAAATGAATCGATTGAAACAGCGGCGTCGCGAACAAAAACACGAACCCAAGCAGCCAAGGCAGGATGAACAGGATGCCGAGCAGCGCGCGTTTCTGCGTCAAGGTCAATCGTCTGATGTTCACGGTCCGTCACCACCCACGGTAAAATTTTTCGCGCCGATTCGCACGTCTTGAACGGCGACCGGCTGATCCGTATAGTTCACGTAAATCGACGTCCCGTTGCTGTAGCCGACCTTGACGACGCCGGGCTTCAACCGCGCATGCTCCGTAATCGTCTCGCGCTGCAGCCCGGCCAGCACGCTGTTCAGCTTGCCGTACAAATCCGCCGCGTCCCCCAGCCAATCCGAGTAATGCGTCGAGAACATCGACTCGTACGCCGTCAGCTTCAGCTTGGAAGACGACTCGTAGGACCAGAAGAAATGCGGCGCGGCGCCGTATTCCAGCGAACGAAGCAGATGGTACGTCAAGTCCTGCTCGTCGTCCAGGTTGATCGGCGCGCCGGCATACTCCTTGTAGCCGTGGACGACCATCTCGTAGAACGGAACGGCCTCGTCCTCGATGCTGAACGCGCTGGAAGCCATCGGCACGTTCAGCAGCCGGTCGGCGTATTTCAAGGCGTATTGGTTGCCCCCGGTGAGCATCACGTTCGGATAGCTTTTTTCGATTTTGCCGAGCTGATCGGTCACGATATTCTTGGCGACGTCCCGGAACACGACGCGATTGACGCGATAATCGGCCGTCAGCGTATCGCCCATGTCGCGCAGCGCGACCGAATCCATTTTGTACTTCTTATAGCTATCGACGAACTGATCCACGAAATACGGCAGCTTCGCCGGCGACAATAGATAGAAGGAGCCCCACTGGGCGTTCATCGCGTTCAGCGCCCGGTCGTACGGCTGCAGCAGCGCCTGCTCTCGCGTGACGAAGCGGGCCGCGTCCGAAGCCGGCTTGAAGTCATGGTTTTCGCGCAGCACATGCTGGAAAGCGACGTCGGGATACAAGTTGCCGCCCATGTCCTTCAGCTGAGCCGCCAGCCTGGACAGGTCCGATTTGCTGCCCAGCTGGCCGTCGAGCTTGACGGTCTCCGGAATCGTGTGATCGATTCCTTCGTTGAACCAGCCGACGTAGCGCATCTGCACGTTGGACACGCCGGCGGCCTGGATTTCCTTGGCGATTTGGCTCGCTTGGCCGATCGTCGTCATCGTCATCAGCCCTTTATACGGCACGCCGAGAAACGATTTGCGTATGTCCACCGCGCCGAGCAGGTCGACGTAGAACGGCAGCTGCTCTTGGGCCTTCAGCGGCTGCAGCACGCCTTCCTTCGCCAGATTGTTCCGGTACAACGCCGCCATGCCCGAGTACGACGCCCGGTCGCCGGAAAGAAAATCGTACCGAAGCTGAATGTCGCCCGCGAAGCGATCGTCCGTCAGCAGCTGGAATTCGTCCACCTTGTTGCCTTTGTACAGCTCGAGCTCGTCTTCGCCGCGAATGGCGAAGCTGGCGTAGGCGCTGTTGTAGGAATTTTTGCGGCCGCTGATGTCCGCATTGATGCTGGCGATGCCCTCGCCCTTCTCGATCGTGGCGAACCATGCCTCGTCGCCCGTCTTCATGCCGAACACCGGCAGCCGTGCGGCCTCCGCGATCTGCCCGCGACGCTTCGAATTATCGTTCTCGTCGTCGCCGTACACCCGCTGCGCATAGACCTCTTCGCCCGTTTTGCCGTTATTCAGGTGGATCAAGCTGCCCGAACCGTCCGGAACGAGCATGTAGCCTTGCTCATCCTGGCCCGCCGCGCCGAAGAAGTCGAGCAGCTCGACGGAGCGGATCTGGTAGCCCGGGCTCTCCTGAATGTCCTTCACCGGAACGCGCACGAGCAGCGAGTCGCCGGAGAGCCGGTATTCGATCGGAATCGTAAAGTTCGGCTTAGCCGAAGCGCTGCCGCCGGACGCGCCGTTCTCGTCGTTGTCCGCCTTCAGATCCTCCGGCGTGTACCCGGCTTTGGCGAAGGCGTCGAGCATCCGCTTCAGCACGAGCGCCCGCGACACTTCCGTATCCAGCCGCTCGAGCACGTCCGGATTGTCGTCCAGCGGATAATACCGGTTCGATACGTAATCCGCCGTCTTCTTGTCCAGCTTGCCGAGCACCTTCTCCTCGAACCGTTTCTTGCCGATCCGCTTCGGCAGCGCGTCGATCCCGAGCGACGTATCCCCGATCGTATAGGTGATCCGCACGCCGTTCTCGATCCCCTCCGCCTTGAACTGCTTCCGCTGGATGCTGTCCGTAAAATTGGTGATCGCGCCGAGCGTTCCGATCGAATCGCGGTAGTTCAGCGTGACTTGCGCGGCCAAGCGGTCCTTCTCGAACGGCGACGCTTTGGCATCCGAGCCGATATCCCCCGGATTGCTGTGCCACGCCTTGCCGCTCGCCCGGTTAAGGACGGCGATCTCGGTCGTGTCCGGATTCATGTAGAGCGCGAGCGCATCCGTCCGCGCAACGAGCTTCATGCCCGGGACGGCGTTGCTGCCGTCCGCCATATACGTCAGTTCGTTCGCCGCGGCAGGCTTCATGTCCGATCGCGCGAACGCCGCGATGTCGGCGGCGGGCGCGCCTTTCGCATACAAGCGATAGGCGAATGCCGAAGCGGCGATAATCCCGGCACAGGCCAGCGCCGCATACCATTTTGTTTTTCGTTTCATGGGCGCGGCCTCCTTTAAGTCCGGAATATGAGTTCACGGTATACGTCATAGATGAACCAGTAAATCTGCGAACCGAGGCTGAACGCCAAGGTGGCGATGAAGACGACGAACCCCATGGCGATGACGGTCAGCGCCATCGTCAGCACCGTCTTGGCCGGCGTGTATTGGTGGACGGTCATGATGCCCACGAACAGCATCACGACGAACCAGAGGCTGGAGATGCTGTTCAAGAGATAATAGAACGCCGTCTCCTCCTGCGTCATGAATCGGCTGACGAACGTCATCGGCAGGTTGATGAGCACGATCGGCAGCAGCGCGTACCCGGTCGCCATCACGATCTCTTTGAACTTCCCTTCCCCTTCCATGAGCGTCGTGATCGACCAGTTCGCGATGCAGAATAACAAGAAAGGAAGAATCGTGAACTCCAAATCGTCCAGGCTGTTGAGCGTGCGCGGATCCGCCATGTTGACGAGAAAGCCGGCAAATTGCTTCTGCAAGATCGTCGTCAGGACGAGCGCGAGCAAGATCAGCAGCGCAACCTTCAATTTGCCCTTGCCCTCGTACTTCATGTCCCAGAATCCGTCGAACGGACGCACGATAAGATGGAGCGGAAATTTAAGAAAGTCCTGCTTCACGCTTCACAGCCCTCCTTCTATTGACGAGTCTGGCAACGCGATACGCGATAAACGCAATGACGAGAGTAAGCACGACGGTCATGACCGTGCCGAACTGTTCCTTCAGCACTTCCCGGCGATAGCGCTTGTACGCGACCGAAAAGTTTTTGCGGCTCATGCCGAGCTTGAAATATTCCATCGCCTTCTCGTTGTTCTTTTGCATCAGGAGCGACTTGCCGATGCCGAGGTAAGCGATTTCATAGTTCGTGTTCAAGCGAAGCACGTCGCTCCATATCTTGACGGCGACGTCGTCGTTGCCGTTGTAATGCTCCGTCGTCGCCTGCCGGACAAGGGTGCCGAACGCCGTCGGACGGAAGAGGACGATGTTTTTCTTGCCGCTGTCCAGCACCGCGAGCCGATCGCCGATCTGCTCGACGGCGACGGGCGTATTGAAGACCCCGAGCTGGTTGCCCCGGCCGCCGAAGGCATACAGCAAGTCGCCTTCGTCGTTGTAGGTGAACAGCCGCGCGCGGTTGGCGTCGAGCGCGACGTACATGCCGCCGCCCAGCACCTTGATGTCGGTGAACTTGGACGGACCCGAATTGTTGCCGAACATCCGGAAGCGGATATCGCCCTTGACGGGCCAGTAGCCGAGCCGCTTCAGGACGTCGTCGCCGGACGGATTCAGCCGCCTGATCGGCGTGTCGGACGCGATATCGATCGCGGTCGCATACACGAAGCCCTTGGGGTCGATGTCGGCATTCGAGAATTCGGTCGGGATGAACAGCTGCATCTGCGCCTTCTGCGCCTTGGTGGACAACGACTTCCAGAGCCGGTCCCAGACGGAAGGCGACACGTTGATCGTGCCGACATAGCCCATGAAACGATTCTTGTCGTCGAACTGCATGATGCCTTCGAATACGCCGCGCGCGATGACGAATACGCGATCCGCCGCATCGACCGTGACTTTGAGCGGCACGAATTTGAAATCCGCGGGCAAAATATCCGATTTCGGAGCCGCGATAATGCGGATCAGCTCGCCTTGCTCGGACAGCACGACGACGCGGCCGTGGTCGGTGTCCGCCACGTACAGCTCGTTCTTGTCGGAGACGAACAGCCCCTGCGGCGCCGCGAAGCCGTCCTTCTTGCCGTCGTTCGTGAACGTCTTGATGACGTGATCGACGCGCAGCTCCGGATCCAGCACGATAATCCGCGCGTTGCCGCTGTCCAGGATATACGTGGTCTTATCCGGCGCAACGAACATGTCGCTCGGCTCTTTGAAGTCGCCGACCCCCAAGCTTTCGCCCGTTAACGCGGCATCCGGCACGTACGGGGCCGGCAGCGGCGATGAATCGCCGTAGTAATCGTACGTGTAGGCTTCGTATGGCGCAGCCGCCGACGCCGAGGGAATGCCGATCGATGCGGCCAGCGACAGGATGGCGGCCAGCAGCAAAACTCTCTTCAAGCGCACGCTTCCACCTCCCTTAGTCCTTCATGCCGGAAGTCGTCATCGTTTCGATAATGCGGCTTTGCGAGAAGACGAACAAGGCGATCGGCACGCTCATCAGGATGAGCGCGACGGCCGAGCCGACGCCGGCGCGCGCGATGCCGCCGAAGATGATCTGGTTGGACGCATAGTGAAGCGTCTTCAGCTGCTCGCTATAGATGAAGCCGTTGCCGTCCGTTCCCCAGAGCATCTGGAAGAGCAGGATGACCAAGGTCAGCCAAGCCGGCTTCACGTTCGGCATGACGATTTGCCAGAAGATCCGGTATTCGTTCGCGCCGTCGATCTTGGCCGACTCCAGCAGCGCGTCGGGAATTTGCTCCATGAATTGCTTCATGAGGTACAAGCCCAGCGAGAACGCGAACGCCGGCACGATCACGGCCCAGTACGTATCGATGAAGCCGATCCAGGACATGACCATGTAGTTCGGAATCGCCGTTACTTGAGGCGTGAACATCAGCGAGAGCACGACGACGGTGAAGACGAGCTTCGACCCGGGAAACTTGTGCTTCGCGAGCGGATACGCCGCGGCCGATGCCAGCAGCACGTGTCCGACCACGCCCATTCCGGTTATGAAGAAAGTGTTGAAAATGTACCGGGAGAACGGGACCCACGATTGGCCGAGCAGCGTCATCAGATCGATGAAGTTGCTCGTCGTCGGATGCCGAACGAAGAGCGTCGGCGGGAACAGGAAGATTTCGTCGAGCGGCTTGAACGCCGCGTTGATCGCGTACACGAGCGGCAGCGCCATGAAAGCGGCGACGGCAGCCAGAAACACGAACATCCAGAACGTTCCGGCAAACGAACGGTTCACTCGTTTCTTGCGAATGGGAAGCGCTAACCTCATCTTCTATTCCCCCACCCTCCTGAGAAGTCGCTGCACGACCAGGTTCGTCCCGACCATCAAGGTGAACAGCACGGTCGCGATCGCCGATGCGTAGCCCATCTCGAAGCGGATCGTACCGAAGTCGATCAAGTGCGTGACGATGGTTTCGGCCGCGTAGTTGACGCTCGGGAAGCCGGCCAGGTAGATGGACACGTCCGCGATCGCCAAGGACGAGGTGATCTGAATGACGGCCCCGAACATCAGCTGCGGCTTCATCGAAGGAAGCGTGATGTACCACAGCTCCTGCCAGCGGTTCTTGATGCCGTCGACCGCGCCCGCTTCGTACAGCGTTTTGTCCACGGTTTGGAGTCCCGCGATGAAGGCGAGGAAGCCCGTCCCGAGACTGAGCCAGAGCTGCACGAGGATGATGATCGGCATGATGTACTGCTCCGTCTTCAGCCATTGAATCGGGTCGAGCAGTACGCCCGTCTTGATCAGGAACCCGTTCGCGATGCCGTAACGGTCTCCCGAGAAGATCATCTGCCAGAGGAAGTAGACGTTCCCCGAGATGGACGGCGCGTAGAAGATCAGCGTCATGAACGCGCGCAGCTTCGGGCGAAGATCGTTGATGATCCAGGCGAAGACGAAGCAAGCCAGATAGCTGAGCGGTCCGGTAATGACGGCGAAGAGGATGGTATTCTTGATCGCGATCAAGAACACGTCGTCTTCGAGGAACAAGCGGGAGTAGTTCTGCCAGCCGATGAAGCGCGGGAATTCGAGCATGTTGAAGTACGTAAAGCTGATGACGACGGACATGATCACGGGCAGCACCGTGAAGACGGCAAACAGCAGCATGTAGGGCGACATGAGGATATAGGAATGCTTGTGCGCCTTGATTTCCTTCCATTTGATCGCCAGCCAGCTTGTCGTTTTCACGGCTGGCGTCCCGGCGGCTACGGTCACGGAAGGCTGACTCGGTGTACCGATCGTTGACACGCGGATCCCTCCTTATTCCGGCAGGCCGAATTCTTTGCGCTTCGCTTTGATCTCGTCTTGAATGTATTGGGTGTAATCCATGATCGCTTCGCGCGCTTCCGTGTTTTTCTCGACGACCACTTTCAAGAACGCGTTCTGCAAATGGCGCCCGGTGAAGTAGCCGCCCGGCACCTCGGGAACGCCCCTGACGTACGCGAACTGCGCTTTGAGGTTATCGTAATCGGCGACCGGCCAAGGCAAGCTGTCGAGCGCTTTGATGTTCGCCGTCGGATAGCGCGCGGAAGCTCCTATCAGCGCCTCCATCTCCCGGCCGAAATTCGTTTGGGTCTTCTCGTCGGTCCACCATTTCATGAATGCCCAGGACGCGTCCTTGTCCTTCGCGCCGCTCAGCATCAGCGTGCCGTTGCCCGTGCTCGGCGTATCTCTGCGGATGGTGCCGTCCGCCTGCTTGGTGCCCGGAATCGGCGCGAAGCCCCACATGCCGCGGATTTCCGGCGCGAATACGGTGAGCTGATTGTACGTGGTGTAATCGACGATCCCGATCGGCATTTCGCCGGTGCGGAACCGGTTCGCGAAGTCGAATTCGCGTTCCAGCTTGTAGTCGCCGTACAGGTCCGTCCACGTCTTGAACGTTTCGACGCCGATTTTCGAATCCAGGTCGGACGCTTGGCCGCCCTCCCGGTAGAATTGACCGCCGTTCTGCATGAGGAGCGAGCCATAGATCGAGTTCGGCGGAATGTTCTGGCCCGGCACCGGCACCGATGTCTGCGGAACCGTGATCGGCATGCCGAACTGCATCCGGTTCTTGCTTAGGACGGTGAGCAGCTTATACACGTCGTCCCACGTTTGCGGCACTTCAAGGCCAAGCTCCGCCAGCACGTCCTTGCGGTAGAAAAGCATGTTGAAGGTTTGCGTCTCCGGCAGCGCGTAGACGCCCTGCTCGTACGTGTACGGAACAAGCGCGCTGTCGCGGAACCGCTTCGCCACGTCCGGATAATCGGAGAATCGCGTCAAGTCGGCGGCCGCGCCGCGCATCGCGTAGTTGACCGGAATATCGTTGCTGATCTGCATCGCGACGTCCGGGCCGCGGCCGGCCAAAGTTGCCGGAAGCAGCGTGTTCATTTGCACGAGCTTCAAATTCACGTTGATGCCCGTTTGCGGCGTGAACGTTTCGTCGATCATCGCCTTCAGCGTGTTCGCCTGGTCCCGGCCGCTGCCGATCCAGACGGTGATCGACTGCTGGTTCTTCTCCTCCGAATCGTTGCCGATCTGGTTGTAATCGATCACGAAGGAATACGCGAACGTCGATAGCTCGTGCTTCAGCTTCGAGAAGAAGCCCTCTCCGGACGAAGGAAACTTCTTGTCCGGCGACGCAATGTACATTTCGTCGAGCTGAAGCGGCATCTCGATCGCCTTCTGGAGCCAGGTGCCGAGACCGCCGGCGTTGCTCTTGAATGCGGCGAGTCGGCGCGGAATCGTATCGGGATCCTTCACCAATTCCTTCAGCTGCAGCGCCATCGTCTTCAGGAGCGCTTCGGAGTCGCTGCTTCCGCCCGACAGCCGTTTCAGCTCGGCGCCGACGGCGGAAAGCCGGTCGCTCTCGGATTGGAACGTTTCCAGCATCTTCGGCACTTGCTTATCCAAGCGGTAATCCCGGTATTTATCCGGCGATGCGCCGGTAATCATGATGATTTTGCGATACATGGCATTGAGCGTGTACAGGCTCTCTTTCACTTCGCGGATGAGCGGAGCGAACTCGCCGAGCGTATCTTCCATGCGAATGACGTTCTTGCCTTTTTCGAGCTTGAACAGGTACGGCTCGTCGCCGCCGATGACGTCGATGCGGTAGCCGTTCTTGTAGCGGAACGGAATTTGTTCGGCTTCCTTGAACGGAACCTCGCCGTTGATCAGCAGACGGCGCGTCGCGTACAAGCCGCGAACGAATTCCTGCTTGGACTTCAAGGCGATCTTATAGAGTCCCGTTTCAGGCGCGTCGACTTCCCACTCGATCCATTGTCCCGGCAGACGCCAGTTATAGCCGCCGATCGTATTGACCCGGATGAGCTTCGGGCTGTAAGGCGTAACGGAGGAGGTGGAACGCTCCGTCTGCGGATACAGCGTCGGCGACGACTTCGCGACGGCCGCTTCGCCTTGCACGGTAATCAGCCGGCTGTCGGCCTTCTTGAGCCCGTCCTTCTCGTACTGCTTGAGCGCGGCTTCATAAGTCGCGGGCTGCTTCTGCCGATACAGCTTCAGCTGATGTAGAACCATCGGCTCGCGCTGCGAGACGAACGTGAGCGTGTGTTGGCCGGCGCTCAAGTAAAACTTGAACGGATCGGCGTAGTAGCCGTCCGAATCCTCGAGCAGCGCATCGCGCCACGCCGGCTTCTCGATTTGCTCCGGCCGCAGGTCGTTGCCCAGATTGTCCTGCTTCATATGATCCAGCTCGTTGTCCCATACGCGATCGAATTGCAGGTAAGACGCTTCCGTGAACGGAACGACGCCGTCGATTTGCAGCGATCGCTCGATGCTCGAGCTCTTGCCCGCGATCGGGTAATAGTCAAGCCCGATGTTATAGAAGCCCTCTTGCGTCACATGAATGTCCCAGGATACGCTGCCCTGTTCGCCGGTCTTAAGGGACGTGCCGGCCCGGCCTTCATAATCGTCCAGCTTCTCGAAACCGTCGCCCTCCACCTTGGCGTAGCTTGCGGCATCGAGAACGATCTCCTGATCGGCGAAGCCGGCGTTCTCGTGCTTCGACAGATAGTCCGCGTAATCGCCGCGGCCCTCCTGCAGCGTCGACCAGGCGCCTTCGGCGAACGCCGATCGGCTTCCCGCGGCTGCCGTGCCGTCCTTTCCCGATCGGGACCATACGGCGAGCAGCGCAATCGCGATGACGACGCATGCCGCCGTCATTCCCCATTTCTTCAGGCGTTTTCTCCCTTTCAATGTCAGCCCTCCCAAGCGGCGGATTGATCTGCGGTTCTCGCATCCCGCTGACGAAAGCGCACTCGCGTACCGTCGTCTTCCTGGAACGCACCTATATGGATACCAAACACGTTAGCCTAATGTTTGATCGTGTTATCCGCTTCGTTAGCCGGTTGTTAGGCTCGCTTTGCATAGAAAAGGAGGGTTGTACCGGCACGTCCGGCCTCCCCTCCCTTCCTTCCCTATCAACAGGTGTCCATGCGTTATTTTAATTTATCGAGCGCGGTTTGCGCAGGGGCTTCGTACTTCTTAACCGTGGCGGTCACGGATTGGTTCTTCTTGATGATGTCGTCCAGGATCGAGAACCACGGGTAGTCGGCAACGCCTTCTTCAAGCGAGATCCGGCCGGTATTGTTGATGTGCTGCAGCGCCATATCGATGTCCGCTTGGTTTTTGAAGAGCGCTTCCAGACCGTTTTGGCCGAGGTATTCTTCCGTGGAAGGCACGTCCTGCAGCTCTTCGTAGATTTGGTACACGATTTGCGGGTCTTTTACGCCCTTCGGAATGACCCAGCCGTTCTGGGCGGTGTTCGCGTAGGTGAACTTGCCGTCGCCGCTCGGACCTTGCGGGTTCGGCACGACGCCGACTTCGAACGGCAGGCCGCCGACGTTCCAATCGAAGTTCGAGGACATCGCGACGTCGCCGTCTTTGAACGTGGACGTTTCATCCCAGCTGTTTTTGTCGCCTTTTTTGACTTTCACGACGTTTTCTTTGTTGTACAGCCGGTTGATGAATTCCAGCGTTTCGATCATTTTCGGATCCGTGAAGCCGACGGTCAGGTCGTCGTTGACGAACAGCGCGCCGTTCGTTACGCCGAAGTCGCGAGCCGCGCCCGGCGCCCAATCGGAGAAGCCCCAGGTATCCGGCTTGCCGTCGTTATTCGTATCCGTCGTCGCCTGCTTCGCGACTTCGAGGAATTTATCCCAGTTCCATTGCCCGCCCGCATACAGGTCCTGCGGATCCGGCAGGCCGAGCTTCTTGAACAGATCGCGGTTGTAGAACATGCCTACGGTCGAGACGCCTTTGCCGCCGAAGAAGTACTCGTCCCCGAGGAGCTGCGGAAGCTTGATCGTGTGTTCTTGCTCGTTGTTGATATCGCTGGTGCCTTGGGTATACTCGCTCAGAGGAAGGATTAAGCCTTGTTTGATCGGGGCAAGCGCTCGCTTGAACTCAAGGATGGAGATGTCGGCCATCGGCGTTCCGGAGAGCGCGGCCGTCGTGAACTTATCCATGTATTTATCGAACGGGATGTTGTCGTATTTGATTTTGACGTTGTATTTCTTCTCGATTTCGTGCAGTTTATCGAGCGCTTTCTTGGAGTCGGCCGTATCGCCCTTCGGCATGCCGTCCCACCAGGCGGAGATATGGATTTCTCGCCCGCCGAGGTCGATCGGAGCGGGGGCGTCCTCGTTCGTCGCCGCCGCGTTGTTGCCGGAGGCGTCGTTGCCGGCCGAAGCATTGTTCGCTGCCGCGTCATTGCCGGCAGCCGTGCCCGTCGACGCGTCGTTGGCAGGCGGATTGTTCGCGGCGTTGCCGCCCGCGTTATTGCTCCCGCCTCCGCATGCCGTTAACGTAAGCATCGTCGTCGCAAGCAAAAATGTAAGTGCTTTCACTTTTTTCATTTGCAAAACAACCTCCCGCTTTTTAATGAGCAATATCCGTTTGCTCCGGCAAGGTCTACCGGTTTCCGAGATGGATGTTTAGTTCCCTCTTCTTCGTAACCGTTTTCATTCTATTGTTTTAGCGTACCCCCATCACCACCGGTTTGCGAAGTGTTTGATGACTTGCATGTCAATAATAGCATCGCGATCCAAAATCAGTCAATCAAATTTTTGCAAGATTCACAACATTTTGGCAACATTATTGTAGTTTTGTTTTTATTTTGTTATTTTATTAGGGGTATTCGATCGCCCGTGACCGCGCGCAAAAAAGAGCCCCTCCTCGCATCGCATTCGTTTGTAGCGCCTACAAACTGCGCTGAAAGGCGGAGACTCCGGGTCAAGCCATTTTGGATCCGATCGCGATCATCGATGTTTCTTAGCGCGAGTAGGTTGCGTATTCCTCTAGTTGCGGCAGGCAATGCGCGATGAAACGGAGAGACGGCGCAGCGTGGATGACGAGCCGCATATGCAGCCGTAAGTTAGCCCATTCGGGCCGGGAGAGGGAAACAACGGTTAGACGTAGGATTCGGTGATCCGATGCAGGCAAACGCACTCAAATCGACAGCGTTCACGGCAAATTTTTTAGCAAAAATTTAGGTTGTCTGCCGCGCGTTATTGCGCTTCTGCCTCCGCCGCCTCATGCTCTTCTTGCTCGGCTTCGCCGCTTAACGGGTAGGCGTAGTTCTCCCGCAGAATAACGTCCGCATAAATCAGTTTTTTCTCATGCGCGGTTCCCGGGTTTTGAATGCGCCATAACATCTGGTCCACGGCGCGCATCCCGAGCAGCTCCTTGTTCACGTTTACCGTCGCGAGAATCGGATGGGTATCGCAGGTGTTGTCGAAGCCGGTTACCGCGCAGCGGGCCGGCACTTCGATCCCCAGGTAGCCCAGCTGCTCAATGAGGAACTTCGCGTTGACGTCATGCGCGCATACGTAGACTTCCGGCAGGTCGACCGGCCGATATTGCTTGAACAAGAGATAGATATCCTGCGCTTCGGGGCCGATCAGCATAGGGTCCTGTTGCAGTTCGATCTGGCAGTTCTCCAGCGCCGAGCGGAACGCAAGCCATCGGTCGAAGTAGCTTTGGGCATCCTTGATGTTCCCGACGAATTGAAATTTGCGGTACCCTTTGCTGATCAGCGTCATCATCATCTGCTGCATGCTGTTAAAATTGTCGGTGAAGATCGTATCGCACGCAAAGACGGGATCGCTGTGATCGACCATGACGACGGGAATGTCCATTTGCTTGATCTTAAGCAGCATTTGCGTCGAGACGGTCCCGATCGTAATAATGCCCTGAATCGCCGCCGGATTCAGCAGCTTGAATACGTTATCGTCGGAAGGCTCCGTTATGGTGATGATGTCGAGCCCGCGCTGGCGAAGACGCGAGGACACGCCTTCGAATACCGGCCCCCAATAAATGTGTTCCTTGTTCTGGTACCGTAAGTTCGGAAACATGACCACGATCGTGCCGTCCCACTTGACCTCCTCGAATTCCTGCAGCTCGCCCGTGAAATGCTGCTGCTGCTCGTTGTTCTTGAAGTACCCCAACTGGCCGGCGACGCGCAAGATTTTTTCCCGCGTTTTGGCGCTCACGCCGCTCTTCCCGGACAAGGCGCGAGAAACGGCGAACTTGGATACACCCGCAAAATCGGCGATTTCTTGAATTCTCACTTTTCCTCTCATGATGTCCCATCCGTTTCTCTTTTTATTTTTCGTTTGGTCGTCGCAGCGTTTAGCTCGTTCAGCCTCCCGTTTTGCCTGCCGGCGAGATGGGCCGCAAAACGATATGATCCTCTTCCAGCCGCAGCACGACCTTGTCCGCGTCCTTGGCGCCTAGGGCTTCCAAGTAGCGCTCCGGCACTTGAATCCGGCCGGAACGATCCATGACGGCATATTCGATATGGGTATCGAGCTCCGTCTCTTCGCCCGGCGCGTCCTCCGCCTCGCGCTCCTCCGTACGTCGGATCATCTCCGACGACGTCCGGCCGTCCCGGATGAGCACGACCCGCTGCACCTGTTTGGCCAGATCCAGATCATGCGTCACGATGACGATGGTCAAGCCCATCTCGGCGTTCAATCTGCGGAGCAACGCCATGATTTGGTCCGAGGTCCGCGTATCCAGCGCGCCCGTCGGCTCGTCGGCGAGCAGCAGCTTCGGCCGGTTGGCCAGCGCGATCGCGACGGCCACGCGCTGCTGTTCGCCGCCCGAGAGCTGCTGAAGCTTGTGGCCGGTCCGCGAACCGAGTCCGACCGCTTCGAGCAGCTCGATCGCCCGGAGCCGTTTTTGCTTCCGGTCATGCAGCAGCATCGGAATTTCGACATTCTCGCGCGCGGTCAAGTAAGGGACGAGATTTCGCGCTTTATTTTGCCAAATAAACCCGACGGTTTCGCGTTTATAGACGTTCAGATCGTTGTCGGTCAGCTTCAGCATATCCTTGCCGGCGATCGTCAACCGGCCTGCCGAAGGGCGGTCCAAGCCGCCCAGCATGTTCAGCAGGGTTGATTTGCCGCTGCCCGAATTGCCGATGACCGCAACCATTTCGCCTTGGTTCACCCGCAAGTTCAATCCTTGCAGCGCAACGACCTCGACTTCGGCGGTTTTATAGATTTTAACTAGATTCTCGCATGTAATCAATAGCTAATCCTCCCCGAGCTTGACCGCTTGGTGAATATTCATCCGCTTCATCAGCCAGGTCAGAATGACGAGCCCGGCGGCAAGCATGAGACAGGTCGAGATGCCGAGCCGGAAGACGTCCGCATGATCGCTAATGACTTGGAAAGGCGGCACGATCCGGCCCGGATCGAAGGAAAGCTGGAACAACGGCACGTAAATTTGCCCTGCGGCGAATCCGGTCGCGATGCCGATGAAGAAGCCGGCTCCTGTCGTCAGCAGCTGCTCCAGGGTCATCATGCCGAGTAGCTGCTTGAAGGAAATCCCCATCGCGCGATAGATGCCGAATTGCAGCATGCGCCCCTGGAGCAAGAGCAGCCAGAAGAGCATGAAACCAAGGAAGCTGACGGCGAGCGAAATGATGAAGCCGAGCGTCATGACGCCGTTGATCGCCATCCGGAACGGATCCATGCGGCTCTCGGCAATGCTGCCGATCGTATCCTCGAATTTCTCGAGCTTGATCTGCCGCTTCTCCATCTCGCCTAGCAGCGCTTGCCTGTTCGCGCCGGGCTTCAGCTTCAGCCAAACGTCGTACGGCTCCATCCCGAGCTCGTTTTGGATCGTATCCAAGTGGCCGACGATCAGCATGGGATTCCGCGGCTTGCCGTCGCCTTCCTTCGGCCCGGCGACCGGATTCGGGTTGAAGGCCGGAAAATACGGCACGATGCCGTATACGACGAGGCGCGTCGGACGAATCCCTTCCCAGCCCACGTCCAGCGTATCGCCGACTTTGGCGCCGTAATAATCGGCTGCGGTCTTCGACAGCAGCACCGCATGCGTATCCGAAGCGATCACGTTCAGATAATCATAGAACGGGTACGGCGTCAGGCCGTCCTTCATCCACGCGGCATTGCCGAAGGCGTCCGTATCGATGCCCACCAGCTTGACCTTGCCGCTCTTCGTGCCCAGCCAGGCCTCCCCTTCTTCCTTCGTAAATACCTTTGCGGCCGTATCGACGCCCGGCAGCGATTCGATCAATTCGAACGGCGGCTCCATGTAATGGATGATGTCCGGCGGCGGCGCCGACTGCACCGGCTGCGTCGCCTGCGGAACCGGCGAGGCGGCCGGCGGCGCATCGTTCTCCCAGTGCTGGCGAAGCACGATGTCGCTGCCGCCGGCGTACCGGATTTGGTCTTCCATGTTCACGTTCAGCGTGCGTGCCGTATTCGCGTTATAGATGCCCGTGCCGACGGTCAGAATCAGAAACAGCATGAGCCCGTGATAGATGCGGTTCCGTCGAATGACCAGCAGCAGCGTCGTGTAATATTGCGGCGCCCACAGCCTGCGGCCCATCCGGTAAACGACCGCCACGAACAGCGGATACAGCCGAATCATCAGAAGGCCGAAGCCGAGAATGAACAGCGTCGGGATCGTATAGAGCAGCGGATCGGCGGACAGCGATTTACCGTCCAGCCCCAGCTTGACGAGATCCGTCATCCGCTGCCGGAACACGTAATGGCCGTACAACGCGATGGCGATCAGCACGAGGTCGACGGCGAAGAGCTGCCAAACGGGCCGTTTGCCGTCGCGCGCCTTCGCCCGCTTCTGGTCGACGATCGAGTGTTTCGTTGCGACGAAGACCGGAATCAGGTTGAGCACCCAGGCGGCGATTACCGCGCCAGCCGCGTATTTCCAGCTCTCGGCGTCCATATCCGCCTTCATCGATCCGCGGTCGACGAAGTTCAGGAACGTGCTCGTCGCTCCGAGCACGCGCGTAAAGGCGACGCCGAGCCAAGGACCGATGGCGAAGGCCGCCAAGGCGAGCAGCCCGAATTCGACCGCGTACATCAAGACGAGATGTTTCCGCGACGCGCCGCGGCTGCGAAGCACGGCGATCTCCGACTGCTGGCGTTCGACGAGCATGCTCGTCACCATGAAGAAGTAGAACGCGATCAGAATAAACAGCGGCACGTTCAGCGACCAGAGCAGCGCGCGCAGCGTCTTCTCCCGTTCGCCGTAAGCCGTCATCGCCTCGCTGCCCGGCACCGAAACGGAGGAACTGACCGAATAATTGTACGCCCCCATCATATCCGGCGCCAGGTTCGTCTTCAGCTGCAGCGCGTAAGCGGCCGTATCGAGATCGAATCGCGAATAATCGCCGATCGCCGTCCCGCCGAGCTTGCCGATGATGATCGGACGCTTCGCGATGAAATCCCGTTCGAACAACCGCTCCGGCAGGAAAAGCGTGTTCTGGTCGTTCTTCAAATCCTGCATGCCCCAGAACGGATCGTTCAGATCCTTCTCAGCGATGACGGCGACCGGCTTGACGCGGATCGCTTGATCCTTCACCTTCGGATCCTTGATGTCGTATTCCTGTCCGAGCAGCATGCCGAGCTGTCCGAGCGCGCTGTCCGTGACCATGACCTCGTAGACGCCGTTCGCCTTCGCCGCCGAAGGCAGTTTGCCGTCGATCAGCCGGACATGGGCTTCGATGCCGGAGCGCATGGCCAGCTTGGCGCTGCGCTTCACGTTCGGATCGACGCGCGTCGGATCGGCCGGCGCAAGCCCGAACCGGACCGTCTCGACCAGCTTCTGATCCTGCGTCACGTGGAGCAGCGGATTCCCGGCAATATGCGAGGACCAATAAGCGTCGAACCGCTTCAACACGCTCGCCTGCACCTTCGCGTTGTCCGTTTGCATGGTGAACTGCGCGGCGACCATGCCCGGATGCTCCCCGGTCTGTTCGTAGCTCCGCTCCAAGTCCAGTACGAGCATATGATGCAGCACGGCGTTCTTGTAGATCGGCATGCTCGACGTCAGCGCGATGCATAAGAGCATGCCGCCGAACAAGCAGATGACGAGCCAATAGTTTCGGGCCATCTTTCGCAGCAGCATGATGAGAACGGATAACATTCCCTCGATTCCCCCCGGTGGCTTAAGGAAGAATGATCTTCATTCCTTCCTGAACGCCTTTCACGATCTCGTATTCCGTCGCGGTCGCGAGACCGGTCTCGATATCGATCTCCTTGCGCCGCTCGCCTTCCAGCACCTGCACGAACGTACGGCCGAAATACGCGCGGATCGCGCTCTTCGGAAGCACGATGACATTATCGCGGCGGGCCGCGACGATCGTCGCCTCCGCATGCGCGCCGAACGCGGCGCCTTCGGGCAGCTTATCGAGCTCGATGTACACGGTCTTGCCGTATTCGTCGCGCAGCCGTTCATCCGCGGTTTCCGGAGCGGAGGCCGGCGTCTGCGTCACCTTGCCCTTGTACGTTTTGTCCTTATACGTGACGTCCGCTTCCATGCCGAGCTTAATATCGGCAAGCGCCGGATTGGCGGTTACTTCGAGGGCCAATCGCATGCCGTCCGGCTGAGCGACCGCCGCCAGCACGCGCCCCGCGTCGAAATGATCGCCGGGCTGCAAATCGGTCGAATAGGAGACGACGCCGTCCGTTTTGGCGCGAATGACGCTGCCGTCGGCCTTCTTCTTCGCCTTGTCGTACAGCAGCTCGGCAAGCTCGAAATCCAGCTTGGCGATATGCGCGCTTTCCGCGTCTCCGTCTCGAGTCGCGTCGCTCAGCGCCTGCTTCTTGCGTTCGTATTCGATTTGGCGCTCCAGCAGTTCGATGTCGGACCCGTTATTCTCCAGGGTGACGAGCACGTCGCCTATCTTCACGGCGCTGCCGGCCCTGACGTCCACCGACTGGATGACGCCCGCGTCCTGCGGTTGATAGTACGCGATCTTCGTCGGCACGAAGGCCGCGGAGCCCGAAACCTGCTTCACGATGCTGCCGCTCTTGGCGTCGATCGTCCGAATCTCGGCCTGCGCCGGCTTGACGAGCGGAGGCTTTAACGGCGCCTGCTCGTTCGGCAGCAAGCTGCAGCCGGCCGGCGCGGCACTCGCGATGAGCAGCGCGCCGAGCGCCAGCGCCCGGGCTTTAGACACGCTTGATGGTATCCGAACCAATTCGTCCATCCTCCAGTGCATGAACCTGATCGACGAGATTCATGATGTGCGGGTCGTGGGTTGTGAGCACGACGCTTACGCCTAGGGTGCCGACCAGTTCACGGAATACTTCGATGATTTGTTTGCCCATGCGGGAATCCAATTCGGCCGTCGGTTCGTCCGCCAAGATCAGCTTCGGCTTGTGGGCGATGGCCCGGGCGATCGCGGTGCGCTGCTGCTCGCCGCCGGAGAGCTCCTGCGGGCGATGGTGCATGCGCTGCGCCAGTCCGACGAAGGAGAGCGCTTCATCGGCCAGCCGTTTGCGGTCGGAAGCCGGCGCGCCGGCAATCCGGAGTCCCAGCTCGACGTTCTCGAACGCGCTCAAGTACGGCACCAACGCGAACGATTGAAAAATCAGCCCGATTTCTTTTTTTCTCATCTCGTTTTTTTGCTGTTCGCTCATTCGGCTTCCGTCTCTGCCGCCATAGAAGACCGCCCCTTCGCTCGGAGCGTCCAGCGCGCCCATAATATTCAGCAAAGTCGTCTTGCCCGAGCCGGACCGGCCCTTCAACGCGATCAAGGAACCCGCGCCGACGCTGAGCGTGGCGCCTCTTAATGCATAAACCCGCGTTTCCCCTCTTCCGAATACGCGCGTCACGTTGCGGACATCCAGTATCGGAGCCCGCGAAGCCTCTGATTCACGCAAAATCAATCCCCCCTTTGACAATCGGCATCGCTTCGGTAAACGCTTTCATTTCCATAACTCTACTATAGCAAACGGTTATTAAATAGTACATTGCCTGTTATGCGATTTTCCGTTATTTGTTATGAATATTTTTAGGATCGTGCTAATATTCCGCCGAACTCTTATGCATAAGGAAACGCTTTTCCTCCTTGCCCATGCAAAAAGCCCAGGATCTTCATCCTGGGCTTTTTGCATGAGCGATTGAAACTCTTTATGCGGGTCCCTAAAGGTTTTCCGGTCCCGTCCGAATTTGGTTTGCTATCTCGTCCATTCGGTTGCGAACCATTTCGAATCCGACGTCGCCCGCGCCTTAGCGGCCGCGGCCAGTCATCGAATCGGTTAGAGCGGTTTATCCATAAAGGTCACAACTTCAGCGTCCATTCTGGTATTCCCTTCCGCATCCATCGAACCCCAGCGAATCGTTAAGTCGCCATGGCCCCAATCGACGTAGCCGAGCTTTTCGTAAAGCCGTTTCGCATCCGGATTGTCGCTGCTGCCGACTTCCAAGCCGATACGGGTACAACCATGCTCTTTTGCCAACCGCTCCGCTTCGCCTATGATTGCCGTTGCGACCCCTTTGCGCCGGTATTCATCAATCGTCAATCCGCCTTCAAGAAAGGCGCTGTTCGTCACATCGATCCGAGCGGATACTGCTTCATCCTGAGGCCCGCTCCATCGAACGAGGAAACCGCCGACCGGAGCTTCGAGATGCCAAGCAATCAGATATACGCCTTCGCCGTTGCTCTGGACCTCGTATCTTCGATGTTGGGGGCGGGAATAGTCCCCGGGCGAGAAGATGCGATGCACGCAATCGATTTGAACCGCTTCAGCAGGTTTTACGACAAACTCAAACGGCTTTTCCGGATCATCCATATGCTGTTCCTCCGCAGATCATGAAAGAATGGTAGTTGAAGTGCGCATGTGTTAATCGTCCGTTAGTCAAACAAAGGCCCCCGAACCATCTTGGTCGGCCGCCTTCGTCAGCGGAATCCCGTCCGGGTCGCCATGCGATTTTCAACGTCGCTTATTTCTTTCCGAGTTGTTCCGCCAAACCGATTAGAAGCCCTTCGTGTCCGCGAATGTAGCAGAGCCGATACGAATTTTCGTATTGAACCACTTCGCCAACGAGCTGAGCGCCATGCTTCATGAGCCTGGCTACCAATTCGTCAATGTCTTCGACGGCGAACATGACGCGTAGATACCCAAGGGCATTTACGGGAGCAGTCCGGTGATCCGATACGGGAGGCGGAGTGAGAAATCGCGAAAGTTCAAGGCGGCTGTGGCCATCCGGGGTAACCATCATCGCAATCTCGACATGCTGCGAACCCAGCCCGGTTACGCGGCCAGCCCATTCGCCTTCGACGGTAGCCCGCCCTTCGAGCTTCAAGCCGATCTCCTCGAAGAAAGAGATTGCGCCGTCAAGGGATTCTACCACGATGCCGACATTGTCCATTCGTAGTAATTTGTTATTGTCCATAAATTCTCTCTCCTTATGGGTGCGAATGTACTGCCTAATCACCTTCCTATTTATTTTATCAGAGATTTCTAATTTCTTCCTAACAATTAACATCTAGTCACAATTAAAGCTTGTGCCGGGCGGGCTTAAGCCGCTTCCCGCATCTTCTTTCTCCATAGACTAATCCTGTACTTTATTCCTTATAAGAGAAGGAGCCCCATATGAAAATTCCCGTTACTGGGTTTGTACTGGATTCTGGAGACGATGATCGTCAGCACTCGCACAAACTTTATATAACTTCCTTCAATGGAAGCCCGGTTCATGTTCATTCCATTTCCGGTATAACATCCATGAATGACGGACACGCTCACCAGTATGCGAGCTGGACTGCCCCTGCCCCCACCGGTGTACCTCATGTCCACGGCTATAATACCGTTTCTTCCATGAGTCAAGGTCATGCGCATCGCATTCAGGGAACCACGGGTCCCGCCATCGCGCTTCCAGGCGGCGGACATTACCACTTATTTGAAGGGTTTACGACAATCGACGGCAGTAACCCGCATTCGCATGCCTATAGCGGGCGATCAAGCAATGAAGTCGGCAGTCGATCAACTAGGCATACGCCTTATTCTTCATTTTAATACGAATTGTAACGATCCCGCCCATTGGCGTAACGAAATAATGGAGCAGCTGCCGCCGGCGAACTGCTCCAAGATGCGTTTGAACGATCGTGTCCCGTTAGCTCCGCAGCGATGTAACGATCAGGGTGAAAACAGTTTCCACTGCCCTTCGGAAACCACTTCGACTGCTCCGTCGATCACTTTGATGGCGGTCTGATCATCCATCGCATACGCCGGCCCCCGCATCCCGGCGGCCCATCTCTCCGCGGCAGCCATGGTGTTGCCCGGCAGCATTTCGTGTTCCAGATGCGGAAAGATCGCGAAATCGACCAGCTTCAGCGCTTCGTCGCCACCGCCCGGCGGCGTCCAGCCCACGAAGTACTCCCCGATATTCGGTGCCATCACCATACTCCCGGCGCTCAGCCCCACATAGACGGCGCGCAGCGACGGCAAGAGATCGGCCAATCCGGACTGCCGCATCCAGTGGCACAGGTAAAGGGCGTCGCCGCCCGACACCAGCAGGACGTCCGTCTTCCGGACCAGCGGAACCCAGCGCTCCTTGTCGATGCTTGGCAGCGCTGTGAGCTCCAGCACGCCGACGGACTTCCAGCCCAGGTCGACCAGACGATCCTCGGAATTCCCGCTGATGAACTGCCAGGTTTTGACGCCGGGGCCGACCCAGGGGTGCCCGTACATCGCGGTGGGGATGCACAGGGCGTTGGATTCGGCGATCGGCTTGCCCAGCATGTCAACCAGCGCGTCGCGTATGCTTGTGTTAATGATGCCTCCCGATGTGAGCAATAACTTCATGCCTTTCACTCCTTAACGTTATATGCGTCTGTCGTCCTTTAGACGTTTCAAAGCAGGGTGCGGTTGTCTATCGGGACAGCTTCGGCTTCCTGCATGGTCTGTGTTCGATATCAGGTTTGCACGATCCTGCCCGCCGGCTCTTCTTTGGTCTGAAACTAATAAAGGAATTTTCCGGATCATACCGAACGTGCAATAAAGGGAGGCGATACCAAGGGCTACAGATGCATTTAAAAGATTGAAAGCGTCGTCCTGGCAAGACGCTAAGTTCATGGCATTTATTGCGCATTTCCATGAGCTTGAAAAGATTACATACGCCTTTGAATTCAGAACCGTAGATGCGCTTCATGTTTTCTTTCTTACCGACAATTCGCTGGATGAGGTCACTTCTTACGAAGGAGATCGGCTCTCGGTCAGCTTGGATTCCATTTCATTCAGGGACATCAAAAAAAACAACATCACGTTCAGTGCGTTCAACATTGATCCTGACGAAGACGTGGAATTTAGTAGGCTTCCTTTCGTCGCAACCATCTCGACCACTGCAAGAGAATTCACATTGGACTTCTCCGATGAAAGGAACCGCTACAAACTTAAGGACGTAAGAGATCTGCTCTTCAAGCTTAAGACATTGATTTAGCCGCTCTCCGGAGCGGTTTTCTTTATCCGAATCCGTAACCGGTCTCTACTGCGACTCCGTATCTTCAGCGATCCGATTGAATCGTCACATATACGAAAACCTTCTTAGTCGGACTGTAATCTTGGGCCGTATGTCCTTTCACGCTCCACGATGCGGTGTACCCTTCCGGTATATCGGCCGCGCTATGCTCGGTACCATCCGGTAGTTTCACTGGAGCGGGATAAAAACGGCGCGTTGTTGTTCCATCTTCCCTCCTATCTTTGATTTTCTACCTTAATCTACCATATTACGGAAAGCTTTGAACCCGCTTATGGCACTAATTACATATCCCGATAATGAAGAATACGAAAAGGCAGCCGATCTATCCGGATCGACTGCCACCTTTTTCGTTTACCGCGTCATTCGTTCGAATAGGCGTCATGACCGGGGCCGGCTCCCCGCCATAACGATTTGAGCGGTACCATGGATTCTTCGGGCACGTAATACTTGAAGCAGTTGCTGCTGATATCGCCAAGGAGCTGGCGCCGGATCGGCGAAGCGCCTTCGAGCAATCGATCCGAAGCCCGGTGATAATCGATCGGCCGCATCCATATCGGGCTGTAGCCGATAAACAACTGCCGCCGCGTAAAGCCGGATCGGTTCGGGGCGCCGGCATGCCAGAGGTTTTGCGGGAAGATAAACGCATCGCCCGGTTTGCCGCATATTTGGATTTCCCCTTGGACCGGCACATCCACGTCCGTTTGCACCGGCGAGAAGTCGGCCTTCAGGTGGCTGCCGGGTATGATTTTCGTATTGCCGCGATCGGGTTCCGACATGTCGCTCAAGATGTAGCCTACTTTCACGTAATAGATCGAGGTCAGCCCGTGAACGCGCGGAAATTGCGGATGCGGTCCATCCTGATGCCAATTGATGAAGCTCTGGGAATCCGTCTTGATATCGTCCGGATTTGGCTTGCGCATCGTTAAGTGCGAGATGTGCAGCTGAATATTGAACCCGAGTATATGGACCATGAGCGGCAGCAATGCCGGTTCATCGATCAGTCCGGCGATTTCCGGATGCCGCTCGACGCTGTTGTACCAATTATAGGACAGCGACTCGGCTTCGCCGGCCAGCAGTTCATCGACGGCCAGATTAAGCCGCGCGACCCGTTCTTCCGGCAGCGCGTTTCGCAGAATCAAGTAACCGTCCCGGTGGAATTGCCGGACCAACTCCGCGATATCGGGCTGTTGGGTTGTCATGGCGACCCCTTCCTCCTTCTTATTTGCCGTACCCGAGCTCCTCCAGCTGCTGGGTCGATGCATCCATGTACGTTTTGAAGTTCATGCTCGATTCAAGCGTCCGAAGGAAGGCGTCGTATCCGGTGAGCGGGCTTTTGCCGTAGATGAATTTCACGAATTCTTCTTCGATGAAACGGCCGGCGTCCGCCGGATTGTATCCATCGGGATTGGTCAGGAAGCCGTTCAGAATCTGAATTCTCGGCTGGCTGTTGGCGAATTCGATGTACTTCGTTTGCGGCGCGAATTTCGTCTGCAGGTAGGTCATTTCCGGCCGGCCGGTAAACTGGTACAGCCATGTGAAGCCCGCTTCCTTGCCCATCAGCTCGGTTGGCACGACTTTATCGCCATCCAGGTTGTAGTGCGTTCCGCTGATGCCGAACTGCACGAGCATCGAGCCGTCCTGGCCGGAAACGTAGTTCAGCAGATCGAATACTTTCTGAAGCTTATTCTTGTCGTTTTCCAGCGCTTTCGGAATCGCGTAAATGCCGGAGGTGCCGCCGATGTCGAACGGACCGTCGTATTGTCCGCCCGGACCTTTCGGAGGCGCGAGCTGGATCCAATCCGCGTTTGGATTCACTTTCTTGATTTGCTCGGTAAATTGATCCTTGCTGAGGTTCGGCCAATCGATCCAGACGATTCCGGCTTGCCCCTTGATCGCCTTCTCCTGATGCTGAAGGCCGGTATTGGCCATGATTTCCGGGTCGACGGCCCCGGTGTCGATCAGCTTCTTGATATAGCCGAGCGCGTCTTTCATCGCCGGGTCGTACAAGGAATTGGTCAGCTTCCCGTCCTTGACGTAGAACGTGTTTGGGTCTCCGACGCCGAATGCGCCGAAGATCGGGGCGAACGCGGAGAGCTTGCTGCCGGTCAGCCCAAGCGTGTCCTTCTTGCCGTTGCCGTCGGGGTCTTGATCGGCGAACGCCTTCACCACGTTCAGAAATTCGTCGGTCGTCGCAGGGGGCTGGAGGCCGAGCTTATCGAGCCAATCCTTGCGGATCCAATAGGTATTGTACGGGATGTTGGGCGCTTTCGGAATGGCGTAGACCTTGCCGTCCATCGTCGTCTTCTTCAGGCTATCGTCGCCGATAAACCCTTTGACCGGCTGCAGCTTATCCATGTAGGGGGTCAAATCGAGCAACAGCCCCTGCTCCACGAATTGCTTCAGCGAAGCGCGGTCCGGCACCTGGAACAGATCGGGAAAATTACCGGATGCCAGCCGCACGTTCAACTGGTTTTTGTAATCATCCCCGGACGCGTAGACGGTTAAGTTCAAATCCGATTGAATCGCTTTGTCAATGGCTTGTTTAATAAAATCCTTATCCGGGGTCGGCAAGTTATTGCCGGTTTCGATGATGTCGAGTTTGACCGCGCCGGCCGGTTCGGCGGCTTTCACGGTGTTGCCTTCCGGCGCGCCGGAAGACTCCTGATTGGAGGAATTGCCGGACGAACAGCCCGCAAGCACGAGGCACGACAGGATACTGACGGTAAGGATACCGGAAGACATTCGCTTCATGAGTGAGGTTCCCCTTTCTAGTAGGGCCGGGCGATGAAGCGGCGGGACGGGCGGATCGAGTGGCGGGTAGCGGTCATGTTTGCGTCAGCCGACGTTCTCGCCAGGCGCTTAAACGCTTGTATTGTTTCAACCGGCCTCGCCCGTTCCTGCAGTAACGGGGTGCCGAGCTTCAACCTTTGACGGAGCCGAGCAGCATGCCTTTCGTAAAGTGCTTTTGCAAAAACGGATACACGATAATAATGGGCAGGCTGGCCAGAATAACGGAAGCCATTTGCAGCGTTTCGCTCGGCGTCATATTTTCGGCGTTTTCGAGCGGCTGCTGCGTTTGAATCAAAATCTCCCGCACGACCACCTGAAGCGGAAACAGCGACCGGTCGGTCACGAACATGATGGCTTGAAAAAATTCGTTCCAGTGGCCCACCGTGTAGAACAGTCCGATGGTCAGCGTGACCGGCACGGACAGCGGGACGACGATTTGCAGCAGGATGCGAAATTCCTTGGCTCCGTCGATTCTCGCGGATTCGAACAGCTCTTCGGGGAGCGACTCGTAGAAGCTCTTCATAATGAGCACGTTGAAGCTCCACACGAGGTTGGGCAAAATCATCGCCCAAATCGAATCCAGCAGCCCGAGCGACTTGACGACCAGGTAAGTCGGGATGATCCCGCCGCTGAACAGCAGGGTAAACACGACCATCATGAGAAAAAAATTGCGGCCCGGCAGCTGCTTGCGGCTGAGCGGATAAGCCATTAACGCCGTGATGGCCATATTGAGCATCGTGCCGACGACCGTGATCAGCACGGTAACGCCGAACGCGCGGGGGATATTCGATTCCGTGAGCAGCTTATGGTACGCGTCGAACGTGATCGATCTCGGAACGAGGATGAAGCCGCCGTTTTTGAGCACCTCGCTGAACGGCGTGAGCGAGACGGATAGGACGTACAGCAGCGGGAATACCGCGACTAGCCCGCAAGCTAGCAGGATCACGAAGACAATGGCGTTCGCGATGCGGTCGTTCGCGCTTTTTACCATATGCCTTCCCCCCAACGCTTCGCGAGTTTGTTCGATCCCAGCACCAGGATCAGCCCGATCGCGGCCTTGAACAATCCGACCGCGGACGCCAGGCTGAAATTCAGCTGCTGCAGACCGGTACGGAACACCCAGGTATCGAGAATGTCGGCGACGGCATACACTTGGATGTTGTACATGATGTAAATTTGCTCGAAGCCGGCATCGAGGATATGGCCCAGGTTCAAGATCAGCAGCATGATGATGACGGTCCGGATGCCGGGGAGCGTAATGTGCCAGATCATCCGCATTCGTCCCGCGCCGTCCACCCGCGCCGCCTCGTAAAGCGTAGGGTCGATGCCGGAAATCGCGGCCAAATAGATGATCGCTCCCCAGCCCAGATTCTGCCAAATTTCCGATCCGACCAGGATGGACCGAAAGTAGGACGTCGAGGTCAGGAAGGGAATGGCCTCTCCCCCCGCGTCTTTCACCCATTGATTCACCAATCCGGAGCTTTGGGACAGCAGCGCGAGCAAAATGCCGTAGATGATCACCCAGGACAAGAAATGCGGCATATACGTTAAGGTTTGGATCAGCGACTTGAACCATTTGATCCGGCATTCGTTAAGCAGCAGCGCCATGGCAATGGGCGGTATCATGCCGAAAATCAGCTTGTAAAGGCTGATCAGGAACGTGTTCGTCAGCAGCTGCGAGAAGTAAGGCGAATGAAAAAAGGTTAAAAAATGCTTGTTCCACGGGCTTGCCCACGAGCTGTTCCAGATCCCTTCCATCATGTTGAAATCCTTGAACGCGATGATGACGCCGTACATCGGGATGTATTTGAAGACGATATAATAAACGAGTCCCGGCAACAGCATCAAATAAAAGGCCTTGTAGCGCCAAATGGTTCTGCCGAGGCCGGAGACGACGCCCGGTTTCGGCGCGGGTTCCCGCACGGGCGGCACTGCGGTCCGTTGGTTCATAGCATAGGATCACCTCGCTTCGTTGTAAGCGCATTCGTCGAATGGCCAACCCAAGTATAGCAAGGCAAGCTTCGCCTTAACTATGCAGCGATCTTACGAAATCAAGCACAAAACCGACACTCTTTCCGATCATCTTCGCACAACGGGGATCGTAATGCAGACGACCGTTCCCTGATTCGGCCGGCTGCCGATCCTTAGCCCGTAAGACGCGCCGTAGCGAAGCCGCAGACGATGGTGAACGTTCGCCATTCCGATGCCGGAGACGTGCTCTCCGATATGATCCGCCCGCTGCTCGTTAAGCGCTTTCAAGAGCATCGGCTTCTCCATCCCGGTTCCGTTATCGCGGATAAAGAACCGCAGTTTCCCTTTGCGCACGGATCCCCGGACGCGAATGAGTCCGTCTTCGCGGCGGCTGGGCGCGATCCCGTGAAAGACCGCATTCTCCAAGATCGGCTGCAGCGTCAGCTTCAGGATCCGGCAAGACAACGCTTCGGGATCGATGTCCTGCTCATACCTGAATTTGTCTCCATACCGGATCTTCTGGATTTGCATGTACATGTTCAGCCCTTCCAGTTCTTCCTCCACCGTCAAGAATTCCGATGTTTTATCGAAGCTGAACGATAGCACGCCGACAAGCGCCCTGATCGTTTCCTTGACCTCTTTGGTCCGATGCTGCTTGGCCAGGCTTCCGATGCAGGCCAGCGTATTGTACAGAAAATGGGGGGCGATCTGGCTTTGCAGCACCTTCAATTCGAGCTGCTTCTTCCGCTCTTCCATGTGCTTCGTTTCCTGAAGCAGATTGCGGATCCGCTCCATCATGGCGTTGAAGCTTTGGGCAAGACGCCCGATCTCGTCCTCCCTTCTCACGACAAGGCTCGGAATCACGCCCATGTCGTGAACCCGGTCCATCTTGACCGCCAGCATCCGGATCGATTTGGTCATATAGCGGGACATGGCAAACGCCATGAACAGCAGGACCCCGAACCAAATGCCGGCCGCCGTCTTGTAATTATCGAACAGGCGGATGACGTTCTGATAGAAATAACGGTCTTTGATCAGCACGAGCAGCGTCCAGCCCAGCCGGTTCTGTCCGGATTTGACGACGACGAGCTTGCCGGTCGGCCCGCTCAAATCGGTTGCCGTCACCGGGAGCCCGGCGAGCCGATCGACGAACGCTTCGGGAAGGTCCTCGTGATACGTGCCCGGTCGTTGCGGCAGCATGCCGTTATCGCGGTCGAACGTAACCACCTTGTCCTTATCGGACATGATGACGAACGTCTGATAGGTGCCGGAAGTCAATTCGCTTATTTTCCGGTTCAATTTATCCAAGTCGAGCTCGATGACCGCAACCCCGATAATGTCCCCGTTGTCGGCGCTGATCGGACGGGAGATGGCTACCGTCTCGCCGGAGAGCGGCGATACGTAGGGCTGGCTCACGACGGCCGCCCCGTAGGTTTGCTGCGACTTGTCGTAGATCTCGTTCAGCTTCGGATTGCCGATAATCTCGTAATTGACCTGGGAGCTGGAGAACACCTTGCCGTCCCTGCGGATGACATACAACGTTTTCACGAGCGCGCCGTTGTTTTCGGCGATGAACCGGAGCGACTCGGATAACTTGCCGCCGTCCCCTTCCCGCAGCAGATTGGCGTCCGTCGACAATAACAGCAGCACGTTCCGGCTGTTGTCCAGATAGGTGTCGAGAAACTGGTTGGTACGCGCGATCAGGACCACGGAATCCGATACCATCTGGTTCTTAAACAAGTCGGCCGCCCGATAGTAGTTGTTCCAGGCCAATAGGATAAAAAACGCAAACGTGACGATGAACAAAAACAGAAACTGCCTGGTCGCCAAGCTCCATCTTCGGTACCAGCGATAGATCCGGTTCATTCGCCATCACCCCTTGTCACCATGATTAGCCAACCTTAGCTCGGTCGGAGCCGTTCCCGTCCATTCGCGAAAGACGGCGGAGAAATAGCGATAGCTCGGGATGCCTACCTGCTGCGCAATCTCGTATACGCGAAGCGAGGTGTGCCGCAGCAATTCGGTCGCCTTCTCGATTCGTGTCCCGGTCACGAAATCATTGAACGAAATGCCGGTTTCTTCCCGAAACAGCCGGCTCAAATAATTCGGACTTAACCCGACCTCCCGGGAAACGGCGCTCAGCGTGATATTCTTCTCCAGATTCCCCGCGATGAACGCCTTGGCATCCGCGATTTCCCTGCGGCACTTCTTGATCCTGGCGTACGACTCGATCTCATGAACGAAAACTTCCGCCAGCTCATGGAGCGTACCGGCATCGGCGATCCGGCTTGGCGCCTTCCGCCCGCTGCCGGCTTGCGCCGCTTGTTCCCGGTGCCAATCCCGGAGCCGCTCGGCGACGAACACGCGCAGCTCCTCGGGCGCGAACCGTCCGATCATCGCCCAATCTATGAAATCCCCGCGAATGACCTTCGCCAGCTGCTCCCGGTCCCATTGCGCTCCGCGAAGCTTGTCCGACATGTCGTTCGCCGAATGTTCGTCAAGCGAAGCCGGTCCGGCTGACGGCATCGGAAATACCCGGCCGGTGCCGTCATAGAAGACCGCATCCGGCCTTTCGCAAACGCCGCGGTACGCAGCGCCAAAATCCGCGCTTCTCCGGATGGGCTCGCTGATGACGCCGTATAGCCTGTACGCATCGCTAAGAAAAGGAAGCCTGAAATCGATCGAGCGATACAGCTCTTCCGTGATCGTCTCCATTTCGCGCCAAACTTCCGGCGGATCGCCTTCTTCCGCACGAAACATAAGCACGTAAATGCCCGTATCGGCCGGAAACCAAGAAAACGGCTTCAGGTTCTCCAGCGTCGTCAGCGACTCTTCGATGGCTTGATGAACGAATAAACGGCTTTCTTTTCTCGATTCCGCATGCAGGGCGGCCAGCCGTAACGGAAACCGGCTTTGAAAAGCGGCTTGCAGCCAGGCCGCGAGCCCGCCGTCATCGGCAGGCTGTCGAGTCATGACCATGAGCTGCTCCGACCTCTTCCGCCGCAGGCGTTCCGCCTCGCTTTGCCGCAGCGATTTTTCGCGATACGCGCTCTCCTTCGCCCGCTGCAAGGCTTCCGCGAGATCGCCGTCATCCATCGCGACTTTCACAAGGTACTCTACCGCGCCGAGCTTGACCGCTTCCTTCGCATAAGCGAATTCCGAGTGGCAGGTCAGCAGAATCACCTGGATGCGAGGGAACTCCGACTTCAAGCTTCGAAACAGCTCGAGTCCGTTCATGACTGGCATCGTAATGTCCGTGATGACGATATCGGGAGCAAGGCATCGGCAAAAACGCAGCGCTTCCTCGCCGTTCTCCGCTTCTCCGATCCATTCGGCCTGATGCTGCTCCCAGGCAAACAAACGAAGCTCCTGCCGGATCGGCAGTTCGTCGTCGACCACCAATACCGTGAATCGATCGTCGTTCATGTGGCCCCTCCCCCGATAGAAACAATCAACTAGAAACAATCAACTGGAAGCGATCAACTAGCAGCGATCACTAACAATTAAATAGAATCGAACAACTAGAAACGATCACTAACAATTAAATAGAATCGAACCATTAGAAGCGGACAGCAAGAAGATGGCCTGCGGAACAGCCGCAGTACCATCTTATTTGTATTCCCTATGATCTATTCGTACACCCGGACTTCGACGATTTCGGCGCACGGACTTCCGTTCGTCGCGTAAACCGAGATCCGGATCCGGTCCGTGGCGACCGCCGCGTCAAGCGTGTGGACGCGTTTGCGTTTATGATTGTTTTGTTCTTCCGCCATCGTAATCCATTCGCCGTTCGCATAGCCCTCAACGGCATAGTTTCGGACGAGTTCCGGCATGATTGGAAACGGCGTGCGGTGGTGATGAAGATTGATCAAGTCCTCGTTGACGTCGTCGTTGAACGTAACGTGGACCGACCGGACATTCGCCTGCTTCGCCCAATTCAGCTCCAACCACTCCGGCGCGTCCGGCCGCATGGCGACGGACGACCACTGATGCGGCCCCGCATACGGACGGTGATAGCCGTCGACGGCTTTCTCCGGGGAGAACGCATCGGTCCGCGATAGCAGACGGAAGCAGAACGGCTTGCGAACGAACGGCCGCATGCTCCATTGGATGACGGGCTGCGACGGCTGATGGTCCTCGAGGTCTGCCGATACGATCGGCGTCGGTCCTTTGACGAACGACAGGACGCCCGTTTGCGGTTGAGCGGACACGTACAACGACAGCCGTTCGTTGCCCTTTATTACAAGAAAAGCATTCTGCGGCGCAGCCGGTTTCCAGCGAACGTCCAGCTTCACCCACTGCTTGGCGCCTTTGCCCACCTGCGTCGATGCTGCCGTCTGCAGCGTATGCGGCACGTAGTTCTCGCCGCGGCCCGTATTCCAGAGCTCGACCGTCAGCGTCGCCGCCTCCGCGGCATCGACCAACAGTTCGATGCCGTCCACGTCCGGGTCCGCCGGCAGCAGCAAGCCGACGTCGGACGCAAGCGGATAGGCTTCCGCCGGCGTGTCCGCCGCGAGACGGGTCATCGTGCTTGATGCCTTGACGTTCGCCCGCAGCGCCAGGTCGGCCGGATCCTCGTTGCGCAATCCGATAATCGAGGCATCCTGCCTCAGCATCGTTTGCTGCAACGCATGCAGATGGCCGTTATGCAGCTCTCGCGGCGTGATGCCCTTCTCCACGCTTAAAGCCGCCCCGGTGCCCGCGGCTTCCCCGATGACGGCGCAGGTCGCCATGACCCGCGTCGTGCCGAACGCAACGTGCGACGCGCTGATGTCGCGGCCGGCCATGAGCAAATTGCCGACGTTCGCGGAATACAGCGAACGGAACGGAATATGGTAGATGCCGTCCATATGCAGGTGCTTGGATCCGCTTTCAGTCGAATACATGCCTTGCGGCGGATGCAGATCGATGGACCATCCGCCGAACGCGATGCGGTCCTCGAATTCGCGCTGCGCCACGATGTCGTTCTGATTGAGCACGTAATCGCCGATAAATCGGCGATACTCCCTTTTTCCGGGGAGAGAGCCGACCCATTCCAGCGTCATCGTCTCCGCATCGAATTTGCCCGAGTTTTTGATATAATCCCAAATCCCGTAAATCGCGGCCCACAGCTCATCGCGTATCCGCTCGTTATCGTGAACGGTATCGAATTCGCCGCCCCATTCGATCCACCAATAGGCGCAGCCGTTATCGCCGCTGCGAATGACCCGTTTCAACGGAATCGTCGTCTGCGCGATGTCTTTGGCGAAAGAAGGCGGGATGTAGGTCACCGGCTGGCCTGCATCCTTCGTGTAGAACAGGAGCGTGCTGCCGAGCGTGATGTCGTCGGCAAAGGCAGGCGCCCAATCCTCGTTATATTCGTCTCTCGCCTCGCGGCCGACGCGATGCTTGGCTCCGGCGAGAAACCCCACCAGCCCGTCGCCCGAGCAATCGAGATACACGGCGCTTTCGAATCGGATCCGCCGCTCCGATCCCATCATCCAGCCGGTAACGGAGCGTATCGTCCGATGATCCTCGTCTCCGTCGGCTTCTACTTCATGCACGTCCGTATTGAGGAATAAGCGGATATTCGTCTCCGCCCGCACCGTCTCCATGACGACCAAATCCCAAAAATAGGGGTTTCCTTCCATATTGCGATACTGGTTTTCAATGAACATTTCGCCCATGATGCCGGTTTCCCTCGCATAGCGGTGCGTTCCGTGCGCCGTAGCGCCGCACACCCATACCCGCACCTCGCTGCTGGAATTTCCGCCGAGCACGGGCCGGTTCTGAACCAGCGACACCGTTCTGCCCAGCCGGGCCGCGGCGACCGCCGCGCAAACCCCCGCCAACCCGCCGCCGACAACCGTAATATCCGACGAGACGACCTCCTGCCTCATATCGCGTTCACTCCTTCATATAGGTTGAATATCCGTAATTTCATCATATAAGTTCCTCTTTCCAAATAACATGCACCGTATTACGATTAGGGATATACTTTATTTCAGGGTTCAACAAAGGCGGGGACGCGGATGAAGTCGGGTGAAGACGCACGGTTGGTTTCGCATGTGTACTGGGACCGGAAAGAACGGTTCGCGCTCGACCGCGATCGTTATCCTTACTGGTCGATGTTTGCCGCCGAAGAAGGCAGATTCGTCTATTCCATACAGGCTCATACCGGGGAGGCCGGATTCGGCGACTTGGTAATCTGTCCGCCGAATACATGGTTCCATCGTCGAACCGTGAGCCCGCTTAGCTTTCACTTCTTCCATTTCGGCTGGGAGGCGGATGCGGAGGCGGATACGGAATTTTGGTCCGCGGAAGAGCTTGGACCCAAGGGGAAAATCAGCGTTGCGGATACGGAACGATTGTCGTCCGACTTCCATTATTTGAAGCGGCTGGCAGCGGAACGGGACCGGATCGCGCAGGCGCATAAACAGCATCTCTTGAACGACCTGCTGCGGCTGTCGAGCTTGGAGCGGGGAGCTGATGCGAATCCGGTACAGGGCGGCATCCCCTCGGAGCTGCAGGAAGCGCATCGGCACATGACGGTCCATGCCTACGCGCCGTTGAACATGCGGAGTTTGGCGCATGCGCTGAAGCTGACGCCGGTTCAGCTCACCCGGCGGTTCCGCGCGGCCTATGGCATGACGCCGTCCGAATTCGTCACGGAGCTTAGGCTTGCCCGGGCTTGCCGGCTGCTGGAGGAAACCACCCTCAGCATGGATAAAATCGCTTCCCGGTGCGGGTACGAAAACGGCTTTTATTTAAGCCGCGTGTTTCGCCAAAAGCGCGGCATGACCCCTTCCTTTTACCGGAAAGCGCATCGGGTGTAGCCAAAGTCACGACAAGCAAATGATGTCAACACCGTTTCCTTCCCCGTCTCTCGCGAAACGCAAACAACCCCTTCGTATTTACGAAGGGGTTGTTGAGGCTGGCGCGCTTGCGAACGCGAACCTCGGCATGATGCTTCGCGAATGGGTTCAGAACATCCCTCCGCCGGCGCCGATTGTCTGACCGGTGATCCATCGCGCTTGATCCGATGCCAGGAACCCGACAATGTCGGCAATGTCTTCCGGCGTTCCTGCGCGGGCTAGCGGTGTTTTGGCAATCTCTCCGTCGATAACCGCCTGTCCGGCCTGAATTAAAGTCGGCGTGAAGTCGTGTCGGGAAGCACGCTGTTGACGGTGATGCCCCGAGCGCCGATTTCATGCGCATGCACGCGAACCAATCGGTCGGCAGCCGCCTTGCTCGCTGCGTAGACGCCCGTTCCGGGACGGGGCATGCGTGTCAGTCCGGCCGAGATTGCCACGATCCGCCCTCCGTCAGGGACTCGGATCGCGGCTTCTTTGAGGGCAATGAAGCTCGCGCGCGCCGTGTTTCACGTTGGCGGCGTTGAGGACCACGATTCCACGTGACCGAATTGCTCTTCCGTGACGGTTACTCCCAACAAATACACAAACGTCGCCGCGACGCTCCATGCAAACATCAGCAGCGTGACGAACCGGAACGCACAGCCCCTCCCCCTGTCGCATCGCGTTTATTTCCGTTTCGATGCTTAGCGCAGCGACGGAATTTTGACGGTTACGGTCGTTCCGTAACCCGTCCGGCTGTCGATGGCGATTCCGTAACGCGCGCCGAACAGAAGCCGCAGCCTGTCGTGGATATTGGTCAGTCCGATGCTTTTCGCCGAATGGCCGTGCGGCTCGCGTTCCGAAACTTCCATGTCCAGCTTCGTCTGGAGGGCGGCCAGCTCCCCGGGCTCCATCCCCTTCCCGGTATCCATAATTCGGACGCATACATCGCCATTCGCTTCCAGGCACCCGGTCACTTGAAGCCTTCCCCCTTGGTCCATTCGCTCGAGCCCGTGATAGACGGCATTCTCGACAAGGGGCTGCAGGATCATCTTGGGGGTTTTCAGCTCGAGCAGCCCTTCCTCGACCTCCATGCTCATCGCGAATTTATTCTCGTACCGAATGGCGATAATCTTGATATAGGCCTGTATGCACTCCACTTCTTCCCGAAGCTGTACAAGCTCGTCTTGTTTGATGCTGTAACGGAAAATTTTGGACATGCAGGACGTGATTTGCGCGATCTCCCTGCTGCCGTATTCCAATCCGATGCCGCTGATGCAATTCAGCGTATTATAGAGGAAATGCGGGTTGATCTGGCTCTGCAGGGCGGAAAACTCCGCCTGCTTCTGGCTCAGCTCGGACTTGTGCAAGCGAGCTTGGGTAGTGAACATCTCCCTTGTCATACCGTCCATTTCGTCCATCATCCGATTGATGTCGCGGGCCAGCGAGCCTACCTCGTTGGTTGACCGGACTTTAATGCGGAACCCCCTGTCCCTTCTCCCTACCCGCTTCATATCCATGACAAGCCCCATCACCGGGCCCATCAGATTGTTCATAAAGAAAATGCCCATCATCATCAGGATGAAAATAATCCCGATCCCCACGATAATGCTGACCTTCCGCATGGGGTTCATGTCCGCCGTCAGTTCATGAACCGGAATCATGCTCACGATCCGCCACCCGTCCGCCTGCTCCAAGCCTTTGACCTGGACGAGGATCTCTTCCCCGCCGATGGTTGTCTTCACGCCGTTAAGCAGGACGTCCTTGTCCCTGGACAGCGCATCCTTGAACCATGTGCCCCGGGCCTTGGCAGTCGTGGACGCAATGACCTCATCCTGGCTATTCAGAATGTACAAGGTGGAGTTGGGCGTCAATTCCGTATTTTCCACGAGGCTCTGCAGCTTGTCCATGTCGATCATCACGGTGCAGTAGCCCGTTAGTTGCGAGAAATGAATCCCTCCGATCGATTCCACGATCTGCGCGATATAGAAAAACTGTTCCGTTTTCGTTCGATCGTCTTTTAACAGGGTCGTGAACATCCCTTGATCCCGAAGAGAAGGATCGTCCTTATACGTCCGGATAAAGCTCGCATACCGGTGGAGAAAGAAAATATCGCCGCCCGAGGAATCCAAGCTGTACAGCTGCTTTCCCCGAATGTCGTCGATCACGATTCCGTTCACGTACGAATTAAAGGATCTCATATAGTCCATGAGATCCAGCGCATAATTGCCGCTATCGAACGCTCTCTTGTAATCGTCGTCCTCGACGGCATATTCCTGGATCAGTTTGCTGTTGACCGCGATGCCGGCGCTGACGCGAATGTCGTTGAACACGGAATCGATCTTGCTTCGGGTTTGCTCGATCATTTGATTGCCGAATTTGGCGGCTCTAGCTTGCGTTAGATGAGAGAAGCTATAAAAGAAATACACGACCATGACGGCGAACAGCGCGATGGCGATAAAAAAGATCAGCCAGATTTGATGTTTCAATTTCAGTTTACTGGTCTTCATGGCGGCCTGCCGCTCCGTTCGCGTTAACTTTTTCTGAATTTGGTAGGCGTGACCCCGCAATGCTTCTTGAACACTTTATTGAAATAGTAATACTCCGCATACCCGGTCTTCACGGCGATTTCCTCGATCGACAAGTTCGTCTGTCTCAGGAGATCGCGGGCTTTCTTGATCCTGAGCTCCGACACGTATTCGGAGAAGGTCTTGCCCAGCTTTTTTTTGAATAATTGACAGCAATACACTTGATTAATGTAGAATTGGGCCGACAATTCCTTCAAATACAATCGCTGTTCATAGTGACCGTCAATATAGGCGACCATCCGGTTAAAGCAGGACAAGATGTCCCCTTCCGGCAAAGAACGGCTATTCCCTTGCTTGATGGAAGCGAAGACGTCATGCAAAAAGCCGCACAGCGACGCGAAGTGTTCGAACCGTTCCTTGATCTCGGCATAATTCAGGAATTCAAGCTCCATGTCCTTCCATTCCCCGGCGTAGGCGTTGATCAGGATCCCTACGGCCTGATTCCACAAGCAGACCACTTCGCTCATGCCGAGGCGATGAACCTCGAAGTAAGCCGGCAGCCCGTTTATGTACGCATCCAAATAATCGTCATATTGGTTTCCTTGAACGATGCGATGGATCTCATCGATGCACGGTTTGACCAAATGAACCTTCGGCTCGTAATGAACGGCGCCCGGGTCTTCGCTTAAAAAAACCTGGGAGGCCGACAGGTCCGCTTCTTTAATCAGCTTGCTCATCTGGGCGAGCTGGCCGGAAATGCTGCTAATGCCCATCGTACGAATGCCGGGTCGACTCACGGTTAATTCATCCCGGAGTCCTTCCAAGCAAGCTTTATCCTCCGCCATCAGAACGATCAACCTTTTTCGGGTTCCGGCCTCGACCTCCATCGCATAGACGGGCTTTCCTTCCAAAGCCAGCAGCTGTCCGAACTCCCTGTCTGCTCTTTCGAAATCGATGGCAAGCACCTGGTAATAGCACGATTCCGCGGAATCGGGAAGCGGCAGGTAACGCTTGATCTCATCCGGATCCGACGAGGTCAGCGACTCCAGAATGAGGGGATTGCGCGCTGCGCTTCTCTGCGAGAAATGCATGGCCAGTACCGCAAGGAACGGATCGGCCATATCTACATCGAGCGGCTTCAGGAAATAATTGAGCGCGCCGCAGCGCAGCGCTTCCTGGGCGTATTCAAATTCCGCGTATCCGCTTACGACGACGAACTCGGTGTCAAGCTCATGCGCTTTTGCCCGCTTCATCAGATCCAATCCGGAAATGTCCGGCATGCGGATATCCGTAACGACCAAATCCGGTTTGTTCGCTTGTATGGCCTCCCATGCGTTGTAAGCGCTTGTAAATTGTCCTATGATTTCAAAACCGTGCTTTTCCCAGTCAAAGGCGTTGCGGATTCCTTTAATCGCCCACGACTCATCATCGACAATCATGACCTTGTGCATGGGGTTCCTCCTGAACTTGTGGATTTCTTGGAAATAATAGCAAAGCCCTTAGGGAATGGCAATCGAAATACGGATAAACCACGCGGAAGCTTCTTCGATGGTTTATCCGTATAGAGAAGATGATGTGCCGATAGCGAGGATGATTGACGGATAGAGGCTTATTTGCTGCCCGCTTTGATTTCTCTGTAGTGCTTCACGTTCTCGTCTTGAACGGCCTTGCCGCCCGCGTCCATGTATTCTTTCACCAGCTTATCGTACAGGGCGTCGAACTCGGCCGGCTTGGCCACGATCAGCCGATCCGTCATTTGTTTGTTCATATCGCCCAGCGTCTTGCCGTACTTGATATTCGCTTCGTTCGGAACCCCGTAGTAGAAGCCGGTATAGCCGTCCGTCGTATTGATCTTGTAGGAATCGACGGCCAGTTTCTCATAGCTCTGATCTCCGGCTGCCAACGCCGCCGCGTACGTTTTGACGTTCTTCTCGGTATCGCCCAGCTCTGCGCCGTTGACGATCAGCGTATAGTCCAGATTCAGATTGCTCATCTGCATATTTTCGCCGGTTTGCGCGATCCCTTGCGGGATTCCGTTCACCATCGTGTGGTTGACGCCTTCTTGGCCGAACTGCAGGAAGAATAACACATCCGGGTCAGCCATCCAGTTCAGATATTTCATGGCCAGCTCCGCATGTTTGCTGCTTTTGGGAATGAAGGAGAACAGACCGTTTTCATTGTACATTTCTTTCAGGTATTTGCCCTCTCCGTTCTTAAAGGCATCGATCGGAACAAAGCTGGCCTCCGGCGCGTTTTGCTTCAACGGTTCGCGAATTTTTTGAACCATCGGATAATCCCAGTTCGCGGCGTAAAAGCCTACCTTGCCGTTCGTGACGTCGGCGTCCGCTTGCTTGGCCGTCTTGTCCAGCGCAAAGTCGGGGCTGATCAGCTTTTCGGCGTACAGCTTGTTCAGCCATTTGAACGCATCCTTGTTGCCGGGCTTCAGCCAATTGGTCGTGGTAACGAATTCCTCCTCCGACATCGGACCCCAGAAGGATTGAAAGAGATTTCCGAACGCGTAGTTCATGCCGGCAGCCGCCGTGGCCCACGGAATCACGCCGTTGACCTTGCCGGGATTCTTGTCGCGGAAGGCAACAAGTGTGTCATACAATTCGTCCCGGTTCGTCGGAACGGGCAGTCCCAGCTTGTCCAGCCAATCCTTGCGGATGAACATGCCGTTCCACGCAAGCAGCGTCCGCTTGGCCGGAATGGACACTTGTTTGCCCTCGTATTTGCCGTAAGCCAGCACGGTGTCCCCCAGATAAGCTTTCAATTGCTGGCCGTGCTTCTCGAGCAGGTCGTCCAAGGTATACAGGCCTTTGTTTTTGGCGAAGCGGGTGACGGTGGTACCGTCGTACGTGAAGGAAATATCGGGCGCTTCGTTGGCAGCCATCAAGACATTCAGCTTGTCGACTTCCTCGGAGCGGGGGACGGTAACGAACTTTACGACGGCGTTGTTGGGTTTGCCGAATTTCTCGTTGACATACTTGGTCCATGTATTGTTGTTTAGATCCGGCTGTCCCTGAATGCCTCGATCAAACACTTCCACGGTCAACGTTTCCGGAGAACCGGAAGACGCGGCCGGTGCATCGTTCGATGCCGCCGGCGATTCGTTGCCTCCGTTTCCGCAACCGGCCGCAACGCCGGCCAGCAGAACCGTACTAACCAGCAGCGCTGCTTTCTTCTTCATGCTCGCGTTCACTTTCAACCACCCTTTCGTATCGGATGCATTCCTATCATCCATGCTCTAAATCTCTTGGATCTTTCTTTCATCCAACAGCCCTGCGATCACCCCTTTCATCTTGGTCCGGTTCTCCGTCAGCCCTTGATCGCTCCGGTCATCACGCCGTCTACGAAATACTTCTGGAGCTTGGGATAAACGAGCAGTATCGGGATGGTCGTGAACATGACGCTGGCCGCTTTCAGCGACTCGGGCACAATGTAGGCGCCTACGCTTCCTTCTCCCCCCTGTTGGCTATCCAGCTGCTGATTGGCCGAAATGATCTGGTACAGCTTCATCTGCAAGGGATACAGATTTTTATCCGTAATGTAGAACAGCGCATCCTGGAATCCGTTCCATCTGTCCACCGCATAGAAGAGGCTTAACGTGGCGATCGAAGGCAGCGACAGCGGGAGCACGATCTTGATGAGAATGCCGAAGTCCGAGCACCCGTCGATGGCTGCCGATTCTTCCAGACTCTCCGGTAGATTGGTGAAGAAGGTCTTCAGGATAATGACGTTGAACACGCTCATGGCGCCCGGTAAAACCAAACTCCACATCGTATTCATCATCCCGAGGTTTTTAACGAGCAGATAGGATGGAATCAACCCGCCGCTGAAATACATGGTGAAGACAAGCGCCGACAAGATAACATTTCTGCCCATCAGCCGTTTCTTCGTTAGCGGGTACGCCGCGCAAATGGTCAGGAACATGCACGCCGCGGTGTAGATCATCGTAAGCACAATGCTATATCCAAGCGTATAGAGCATCTCCGCATCGCTTAGGATGGTTTTGTACGTGTCGACGGTGAAGCCCACCGGCCAAAGCCCTACCTTCTGCGAAATAATCGCTTCGTTGGAGCTCAACGAAAGCGCAATCATATACAAGAACGGAACAATGCACGTGAAGGACAAGGCCACAATAAAGACGATGATCGCGATATCCGCTATACTGGTTTTTTTCTTATTGCCCATGCGGCTTGCCAGACTCACCATATCCCATCCTCACCCAATTTCTTCGCGATATAGTTGGCGGCAAGCAACAGGATCAAGCCAACCACCGACTGGAACAAGCCGACCGCCGTTGCCTGCGAGAAATCGCCCGAGCTGATGCCCACGCGGTATACGAACGTGCTGATGACATCGGAATAATCGCTGACCAGCGAATTCCCCATCACGAAGGGACGGTCGAAGCCGATGGACACCATCCGGCCGATTTGGAGGATTAGCAAAATATTGATCGTCGACTTTATGCCCGGCAGCGTGATATGCCATATTTTGCGAAGCCGGGTGCACCCGTCGATATCGGAGGCCTCGTACAATTCCTTATTGATGCCGGTCATGGCCGCCAAATAGATGATCGTGCCCCAGCCGATATGCTGCCATACGCCAACGGAGATATAGGTGACCAACCACGGTATTTTCTGAGACAGAAACTCGATCTTCCCGGCGCCGAGGCTTGCCAGAAACGCGTTGACCATTCCGCCGTTCGAGAACATCAGGTAGACCATCCCGCCGATAATCACCCAGGATAAAAAGTGAGGCAGGTATAAGACGGTCTGCGTGATTTTTTTGAATTTGGCCATCCTCACTTCATTGAGCAGTATCGCGAGTATAATCGGCGCCGGGAAGCCCGCGATCAAGTCGTACACGTTCAGGGCCAGCGTATTCTTCAAAGCGCGATAGAAGCTGTCCTGCCCGAAAATAAAACGGAACACATCCAGTCCGACCCACTCGCTCCCCGAAATCCCCGCAAAAATGTTGTAATCTTGGAAGGCCATGATCACGCCGTAGATGGGAGCATACTTGAAGATCAGGATATACGCAAAGGGCAGCAGCAAGAGCAGGTATAACCAGGCGTCCCGTTTGACGTTATGCAGAAATCTGTTTTTCTTCGCTATGGAAGGATTCCCTGGGGAAGCATCACCCGGGGAACCGTTCGCTCGAGACTCGTCTAAAACCGCTTTCATTTCTCTCATCCCTCCGGCCGTATTAAGGAGCTTTCATGGTTTCATTATAGCTTCCGGGGAAAATTAGAAAATGTACTCGTTTAAATGATTTTTGTACTCGCTTAAAAAGGGTTGGCGGGCTGTATCCTGGCATGGTTAGCAACGCTAGAGGGCTTATACCGTTTTGTTCATATAGAAAAAGGAGCCGGGCGGGATCCGCCTGACTCCTTTATTTTCATTCCGCTAGTCGGGCCGAATCTTCTCCCTGTCCGGCAAGCGCTAGTCATTGCCGTTCGCAGCGGACAGCTCCATGCAGAGCGGTTTGGCGCGAGGATAAAGCTCGTAGCCCAGCTCCCCGTTCGTCTCCAGGGTCCCGGTCCGAATATCTTCCATTTGAGATATCCCCGCCATTCGGAGCCTTTTCTCAAGATCGTCCATCGACATCCCCAGTTTTCGCAAGATTTCCACGATCGGTTTTCCCTCCTGGATGACGGGAACGGCCATTCCCTTGAGCAGCCTCTCCGCACGGTTCGAATGAAGGGTGAGATATTCCGCCGCGACGAGAAATGCGATAAATCGTCTCCTGCCACGCTCGACTCCGCTTCGGGCGGAATGCCAAGTCAAGCAAGACGTTAGTCTTCCCAGACGCTCGCATAGGCGTAATTGCGAATCGTGCCGTGCCAGCGATACCAAGGCGAGCCGCCTTCCTGCTGCGCATAGAACAGCGCCACTTCCGCCTCCGGATCAATGGCCGCGTAACAGCCGCGGGCGCCGTCCCATCCGAACTCGCCGTTTTGGCTTAACGCGTTGTTCTCCTCGCGGTCCACGAGCGTCCGTACCCCGAGCCCGTAACTGTACCCGCTCTTGCTCGCTCCGCCGAATTCGGCGAAATCCCGCTGCGCCTGCGGACTTAAGCGGCGCGTCCTCATTTCGTTGACCGTCTCCTTCCGCAGGATGCGTTCGCCGTTCGGCGCCAACCCGTAATTGCACAGCGCCTCCGCGAACAGGATGTAATCCCGTACGGTCGAGTACAATCCGCCCCCGCCGCTCTCGTAAGCCCGGCCCGGCTGCAGGTTGAAGGTCTCTCCGATGCTCGCGGCGGCATGCGTCTTCCCGTTGAAGTCGTTGTACAGCTTGCAGAACCGCTTCTCGTCCTTCAGAACGAACGACGTATCGCGCATGCCGATTCTGTCAAAGAGGTTCTCCTTTAAATACGTCCCGAACGTCTTGCCCGAAAGCACTTCGACTAACGCGCCCAGCACGTCATGGCAGGCGCCGTATTTGAACCGGGTGCCCGGCTCGAAGAGCAACGGCTCCTTGGCAAGCGCCCGGATGACGTCCAGCGTTCGGCCTTCGCCGCCCGATGCCTTGATCACGCGGCCGGTCTCCGCCGTATCCCGCCGGTCAATCCCCGCGGACATGCTGAATAGATGCTCGATCGCGATCGGGTTCTGCGCGGAACGCAATTCCTCCGCCCCGTCTTCCCGCCTATGCCTCACGGCCATGTCCTTGTATTCGGGCATGTAGGCATGCAGCGGATCGCCGAGCTTGAACGCCCCGGCTTCGAATAACTGCAGGAGCGCCGTGCACGTGATGACCTTGGTGGCGGAATACAGCCGGAATATCGTGTCCGGTCCGAATTCGATGCGGTTCTCCACATCGGAGAATCCCGCATAATGCTCGAAGACGGGCTCTTGCTTGTAATACACCGCGATTCCCAAGCCGGGAACGTTTTTCTCCGCGTAAAACCGGTTCAGGTAGTCCTTCAGTTTCGAGAAGCTCATGTGATCCCCTTCCCCTCCGTTCGACTTATCGCGTTCACGGCCGCGATCGGATCAGTCGGCCCCGTGCAGGGCCGTCTTCATGTCATGGATTTGCCGGAGCGTACGGACAACCTTCGTCCTCTGTTCATCGTCTTCCGCGTGAAGGTACCCTGCCGCAAGCCGATACCCGAATTTGAGCAGGATCAGCTCGTAGACGCAAGGATCGGCGATGGAAGATACGTTCGCATACTCCGAAAAGCCTTTGTAATACGCGGGGACGCAGCGCCGGTAGTAGTCGACCATGCGATCGATGTCCGCATCATCCGCAATCAGGCTTGCGATATCCTCGCCTAGGCGGCCCCATCCGCAGGTATCCCGGTCGATCAGCGCGAGCTTCCCGTCGGCAAAGATGAGGTTGGTTACCCAGAAGTCCCGGTGGCACAGCACGAGGGGCAATTTTTCGATGCGGGCGAGGATTTCGTCCGCTTGCTCGTCGATGTCGATGAGCATCCGCCTCAGGTGCTGCGGGAAGGCACAGTCCTCCGAGCGCAAATAATCGTGGACGACCGGCCATGACCGGTCATGCAGGTACGTATGCTTCATGAAATCCGAATCGCTCAGGTTGGTCAGGCTCCGCAGGACGGCGGGCTGCTCCGCGTACAGCTTGCCTTGATAGCGTCCTAACTCCAGCGCAGCCTGTTCGTACATGTCGCCGGTCAAGGCTAACCCGCTCATGCCTTCGATATATTCCAGCCACAGCCGAATTTCGTCTTCTTCGGCATGGATCTCGGCGAGATAACAGGCCGGCCAGCGGAAGGCATCCGAGAACGTCGCTCCCAAGCCGGACGCATACAGATCGTATTCCCGGCGCCAAGAACCGGGATCGCCGTACCGCTCCCATTTCTTCTGGATTTTCAGCACGATGCGGTACGGCAATGCATCGCCGTCCGCGGTTTGGGCGATCCCCGTTACCAGGCACACTTGTCCCACGGCTCCGCCCTTCAGCGGCATGGACTGACAGTCGGCGGAGACGACATCCGCCTTGAACCGTCGGGTCAGCACCACGATCAGCGTGTCAAGGTCAATCTTCATTTGCGTTCATCCTCGCCTCCAAGAACGTCTTTTCTACTTTCGATAAGATTCGACGGCTAATGGAAGTATCCTGCTTGATCGGTACGAAGACCGCCGCCCCTAGCGATCGGTTTGCCTTGCAAAATCCGTCGTATAAGCGGCTGTTCATGGTACTCTATTCTTGAAGCAGGGCGGCGGCCGGCTTGGCGCGATCCGTTCGGCTTTGACCGGCAGGCTCCCGGCTGCGCCTCCTCATCTCGCCTGCTCTCCCTGACATGAAGGAAAGAAGGTTTTCCCGTGATCGAACCGACTCCCTCGTCTATGACGATCGCCGTGCTGGATTCCGGTGTAAATGCCGATCAGCTTCCGCCCGGTACCGTAGTGCTGCCCGGCCTTAATCTAAGCGGCGAAGGCGGCGAAGCGGATACCGCCGACCACGGCGGTCACGGCACCGCCATAGCCGCGACGATCGCCGGCATCGCGCCGGCCGCCCGTATTCTGCCGGTGAAACTCATGGATCGCCGCGGCGCGCTCCGCGACAGATCGAGAATCGAGAATGCCTTCGCATGGCTACTGGCAAACGCCGAGCAATTCGGAATCGGCGCGGTCTGCGCCGCGTTCGCGGATTCCAGTCATCGCGTAACCGACGAAACGCTGCGGGGCACGAATCTGCAGCGTTATATCGCGGCTTTGCGGGCGTCGGGCATCCTGACCGTGACGGCCGCCGGCAACTGGTATCCCGAGCACCGCGGCCGCAGCCCGCACGGCATGGCATGGCCGGCCATTATTCGGGAAACCGTAAGCGTCGGCGCGCTGGCGGAAACGGAAGAAGGCGCCGGTCTCGCCAGAGCGAGCCAACGCCTTCATGCCAGCCTGAACACCGGCTGCAGTACCGCATTCTTCGCCCTGCCGGGCGAACCCGGCATGACGAGCGGCGCGGCCGCCGTCGTCGCGGGCTGCTTCGCCGCGCTGCGGCAAGCCTATCCGCAGGAGGCCGGGGAGCGGCTGCTGGAGAGGCTGCGCGCCGGCTGCCGGGAACTCGTCGACGAGAACGGCTTGGCGTGGCCGGTCGTACGACCGGGCGCGCTCGCGCTCGGCTAGTTGGTCATCATCAGTCCCGTATTCATCGCGACCGGCACGCGGACCATATTCAGCACGAAGGAGAGCCCTTTGCCCGCGCCTCCGCCGCCGAGCAGCAGGGCCTTCGTCTCTTCGTCGTCATCCAGGTTCGCTGCCGCGAGCAGCGCGTTACCGGCGTGATCGAACAAACTCTGCATCCAAGCGAGCGATTCCGATAGATTCTCGTTGCTCGCGTTGCCCGACCCGGATGTGTTGGTATCGTCGATGACTTTGCCGAAGACGGCCGTCCGGAATATGAAATGGATCACGTTCCCCGCAAGCTCGATGCCGGAGTTGACTTTGCGCAGCGTCTTGGAATCGGCGCCCGGCTTGTTTTCCGCCAGGAGGAGGGCTACCGTCTTCGAAGCCATGAGACCCGATAGGGCGAGCATCGTCCATTCCATCGCCGAGACATCCTCGCCTTTGTCCACGTGCATGCCGAACTTCTCCGCCGCGACGCCGACCGCTCCGAATCCCGCGCCGAGCCACAGCTTCCAAGCTTCCGTCGGTTCGGACTTGCCGCTCGACGCCGCGATGCTCCCCTGTACGTACGCCTGATAGCCCGCGATGATCAGCTTCACGAACGAGGCCGTCAGACCGCCCACCCACGAAAACTTGCGCAGCTCGTCGACGTCGGACTGCACGGTCACGTCTCCGAACGGGAACGCGATCACGCTGCCTTTCTTGAACGGCGCTTCGCCGGCAATGAGCTTGTAGGCGATCGTGGCCGGAATGGCGCAGAGCAGCATCACGCCGTCGATCATCCGGAACGACGTATCGAGATGGGTGCCGGGCGCGACCAGCTCCGCCAGCTTCTCGATGAACGGGAAGCGGATCTTGGCGAATAGCGCGTCGCGCGCGACGCCGATCAGGTCTTGCATCAGATCGATCGTGCGCAGGACGAAGTCGCGCAGACCCGTCAAGAGCCCTTCAAGCAGATCGGCTCCGACCGTGACGATGGCATCCTTGATCGTCTGGAAGTTCACTTCGCCCGGCGAAGGAACCTTGCCGCCGAAGACGCTTCCGAGGTCGGCTTGCAATTTATTCCAGGTTGCCATCAGATCATTGATCTCGTCCCCGAGAAGTCCCTCCGCGAAACGGTCCGCCGCGTCGATCGCTTCCTTCATGACGGAAGGACCTTCCACGTGGACGATATCGTCCATCAGCCGCCCGATGCGCTGCGTGACCCAACCGACGATGCTGTTGCCTTGCACGTCGTCCATCACCTTCTGGATCGGCGACGCCGCTCGGCGCAGCTCGTCGACGACGCTCTGGCCCGGTCCGGGACGGCGCGGCTCAGCCGGCACGGGTGCGCCGCCGTTCGTGCGCCATTGCTCGATCTGGGCGATCGCCCTGCCGAAGCCGTCCGAGACGTGCGTCTTCAAGCTGCCGACCGACTGTCTGACCGACGTCAACGCGGCGTCCGTCGCCTCGACCATCGCATTGCGGACGAGCACGATATCCTCCCATTGGAACAGGAACTTGAGGTAGTCCCAGAGCTTCTCGATGCCCGTCTTGACCTGCGTCCACAGCCACTTGAAGAAGGCGCCGGCTTCCTCGAGCGTCGCGAGCACGAATTTCTTGATTTTATCCCCGATGGCGCAGATGAACCGGAACGCCCCTTCCGCCTTGTGCAGCACGAAGGTAACGGCTTCTTTCGCCTTCTCGCCGATCCCCTCGAAGAAATCGGCGATCGAATGGCCGAGATTCACGAAGAACCGCTCCGCGCTCTCTGCCGCATCGACCAGCTTCGAGATGACGTCGTCATGCACGAGCCGCACCCCGTTGCCGTCCGCTTGAATGCCCCATCGGTACGAATCGGGAAGCGCGTCGGGCCGCAACGCGGAGCTGAACGGCGCGTTCGCCGGGACGGCGCGCACGTCCGGCGCGGAGCCGTCCGCGGACATGGCGAGCTTCGCCGCTTGGTTAAGCGAGGCGGCGACCGCGTCCACTTGCGCCCGGTCGGCGCCGGTGCGGAAGCTGTCCGGCAGCAGCGGCACGTCTCCGTTCGGCGTGCTGACGACCGCGCCGCGAAGCTCGTCGGCGGTCATCGAGCGGAACCGGTCGAACACGCCGGATGCCGGATTGACGTCGACGTGTCCGTCGATGCCGTCGATCGTGAAGCGGTATACGGCCGGCGTCAGCGATCGGACGCGGTTATACACGTTGACCCCGCCGTTCATGTCGGTCACCGCGGCTACGGCCTGATCGGGACCGATCAGGACCGCGTTCCCGTTGAGGGAGACGCTCGAAAGGACGGAGGCCGTCACGGAGACGTTGACGCCCCGTCTCGGTAGGCCGGCGTCGTCCAGCAGCCGAAGCGTCGTTCCGTAACACGCCACCTTCATGACTTGATCCGGGTCGGCGGCGTTCACCGGCCCTTCCTGCCAGGCGTTCGCGGCGCCGTCCAGCCAAACATGCCCCGCATGCGCATCGGCATACACGACCAGTAGCGATGCCGACGAATGACGGTCGCCCGGGATCGGCGCCATCTCCTGCACGCCGCTTCGGAGCCGCAGCGACGGTCCCCATTCATCGGCCGCTCCCGCGCGGCGGACGACGTTCAAGTCCCCGTTCTGCAGCAGCGCCCATACGGATACGCTGCCGTCCGCGGCTTCGCCAGCGACGAGGTCCCGCACGTTCGCGGCCGCTGCCGCCTCGGCGAGCTGGATTGTCCGCGCGGCTTCCGCATTGTCGAGCTCGGCGCCGGTAATCAGGTGCAGACCTTGCCCGCCGATATAGAGGTTCGCCCCGTCCTCCGTCGTCAAGCCCGTCTCCAGCACGTTGGCGCCGGCCGGGCAAGGCAGCCCGACGATCGGAGGAATCGTGACGGGTTTGCCGGCGTTGTCGTAGTCGGGGAACGGCCGGAAGGCCAGAACCCGGCTGCCGCTGCCGATGCCGAGCACGTGCAGCCCGCCGCCGTATGTCGGATGAACGCCGATTTCGAAATCCAGCACCTCCTCCAGCGTGACGGCGGGATTGAAGACGAGCGCGCCGGCGAAGGAAGGCGTCCTGTCGCCGTCGCCGCGCATCAGATAGATCGCCTCGTTCGGTCCCGCGCTGCCCGCAAGCGCGACCGTCCACGTCCCGTCGCCTTCGTCCAGCACGCGAATGCCTTCGATGCGCGCATCCCCCCTGGTGCCGCAATCCGTCCAGGCGACCTGGCTCCAATCTCCGGCCGCGCTGGACAGATTATACGCGACGAACACGCGGCTCCGGGTTTGATCCGAGCCGGCATCGACCGCGATCGCGACCGTGATCCGGTCGTCGTCGGTCCAGCCTGCGCCCACGGCGCGAACCTGCGGCGTTCCTCCGATCGCGGAGGCCATCGGCGCGGCAAGGTCGGTCAGACGCCAGCCGCTGTCCGCGGCTTTGTCGTTGCGCACGAGATACAAGCCGTTTTGGCTGCCGATCGTCAGCATCATCGGGGCAAGGGCTCCCGACCGATGGTCGGGAAGCGCGATCACGCGTCTCTGATAGCGGCCGTGCGCGGACGGGTCGGCCAAGTCTTCGCGGCCGAAGGTCCGGGCCGCTTCGATATGGTCGATAATCTCGTTCGATACGGTAAAGGCTTGCGGTTGGCCGGTTTGATCGGTTGCGGCGAAGCGTACTACTCGCGGATTATTCATCTTGGGAATCCCCTTTCTTCAATCGGAATGAATCGTCGCCGGCGTCGTCTTGCCGGTTATGGCGCTTTATAGATCACGTCGAACATCATGTCTCCGGTCTGATCGGAGAACCGGAGGTTCTGGAACGCGAACGCGCCTCCGCCCGGCGGAATGAAATGGTGATGGGACATGTCGACGGCAATGTGGCCGAGCGCGTTCTGCAGCGCGGCGTTCAAGGCGTTGACGTTATCGGCGACGATCTCGCCCAGCATCTCGAGCAGGGTACCTTTGTTGATGCCGAGCAGCTTCGGAATCCAGGACATCGCGTTCTCGACCTTGCCGAAACCGCCGGCTGCTTCATGCGACTGCAAGTCGCCAAAGGCGTAGTTCAGCGCGGCATCCACGCTGAACGCCGACGTGCCTCCCGGCGTCGAGAGCGCGACGGAGCCGCTCAGCGCCTTGCTGCCCGAGCCTTCCAGACGCGCCGTCTCCATGCCGGCGGGGCCGAGCGTATGCTCGGTGTAGGTGAACGAGCCGTCGATGCTGCCCGTAATGGACAAGGCGTTGCGTCCGGGGACGATGGCGATTTCCAGCCAATACCCTCTCGTATCCACGACTTTCCGGTCCACGAGGTCGCGGGACGTATGGCTCGAGGTGTTCGTTACCGCGAACCGCCGTTTCAAGCCGTCGGCGATGGGGTTCACGCCAAGTACCTGCGTGAATTGCGGCATCAGGTATTGATCCAGGAAGACCTCCTTGCGAATCGCCATCACGCCGGATACGAGCGCTTCGCTCCCGTCGATCATGGCGGGGCTGACCCAATCGCCGGACAGCTTGATTCGGGCCGCGTTGCTATCGTTTGGAAGGCTCCGGCCCGCGAACACGCCGAGGTAGCTCAGGGTCGCGGCATCGGCATCCGTCCAGTTGGCATGCACGTCGAAGATGAAGTCCGTCATGGCGAAGGTCGGCGCCGCATGCAGCGTATTCCGGCGAACGACGGTCCCGAGCATGAACTCGCCCATGTCGCCTTGAAGCAAATGGTTCAGGCTGCCGAGCGCTTTGGTCCGCGCGGACGCGTTCACGCCGTCGGGAATATGCACGTTCTTGTTGTCCGAGAGCAGCAGGTCGACCTCGGTCAGCTTCATGAACAAATACTCGATCGCGAATACGCTGTCGGGCAGGCCGCTGCCGGCGATCAGCCGCGCGGCGACGTCATGCGCGCCGGGGTCGATGGCGGCAAGCGCCGCGAGGTCGACGGGCTTCTTATCCAGATCGGTAATGAAGGATACGCGCCAATTCGAGATCGCTTGATCGGCCGCCTCTTCTTGGTCCTCGTCGAAATAATGGACATTGCCGGACACGAGTGTCAACGTGACCTTCACTTGGCCGAGCTTGCCGTTCTCCACGTTCAAGCTCACGTCGAGCGGGGCCACGACGGCGGTCAGGCCGAATTTGGACGGCGTGCCGTCGTCTTTCTTCGGATACAGGCTCAAGGTGTCGCTGAATTGCTTCCGGCGCTTCCACGCCTTCCATGCATAAGTCATTTGGGAGTTTATCGCCTTCTGGGCCAGCGCGAGGCATAAATCGAAGTCCGTCAACACGTTCGTGCTGTCTTTCACCGTTCATCTCTCCTTTATTGAAATCGGATTGGCGATGCTTATACGCTCTTCGTCCGGTCGATCGACTTGCTGGTCAGATACCCGGCATGACTGATCCCGAGCAGCGCCAGCAGCCCTTCGCTGACGGCCGGGAATTCCGTGATCGCGCCTGGAGCCCGGCTGCCGAACATGTGCAGCAGCAGCGCGCCGTAACTAAGCGCGGCGACGAGCGTGAAGAAGAACATTTGCAGCTTGGCGATATCGACGTACGCGGCGTCCTTCAGCTCGTCGCCCTTGAACAGATCCGTCCAAGAGGCGCCCTCGAAGTTCGGCCGGACGTTCAAGATGCCGTCGCTGCCTGCGACCGCGGCGGGCTGCAGCTTCGCCGCTTCGTCGTCCGCGATCGTCTTGGCTTGCTTGTTCATGTGGATGAGCGGCGTGGCGACGAGCGACGTGAAGCTGATGCCCATCAGCGCCCAGAGATGCCAATCCAGCGCGACGTTCAGCGCCTCCTCGCTATCTGGCAGGCCGTAGATGCGCAGCGAAGCGGCCGTGTAATAGGCGGAAAGCAGCACAATCGTCCAAAGCACCGTCTGAAACCGCGAGAGATCCATCAGATTGCGTTCGTTGACGAGCAGCCCGAAGGGCTTGCCGGTAATGCGAAGGCTGACGATCAGGAAGAAGCAGGCCATCAGCAGCAGCGTCGCGACCCACAGCGCGCCTTGACCGGCATCCATTCGTTCGTTCAAGGCCTCGGCCAGCGTCTGCTGGGCATCTGTCAATGTCGGCGCAGAGTCGCCTTGCCCGCTTGCGGCGGCCAAGATCCGGTTCGCTTCCGCCTTCATCGCGCGTTCGTCGGCCGCCTCCTGCTCCGTCAGCGCTTTGCCGAACAGCTCCCGGTCCAGCTCGATGACCAGCTTCCGGGTCTCGGGCTTCGTCATATTCGCGTGAACGAGGAGGCTGGGAAGCACGAGCATCAGCGCGATAATGCCGAGAAGCCCGGCGAATCCGGTCAGGCCGACCTTCCGCGGCAGCGGGGAGAGCCGCAGCTCCGCCATGGGCCGCTCACGCTCCTTCCACTTTGAAGCCGCCGCCGTCGCCGTTCGCGATATTCGTGTCGACCGGAATGCCGGCGACCGTCGCGCCGGCCAGCTGCTTGATGTTCCACCGTTCGAACTTGCCGTAGCCGCTCCACCCGCGCGATTCCGCGAGCCACGCATACCGGATGCCGGGGCTTCCTCCGAAGGCGTCAAGCATGCTGCCGCACGTCAGGCCCGATCCGTAGATGCCGACGTCATACCGGACGCCGGCCGCTTCTTCCTCCCGGAAGGCATCGAGCACGCCGCGCATGTAACGGTTGACGGCGCCGGACAGATCCGCGCGCGACGCGTCGTAATCGACCGTGAAATAAATCGGCGTGCCGGCCGGCTGGCCGACCGAACGGGCGCAGCGGTGCGCGTCGCGTCCGTCCTTCTTGCCGGCTTCGTACGAGAAGTAGTCCGGCGACGTCGGATAGCCGTTCTCCCATACCGCGACGACGTGCAGCCCCGCGGCCGACAGCGCCTCCGCTTCTTCGCGGGTCAGGTTCTTCCCCGGATTGTTCCGGTTGTAGTACCGGCATACGAAATCGTAACCGGCTTCCTTGATGCTTCTAGCGAGCGAATGGCAATTGACCGTCGTATCGAGTCCTCTTCCCACTTGCGCTCCTCCTTTCGCGTTCCATGCGTTATTGTTTTGCTACATCCGTTATACCGCGAATGACTGTCATGGCGGCAGTTACGCCCGTCACCGATTTTGTCATGTGACGCAAAAAAGCATCCGACCGTTTCCGGTTCGGATGCGAAATGCGAACGAAGCTTAGGAGTCGTAGCTTAAGAGACTGTAGCTTAAGAGACTGTAGCCTATGAATCGTAACCTATGAGACTGTAGCCTATGAATCGCAGATGAATCGTAGCCTATGAAGTAGCCTATGAATCGCAGCCTATGAGACTGTAGCCTATGAATCGCAGCCTATGGCCGCGTCAGCCAGTCCTGAAGGGCAAGCAGCGCCTTGGCGCGGTCGCTTACGCCGATTTTGGAATAGATCACGCTCACGTAATTGCGGACGGTTCCTTCGTGCATGAACAGCTCCTTGGCGATCTGCTTGTTGGTCATGCCTTCGGTCATCAGCTTGGCGACTTCCGCTTCGCGGTCGGTGAGGCGGAGCTCCCGGCGAAGACCGCCGCGGGCTTCCGCGTCCAGTTCGGCCGCCGTCGTCCGGCGCGTTAAGCTGGCCGCCAGCTTCGCGGCAATGACGGCCGGCATCATCAGCTTGCCGCTCGCGGCGTCGCGCACCGCTTCGATGAGCCGATGGCCTTCCATATCCTTCAGCAGGTAGCCGCTGGCGCCGTTCGAGAGCCCGTCGAGAATGTACTTGTCTTCGGCGAAGGTGGACAGCAGGAGAACGACCGTATCCGGCGCCTCCTCCTTCAGCCGGCGCGTGCATTCGATCCCGTTCATGACGGGCATCTCGATGTCGAGCAGCACGAGGTCCGGCTTCAACGCGCGGGCCATCTCCAGCGCCTGCAGCCCGTTCTCCGCCGTCCCCGCCACCTCCAGGTCCGGCTGCAGCTCCAAGATCGTCTGAAGCCCATCCCGCATCAGGGCTTGATCGTCGGCGATGATTAAGCGCAGCGGCGGCTTCATGGCAGCGCCTCCGATCCGGGGGCCGTACCCGCTAAGGGAAGCAGGATGCGCAGTTCCATCCCCGCTTGCGGAGCCGCCTCCAAGCATAAGCTGCCGTGCGCGAGCTCGACCTGGTCCCGCAGGGCGCCAAGACCGAAGCCGAAGGCAAAGGCGCGCGGAACGAGACCGTCGTTGCGCAGCGAGAACGCGATGCGGCGGTCGGCGGAAGCGTAAGCGAGCTTGAAATGGAAGCGCGTGCTCCCGCCGTGGCGAATGCCGTTCGTGAGCCCCTCCTGCAAGGCATGGCAGAGCAGCTTGACGTGGAAGAAGCTCAGCTTCGGCATCGGTTCGATCTCGCAATGGATGCGGACGCCGGCATGCGCCTCCGTGTCCCGGATCAATCTGGCGAGGTCCCGCTGCAAATCGACGGTTTCCCGTTCATCGGCCAGCTGATGGACCGAGCTGCGGATTTCGTCCAGCCCTTTGCGAACGAGCTGACTGGCCAGGTTCATCTTCTCGGATACCCGGTCGGCATCGATGCCGACCAAGTGCTTCCCGGCTTCAAGCTGCACGACCGCGGCGGTGAGCGTGTGGCCGACGACGTTATGGATATCCCGCGCGATCCGGTTGCGTTCTTCCAGTACCGACACCTCCATCATCGCTTCGTACGTATGCCGGATGGAAGCCTGCAGTTCGCGCGCGCGCGCCTCCAGCTCCCGCGTCCGTTCGCGGACGCGCTGTTCGAGCGTATCGTGGGCGGCGGCGATGCCGGTTAAATACCGATATGTCCGGATCGACGTATACACCGTGCTGAACAGCTTCGTGCTGGTCAGCTCCGTCTTTTCTTTGTAATCGCTGATATCGTAGGACCGGATGACCGCATGCTCGGGCGCTTGCCCGGGCTGCCCGGTTCGCAGGATGATCCGCACCAGCCGGTTGCCCATTTGCTCGCGCACGCGCTTGACGAGCTTCAGGCCGGCATCGTCCTCTTCCATGACGACGTCCAGGAGCACGACCGCGATGTCGGGATGCCGTTCCAGAACCGCGGCCGCCTCGATGGCCGAATACGCGCTGAAGAACTGCAGTTTGCCGTCTTCGAACGTATGCCCTTCCAGCACCAGCTTCGTGACTTTATGAATATCCGGGTCGTCGTCGGCGATGAGAAATTTCCAATACAGCGCCGTTTCCTCTTCGGCGTCGTCGTCGGCGATCAATTGCAGCGCGTCGGACGCGTCGATCATGCTATCGTTCATCCCGTCCCCTCCAATGTTGCGCGTGGTAACGGCAATACCAGTTGGAACGCCGTTCCGTGTCCGGCCACGCTGTCGCAGACGATCGTTCCGCCCCAGGTTTGGACGACCAGGTTATACACGACGCTGAGTCCGAGACCGGTTCCGCCCCGCCCGCGCTTCGTCGTCACGAACGGATCGAAGATCCGCGGGATCAGCTCCGGTTCGATCCCTTTGCCGTCGTCCGCATACGTCACGGTCAGCGCTTTCGCGTCGGCCTCGGCGCGAATGACGATCGTCCCTTCTTGACCGTCGTCGTACGCATGCAGCAGCGAATTGAGCAGCAGGTTGGTCATGATGTGATAGAAGGCGCCCGGGAATCCGACGGTTTCGAGCGACGGTTCGATGTGCAGCACGACGCGATGCCGGCTTTGCTTCAGCTTCGGCGAAATGCTCAGCAGGATTTCCTCCATGTATGCCCTTACGCCGAAAGTCCGCCGTTCCTCGAAGGTCTGGTCGACGGCCACCTGCTTGAAGGTGGCGATCAACCGCTCGGCTCGCCTTAAATTGCCGAGCAAGATGTCGGCGGTTTCCGAGGATTCGGCCAAGTACGCCTCCAGCTCGCTCTTGCGCAGCCCGCCTTCGCCGTAACGCGCGAGCAGCGCCTTCGTTCGCTCGGCGAGATGGGACGAAGCCGTCACGCCGATTCCGATCGGGCTGTTCATTTCGTGCGCGATGCCCGCGATCAGCTCGCCCAGCGAAGCGAGCTTCTCCGCTTGAATCAGCCGGCTGCGGGCCTGTTGTAAGGAGGCGAGCGCTTCCTCGAGCCGCTCGGTCCGTTCCTTGACGCGGCGCTCGAGCGCGCGATTCCAATGCGCCAGCCGCAAATGAAGCCGGATGCGGGCCAGCAGCTCGCGCTTGACGACCGGCTTCGTCAAATAATCGTTGGCGCCGGCGTCGAAGCCTTCGATCACGTCGACGTCCAGCGGCTTCGCGGTCAAGAAGATGACCGGCAGTTCGCCTGCCGAATACCGCTCGCGGATGCGCGCGCACAGCTCGAAGCCCGACATCCGCGGGAGCATGACGTCCAGGATCGCAAGGTCCGGCTTGAAGCCCGATTCGAGGCGCATCAACGCCTCCACGGGATCGGCGGCTTCGATGACGTCGTAGCCGTCCATCGTCAAGTGGTTGCGCAGCACCTGCAAATTGACCGCTTCGTCATCCACGATCAGGATGCGCGCGCCGGATAAGCGGCTGCCGTCCCCGTTCCCGTCTCCCTCCTCCGCATCCGGCTCGCGCATCGCGGCCATGTCCTCGATCTCCGCGGCCGTCCGGCTTCCGGTCCTGGCTTCCCGACGCGGTACGCCCGCTGCCGCTTGCAGCGTAGGAGCCGTATGCCGGGCCGGCCGCGGAAGCGTGAACGCGATACAAGTCCTGCCGTCCGGCGGCGTCTCGATGCGAATCGTTCCGCCATGCAGCTCGACGAGCTTCTTCGTGACGGCCAGGCCGAGCCCCGTTCCTTCCCGCCGGACGCCGTCGGCTTGCTCGTAGGCGTCGAAGATGCGCGCCCGGACCGCCTCCGGAATGCCGCTGCCCGTATCGGTTACCCGAACTTCGACGTCGCCTCCCGCTTCGGACGCCGACACCGTGATGCTGCCGGAATCCGTAAACTTGATGGCGTTGCCGATCAGGTTATGCAGGATCTGCTGCAGCCGGTTCTCGTCGGCCGAGACGTTCAGCCGCCCGGGCACGTCGTTCGCCAGCCGCACCCTTCGGCCGCCCAGCAGCGGCTCGTTCAGCTGCAGCGCGACGCCGACGGCGCTCCGCAAGTCGATATCCGAGCGGATCAGCGTCAGATCCTTGTGTTTCAGCTGGGCATAATCTAAGACGTCCCCGACGAGCGCGGCCAACCGCCTGCCGCTCGAGACGACCAGCTGCAGGTTCTGCACGGCTTGCTCCGGCAGCTCGCCGGCTACGCCGTCGATCAGCGATTCGGACAGCCCGATCATGCCGTGCAGCGGCGTCCGCAGCTCGTGCGACGTTTGGGCCAAGAATTCATCCTTCGTTTTATCCATGGCCAGGAGCCGGCTGGACATCCGCTCGACTTCCGCGAAGGCCCGCGCGAACCGCCCCGCCAGAATGAGCGACTGCATGGCGATGAAGATCAGCAAGCCGTAAGGAGCGAGCGACCCGAGATGGGTTTTCTCGCTCATGTACAGGAAATCGTGAACGATCGTGCCGGAGAGGCCCGCGAAGCCGATCATAAACGTCAGCGTGCCCGCCTGGCGATCCCGCATCGCCCGAACCAGCACGTACAACGTATACCCGATGAAGCCGCAGGTCAGCAGCTCGTAAGGGATGAGCAGTTTATCATACCACCGCTGCGGGGTGAGCAGGCAGAACAGCGTGGCCGCGGCTCCGGATGCTTGCATCGCAACCACGATCGGCCGGGCGAAGTAACGGGGGTAAAGCGAACGCACGAACATCGCGATCATGATGCTGCAGAAGAAGAAGACGGCATAGGGCACTTTGCAGAACAGCTCCCAGTTCATGTCCGGGAACCAATTGTAAATGTAACGGTCGTTCACGAACGGAATGCGCACGGCGACGAACAACGAGAATAGGCCCAGGTAGAGCGCGGAATGCTCGCGGCGCCGCAGGGCATAGAGCGCTAGGTGGTACAAGGCCATGATCGTGCACGCCCCGAAAGCGATGAACGTCCCTTCCATATTCCGCCGGAAGAGCGCTTCGATCCGCGCATCCGATCCCATCTGAATGGCGTTCTGGAAGCCGCTCTTCGTATAGCTGTAATTCGCGAGCTGCACGACGATCTCCAGCTCCTGCTCGCCCGGCGCGGCGCGGAATGGCGCCGTCTGCACGATCTGCCGCGCCACCGTGCTTCCCTTGTCCTTGCCCACCGTTCCCGCGGAAGCGACGAGTTCGCCATTCACCCAAATCCGGTAGGCGGAGAAAATGTTGTTCACCTTGAGCGCCATCGCGCCGTCCTGGGGATCCATCCGCACCTTCAAGCGCAGGGTCGCATAGCCGTCGGCCGGATAATTCGCGCCCGCCGCATGTCGATTCCAATAACCGGGCGTCGTAAAATAGCCGGTTGGCTGTGGAGTCTTGCCGCTGCGGAAGTCGTCCGGCGTCCATAACGCCGACCAGTAGAACGCCCATTCGCCGTTCAGGGCAACGATCCCGTCTTGCCGTGAATCCCAGCCCGTCAGATCCAGGCTGCCGCGATCCGCCCGAGGAGTCGAAGCCGGCTCTGCGCCAACCGTGCTCGCGCCGCAGCAGGCCAGCCCGATCATGAAGAGCAGGATCATCGGCAGCAATCGCGCCTTGCTAGACATCCTGCAAGGTCAGCAATTCGTCGGCAAGCGCGTAGCCGCTCGTCAGCGGGAGGTCGGTTCTGTCCGAGAGGTCGATCGGCCGATAGCTGTTCGATGGCATCGACCTGTCCATGATGCCAAGGCGCATGTACGTTTCCGCGACCAACTCGCTGCAGAAGAAGCTCTTGAAACCCGCTTGCACGCGGAGCAGCTTGCCTTCGAGCAATTCGAACGCCATCCGCTCGAGCGAAGGGAACGACGCCTCGTGCACCTCTTCGATGAACGCCTTCAGTTTGGCCAGCATGCCATCGTTCCGTTCCCCCTTCAGCAGGCGAAATGCGAATAGGGCATCATAGCCGTCGCTGACGTCCGTGGCGATCCGTTCCTTGAGCGTGACGAGCATCGGCCCCGTTTTGATCCGGTGCTCCATCACGTCCTCGAGCGTCTGCGTCGTGGTCGACTCCCAGAAGAGCGGTTCTTCGAAGCCCGGCAATCGGACCACCATCCCGATATGCGACCAGGGCGAGCCCTGCATCGCCTCTACTTGGAGGGCTTCCGTAAAGATGCCGTGACAGAACAGAAGATCCCCCGTCTGCAGGCTGCCTTTAATCTCATCGTATGTAACGCGCTTGGTCTTCATCATTTCACTCCTCGTCGTATGGAAAATATGTGCAATGGCTCCTTCATTGTAACAAAACATCCGCCCGGTGTGCAGCGCGCATTTTCGTAATCGGCCTGAAAGGCGAGAATGCCCGCATGAACGAAGACCGGGCGGCGCCCGGTCTCCGATAATGCGGTAACACGCCGTTAACATGACGATGCCAATAAAAAAAGCCGGGCTATTCGCCCTGGCTTGGTTTCTTGCTTATGCTCGTAATTTCGAATGCCTCCTTGGGAATCCCAAGCTCATGGGCCTTCTTCTTTTTGATCAGATAGGCCTGCTGTAAGCTGGTCGCTTTGAACGTCAATTTGGTACCGGACGGATCCTCGAAGACATAATAGCATTTTTTGTTGGACATGAACGGAACGTCTCCCTGTCTTTGGTTACTGGCAGCTTTATTGAGGCTGCATGCTGCTACCTATTTTGTCCGCGCGGCTTGTTTATATACCATCCGATGCGGAACAACGGAGCCCCGCCTTGCAAGCCGTCGTTTTATTTCATGTAGCGATAGGCCAGGAGGTTCTTCAAATTCGAGATTTTCTCCTGCAGCTTCTCCCCGACGTTGGTGACCCTCACCAGCTTCCGCTCCAGCTCTTTGTCCACCAGCCTTTTAACGGACAACACGTCCGTTCCGTTGCATAACACATCTTCTTTCGAAATGAATTTCTGATGCGCGACGAGCTGCATGCCGAAGGAATTGTACAACAAGGTATATCCGGCGATGCCCGTCGTGGATTGATACGCTTTGGAAAACCCGCCGTCGATGACGATCATTTTCCCGTTTGCTTTAACGGGGTTCTCTCCGCGGATTTCTCTTACCGGGGTGTGACCGTTAATGATATGCCCGTGATCCGGATTCATATCGAACTCCTGCAGGATTTTCCGGCAGGTCTCCTCGTTCTCGCGCAGATGGTAATAGGGGTTCTTTCGCTCCTTATAGGTTTCTTTATCCGCGATAAAGTACCGTTCGAAGGTGGTCATTTCCCGCTTCCCGAAGAGCGAGGAGCATTCCCCCGTCCAGATGTACCACGCCATGTCGGTCGCCAGATCGTCCGTCTCTTCCGGATGCGCGAAGGCGTAGCGTAAATAGGATTCGAAGACATCGAGCAGCTTGCGGCCCGAATACGTCTTGTCTTCAATTTGCATTTCTTGCATGTTTCCTTCTTCATCCAGAGGAATGCAGCCGTGAAACAACAAATTCCCGTTGTATTTTAAATACAGGCTGCCTTGTTTCATCAGAAAATTCATATGCCTGGCCAGCTTCTCGGAATGCTGCACGGAGAACAACAGCTTGTCCAGCACCTGCTTCTCCTCCTCCAGCAGCTCTTCGGGCTGCCGCGGATTAACGGTGGCGAAGCAGGTGTTTTCCAACGGGTACGTTTTCTCGCCGAGCCGGATTTCGTTTTTGTCGTAATCGACCAGCTCCAGCAAACGCCGCTTGGACATATTAAAGTAGGGACGCCGCTTGATGATCGGAATTTCCAGCTTGAACTGGATCATGGCAATGGCTTGATGGATTTTGGTAATCTGCAGGACTTCCTGCTCCGAACCGTCATGGTCGGTCTGCAGCTTCGGCCTGAAGGCCGGATTGTCGCCGTAGTATTTCTCCGCCAGGTTCAGCAGCGGGCGAAGATTGATGCCGTAGACGTCTTCGATGATGTCGAGATTGTCGTATCGGGCGCAGATCCGGATGATATTCGCGAGGCAGACCAGGGAACCCGCGTAGGCGCCTATCCATAGGACGTCATGGTTCCCCCACTGAATGTCGACGGAATGGTAGTTGATCAGCGTATCCATGATTTTATCCGGGTCCGGCCCGCGGTCGTAGATATCGCCGACCACGTGAAGATGGTCGACCACCAGGCGCTGGGTCGTGTAAGCAAGGCCGATAATGAGCTTGTCCGCCTGGCCCAAGGAGATGACCTGCCGGTAGATTTCCTCGTAATAAGGGTCTTTGTTGTTGGTCGAATCCGTCTTGTAGAGCAGCTCTTCCACGATATAGACGAACTGCTCCGGCAGCGCCTTGCGCAATTTCGCGCGCGTATATTTGGAAGAGGCGAACGAGATGAGCTTCAGCATGTGTTCGATCGTGTCCCTGTACCATCGGTTCAAGGCTTGCTTATCGCACAGGTCTGCCTTGACCAGACGGATTTTTTCTTCCGGATAATACACTAAGGCCGTAAAATCATTGATTTCATGCTCGGTCCATACCTCGCGGAACACGGCTTTGATTTTCTCTTTGACGGTACCCGACCCGTTACGCAGGACATGCTGAAACGCCTGGAACTCCCCATGCAAATCGCTGACGAAATGCTCCGTTCCCTTGGGAAGATCGGAGATCGCTTCAAGGTTGATGATTTCGGTGACGACTTTTTCTTCCGTGTCGTATTGCTGGGCCAATAAATCGAGAAACTGCGCGTCCAAAACGGTTGTCCTCCTTCAAGGAATATGGCGATGCAGACGAGGTTTTATTATGACGGGACTAGCCGCTAATCATATTATACCTGAAATTTCCCGTGCAAGCCTCGCTACGAGGATCCGGATCCACGCGTGCTCATTCTTCGCCGTTAACGCGGGCTGATGAACGAGGCGATGATAGATTATGGCAAACGCGCCGAAAGAATAGGCGTACTATTCCCCTTCAGACAGTCCGCTATGCATTTTTCTCGGGGCCGGATTAAGCCGGAACCCTAAACATGTCTTACCGCCGGCAAACAAAAACGAACTGCATGATGGCGCAGTTCGTTTTGCTTTCAAGTATACGTGATTGGATGCCTTCCGTAACCCAGGCAGTGCCGGATGCGGCTCCAGGGTTATCCTGGATTTGCGAGGCGTTTGCGTGCAATAGTTGAGCGTTTCCCACAGCTAGGTGGAATGAAAGGTGATCGTCAGTTCTTCTTTGAACCCCACCCTTTGATACACCGTTCTTCCCATCGGGGTTGCATGGATGACCGCCAGCTTCGCGCCTTGTTGTTGTGCGACGCCTAATCCATACGCTAGCACCGTTTGAGCCAATCCTCTTGAGCGGTAAGCTTCTACCGTTGCGATGCTATAGATGCCCGCGACATCGCCATCGATAAAGGTACTCAGCGTAGTCACAGGCACGCCGTCCAAATAAGCCAGATAATGTTGAATGGGAGACGAATCCTGATTGGGGCCATCTACGAATACTTTGCAATATAGGTCTGCCATCGGCTCTGGGATGCTAAACCCGGCCAGAATGGTCTTTCTATAGTCCTCCAACTCTTGCGCTTCCCGTACCAATCGAACCTCCAGACCCGGGATATCCGGTAAACGCAACCGCCATCCATTCAGATCGAGTCCCATTCCGACAAGGACTTCGCTCGGCTCTAAATCATGAATTGCAAGGGCTCGGTTAACGGCTTCATCGGGCTTGTGAGAATAAGTCAACCAACGCAGTTTCTGGCCGCGATGATGGTACAACGTCTTCATGGTTTTGATTTCATCCGTGGGATCGATCCCTTCGGAAGGCGCATAGTCGACTACGCTATTGAATAATGCAAAGGGAACATCGGATTCGAAGCGTTGCATGCGATCCGTTCGGATAAAGGCAAGCAACTGGCTGAGTTCGCCTAGCAATTCACCGGAGCGAATGAAGTTTTTTATGATCGCGTCTTGCACGGACGACAATTCAATCTCCTCCATGACTATTAGGCTAAATGGTTAGAGGGTAAGCTGCGTCATGAGTCCTTTGTCATATCGGTCACCGGACGCAACTCCGACGGGAGCGGCTTCGTCGAGCTTGGCCAACTCTTCTTTCGACAGCATGATATCCGCTGCGGCGACGTTTTCCTCCAGATATTGAATCCGCCGGGTACCGGGAATCGGGACGCCGCCCTGTGCGATGGTCCAAGCCAAGGCCAATTGCGAGGGCTTGATCCCCTTCTCTTTCGCGATCGGAGCGACCGCTTCGACGATCCGCGTGTTGGCGTCCAAGTTTTTTCCGCTCAGCCGAGGGTCATAGTTACGAAAGTCGGTAGGATCGAGCCGGTCCATCTTTAGCTGACCGGTCAAGAACCCGCGTCCTAACGGCGAGTAAGGCACAAAGCCGATGCCTAGTTCGCGAACCGTCTCCAGCACGCCGTTTGACTCTACGCCGCGCTCGAATAGCGAATACTCGGTCTGTACGGCGGTAATGGGATGAACGGCGTGCGCTCGCCGAATGGTGCCGGCGGATGCCTCGGACAGTCCGATGTGGCCGATCTTGCCATCCGAGACCAGTTTGCTCATCGCCGCAATGGTTTCCTCGATCGGTACCTTCGGATCGATGCGGTGCAGATAGACGAGATCGATATAATCGGTGTTCAACCGGCGCAAGGATCCCTCGATTGCACGGATGATATGCTCCGGTTGGCCATTCACGACGGGTATGCCGTCAATGATTGCGAGTTGTCCTTCATCCGTGTAGCCGAATCCGACCTTGGTCGAAATCACTACGCGGTCGCGCATGCCCGCGAATGCGCGTCCAAGTAATTCCTCGTTGTGGAAAGGCCCGTAGACCTCTGCCGTGTCAAAGTACGTGATCCCGAGCTCGACGGCTCGGCGAAGCGTAGCCAGGCTCTCTTCGTCATTGCTCGGTCCATAGGTCGTGCTCATGCCCATGCAGCCCAAACCTTCCATGCTCACCGTTAAACCCGTTGTTCCCAATTCTACCGATTTCATAAGAAGTCTCCTTATCTATCTTGATAGGTTGCGAGGTTAGGGAGGCACGCAACGCCATGCGTTCATGATCGTAACAACGGGGGTCAGTCGCGGCTCCCGGGGATCGCTTCTCCATGGGGAAGGTGCAGAAGATCTTCGCTGATTGCCCAAAGCTTCTCGGCCGACCCCGGATCAATGGCCCACGAACGCACGCCATGCTGCAGCGGGCTGTCGGACGGCACGATCTCCGCGATGTCCCCGTCTTCGCAATAGACGCCTCCTTTTCCGTTCAGCATCGGACTGACCGCGCACCATACGGATGTCGCGGCGCCTTGCTCGGCGGTTTTGAAGCCTCCGGAGGAGGTCAACGTGCCGTCCTCGTTCCGGACCACGCCCCAAGCGGCCAATTCCTCGTTGCTTAAGTGCCGGGTCAACCCCGAAAGAATGGCGCCGGGATGAACCGCAAACGCGCGCACGCCTTGCTCTCGTCCCCGCTTATCGAGCGCAACGGCGAACAATGCGCACGCGGTCTTCGACTCGCCGTAAGAGACGACCTTGTCGTACGGCCTCTTGGTGAATTGCAAATCATCGAAATCGATCGGTCCTGCCATATGGCCGATGGACGAAAGAGCGACGACGCGCGCGTTCCCCGAACGCTTCAGCGCTTCCCATAAACCAACCGTCAGTTGAAAATGCCCTAAATAATTGGTGGCGAAATGCGTATCCAATCCCCGAGCGTCTTTAATCGTCGGCGGAAAGCTGACGCCTGCATTCAAAATCAAAAAATCGAGCGCGCGTCCGGAATTCCGGAAGGCGGCGGCGAACGCGTCGATCGAGGAAGGATCCGCAAGGTCCAGCCGGATCACTTCGACATGGTTCAGGGGAGCGAGCGCTTCCTGCGCTTTGGCGACATCGCGGGCGCCGACGATGACGGTGGCGCCGGCGCCGGCAAGCGAGCGAGTCGTTTCCAACCCGATTCCTCCGGATCCGCCTGTAACGATCGCCACCTTTCCGCTCAGGTCTAGTCCCGCCAATACTTCTTGAGCGGTAGTGTCGTGTCCGTATCCCGACTGCAACGGCTTTTGTTCGGTCTTCATCGGTGTGTTCATCGGTGGGGTTGCTCCTTTAATGCGGATTTAGACATAATACAAAAATCGTCTATTTGTTTATAATAGATCACTGGACAAAGTTTGTAAAGTGTATAAAATGGAGATATGGATGATACTAAGAAGCAGCATATCGTCGAGACGGCATTGAAGGTGTTCTTCAAATACGGCTACAAGCGCGTATCGATGAACGAGATCGCGGAATCCGCGGGCATATCGCGCGCGGGTCTTTACTTGTACTTCAAGAGCAAGGAGGAAATTTTCAACGCCGCGATTATTCACCACGGCGACATCCTCCTCCAGGAGATCAAGGACGGCCTGCCCTCGCATGAAACGAAGGAGGACAAACTTTTATTCGCCTTTGAGGTATGGGCGATTCGTAACTTCGACGAATCGCTGCACTCTCCGGAACACAAGGAAATAACGGACAGCTCCTACCAGTTTGCGCGGGAGGCGCTGGACGCGAGCTACGAAAAATTGGAAACCGTGTTGGCCGCTTTGCTGGAAGTATACCCTGCCTCCTCGGGCGGCATCCCTCCAATGCGACTGGCCCATCTGGCGACGGGCGCGCTGCGCGGCTTTAAATCGGTTGCCTCCAGCTCGGACGAGCTTCGTCATCTCGTTCAGGACTTGCTCCGTATCGTCGCTCCCGGCCATTAACGAGCTCCCTGCCGATACGCGTCTGCAAGCAGCTGATTCCGGATGAAGGTACAGGTTGATCATGGAGAACCGCCAGGAAGTATCCTGACGGTTCTTTTTTTGCGCAAAAAACGCGATCGAATGAGTTCTCTGCCGGAGACCGAAAATCGCAACTCCGGGCATGCGCTGGATACGTCTTCAACCTGGCTTAGCGTGCTAAGTAGCCGCCATCAACGGGCAAGCCAATGCCGGTAACGAAGCTCGATTTGTCGGAGCACAGCCATACGATCGCATCCGCGATCTCTTCCGGTTCGGCAATTCTGCCCAGCGGATGCGCGGCGACCAACCCGCCGCTCCAATCGGGGTTGTCCTTGAGCATATTCGCGATGAGCGGCGTGTTCACCAAGCCCGGACAGACGGCATTGACACGGATGCCGAAGCTGGCGTAGTCGAGTGCGGCGCTCTTGGTCAGCCCGATCTCGGCATGCTTGGACGCGACATAGCCGGAATAACCCGGGACGCCCGCGAGACCTGCCCCCGAGGAGATATTCACGATCGATCCGTGACCTTGAGCGCTCATGAATTCAAGCTCGTACTTCATGGAATAGAACATGCCGCGTACGTTCGTGGCGAGCATCAGATCAAGGGTATCGCTGGCATAGTCGATGAGCGGACGGGCGTAATCGCCGCCGTCTACCCCTGCGCTATTAACGGCAAAGTCGAGGCGTCCGGCATCGCCGGCGGCTATCGTTACCGCGCGGCGAACCGCCTCTTCTTCGCGAACGTCGGCGACGACGTAGCTGGCGATGCCGCCGGCAGCCTCAATGAGTCGGACCGTTTCTTCCAACGTCGCGGCAGTGCGGCCCGCAACGGTCACGGTGCATCCCTCCGCCGCGAGCGCAAGGGCGGCAGCCCGGCCGATTCCGGAGCCTCCCCCGGTGATGAGAGCCGTCTTACCGGCGAACGGTTGCGTGGTTGTCTGTGTCAAAGTTTTGTCCTCCTCGTTTTTGATTAGACAATTATCATTAATCGTCTATGTGTTCATACTATACAAGTAGACAATGTTTGTAAAGCGAATAAAATGGAAATCGGACCAATCGGCCGCCGGTCAGGATCGTCCTTCTCCCCGTCCTGCCGCTGCCGCAAAACGCCATGGACCGATTTAATGCTCTCTCCTGGCCAAAACAAAAAAAAGCCGGTCAAATGACCGGCTTGAGCTTGATTCGAAGGGAAACGTCTACCGCGCCGCGAGACCGCTGCGGCTCCGCGATTGGCATGAGCCGCAGGTTTTTTTGCCTGAATTCCTTGAATTCGAAGGCTTCATCGGCCCCGACGTCGAATAATCGGGAAGTAGGCTGTTTCTGATTCTGACGATCGAACGCTGGAAGGGAGCGCAGCAAAATCATGACAAGAATACCGGAGGATTTCCATGCGAAAATGATTTCCGTGTACGGTACGCGCGCGGAAGAGTGGGTTCGCTCGCTGCCGGATCTGATCGCGAAGAGCGAGGCGCAGTTCGGCATTAAGGCCGAGGCGCCGTTTGACAATTTGTCGTATAACTATATCGCGCACGGCATGAACGGCGAGGGAAAACCGATCGTGCTCAAGCTAGCGTTCGAGAAAGACGAGCTTGCGAGAGAGATGCGAACCTTGTCCGCTTTCGCGGAAAGAGGAGCCGTTCAAGTATTGGAACGGAACGACGAGCTCGGCGCTGCCGTGCTCGAACGCGCAATTCCGGGAACCCCCTTGTCCGCCGTCAGGGACGACAACGCGGCGACGGCGATTTTCTGCGAGGCGTTCGCGCGTCTTCGCAGGCCGTTCGTCGGCGAGGAAGCGGACTTCCGCACGCTGCGCCGATGGTTCGAAGCTTTCGTCCGATATCGCAGCCGCTTCGGGACGGAAGGTCCGCTTCCCGAGCATTGGATGGTTCGGGCCGAAGCGACGCTTGAGGAACTGCTCGGGACGACCGCCGAAACGGTGCTCCTTCACGGCGATCTGCATCATGAGAATATATTGCGGTACGGGGACGGCGGCTGGGCGGTCATCGATCCGAAAGGCATGATCGGCGATATTTATTTCGAAACGCTACAGTACCTGCTGAATTACGTCGATCGGGACGGCGATTGCGATACGGTTCTGAGCCGCCGCGTGGCGATCATGTCGGATCGGCTCGGCCTTGATCGCGGCCGCATCGCGCGTTGGGGCATTGCCCGCGGCGTGCTTGAAGCCTGCTGGGCCATCGAGGATGGCGCGGACTGGAAGAAAGGCATCGGCATCTCGGAGCGCTTCATGAAGCTGCTGAACGAAGCGTGAACGACGAGCCGCTGCCGCGTTCGCGGCCGCGGCTAGCGGCGATGCAGCCATAAAAACGCACTGTCGGGATCGCAGACAGTGCGTTTTCGGGCTTTTACAACTTGGCGAAATAATGACCTTGCTCCAGATCGGCGAGCAGTCCGGGTTGGACGGGCTTCCAGCCGAGCAGGGCCTTCGTCTCTTCGCTCGATCTCGCCAAGTCCAGCGACGCGACCATGCCGACGAATCCGTAGATCGCCTGCGCCTCTTCGCGCGAGATGCCGACGACCGGCACGCTCGCGTGGCGGCCGATGACGCCGGCAATGTCGCGGAACGGAATGCCCGCTTCGGCCACGCCGTCCAGTCGCGCGCCCGCGGGCGCGGCTTCTACGGCGAGGCGGAACAGTACCGCCGCATCCAAGCGATGAATCGCCGGCCAACGGTTGGCGCCGTCCCCAACATAAGCCGATGCGCCTCTTTCCCGGGCGATCCGGATGAATTGCGGCACGAAGCCCTTGTCTCCTTCTCCGTGCACGGAAGGCGCAAGCGAGACCACCGATACCTTTACGCCTTGTTCGATGTGCGCGAAAGCCGCATCCTCCGATGCTTTGCCGTTCGCATGAGCGGTGATCACGAGCGGTTTACCGGAACCCGCAAGCCCCTCTCCCATCGCTTCGATGGCCCGAAGATCGGTTGCGAGCGAAACGTCGAAATGAGCGAAATCGTGATTAAACGCCAGATGAATGACGCCGTCAGAAGCAGCTGCGCAGCCGCGCAATAGATCCAGATCCTCGATAACGCCGCGGACCGCCTCGGCTCCCAAGCTTTCCAATACATGCCCCCCCTGCTCCGAACGGGTCAGTCCGACGACCCGATGACCCGCTCCGATGAGCTCGGAGACAACCGCCTTACCAATATAACCCGTAGCGCCTGTAACGAAAATACGCATAATCATTTACGCCTCCTTAAGCATTTGACGAAGAGATGACTCCAGTCTAAACTATGAAGTGAACTCTAAGGCAAGCGTTCGGAGGCATAATTTCAGATGAAAATTCAAGAATTAGCGGACTTGATGGGTTTGACCCCTCACGCCATCCGTTTTTATGAGAAGGAAGGCTTGCTTGACGGCAGGCATATTCGGCGGGAGAAGAACAAGTACCGCAACTACGCGGACGAAGCCGTCGATCGGTTGAGGCTGATCAAGAAATTTCAAGGCATCGGCTGCTCCTTGGCCGAGCTGAAGACGATTTTGCGGGATCACGATGCGAACGCGCGCTCGAACCAAGAAGTCATCGAATGGATTCTGCGGAAGATCGGGGAAATCGAGCGCAAGAAGGACGAATACGACCATATGCTGGTAACGCTGAATTGGATGCTGACGTACAGGCAGCTCCTGAATGAAGATCCGCAGCAGGCCGAGGCTATGATGGCGGAATTACGCCTTAAAATGAACCTCTAGCCTAAAACGTGGCGAAAGCAAGTCATCCAAGCTTTGTAAAAAACAGAGCGCCCTCAAGAAAACTTCAAATGGGCTAACCGCTCTTCCAACATCGCGCGCAGCTCGTCCGGGATCCGCTCGAACGCGACCCCTTTTCCCAAAAACAGAAGCCAGTCCGCATAATACGCCAAGGCGTCGGCATCCGTCACGTCCAGTTGGACGTTGAACATCCCGCTCGACTGAAACATTCCGGTAAAGGACAAGATAATTCCCGGCGGGTGCATGCGCTTAAAGCGCTGAATGCCGGTCGCATCCAGCTTCACCACGAGATTGGACTGACGGGCACCCAGTCGTTTTTTGCTTACGATCTCTTGCTCGGACCATTTCATCTCCCGCTCGGAAATCGCCGAATCCCGCAGCTGCGCAACCGGCAAATAACGAAACGCGTCCAATTCGAAATCATACACCTCGACCAACCACTGCGCGTTCGAGTTGAAAATATGCAGCACATACACGTCCAGCAACTGCGGCCAGCCCGGATTCGGCTCATATGTCACGCGCAAATGCTTATCCCGCACGGCAAGCGAAATCAACTGGTTCAACTCTGCGGGCGCGGCGTCGTCAAGCTCCAAAAGATTCGGATTCGCGGGATTCGTATTTTCGAACAGCAAAATATTGTTCAGCTCGATCAGCTCGTCCTGCTGGGTTTGCGACGCGATGCCGATCAGTTTTTCCGTGATGGAACGGCGATTTTGCAAATAAGGCAGCTGCGAATTCTTCGAGGCCATGAAGCTGATAAAAATCGCCTTCAGCTCATCCGGCGTGAAGCGCGCGGCGGGCAGATACTGATTTTGCAGGACGGAGTAGCCGCCGCCGCGCCCAAGCTCGCTCGTCAGCGGGAAGCCCATCGCCTGAATCTCGTTAATGTCGCGGATCGCCGTCGCGCGGGATATCTTGAACTCCCGTTGAATCTCGGCGATCGTAAAATGCGCGCGGTTATTGATATAGCGCATGATCAGGTTCACTCGTTCGGTTTTATTCATGATTTTATTGTATCAAAAACGTAGCTAAAAAAAATGGCCCTGCTATCGGATGATCCTTTTGGACTGGAAACCGAATCGAAATCTATCCGCTTAAAGTAAATAAACCTTACCTTTTTTGACGTTCAAGAAAGAGTATCAATTTTTGATACATTCAGCTACTAGAATCGGTCTTGTAGAACATACCCCCTACAAGGAGCGATTAAAATGACGAATCACGCAATCAAAACCATCGAGGAAAACTACAAAATGACGGCTTTCGGCGTTACGTTCGAAGACTTCAACGACTGGGCCGGCAACGCGGCAAAAACGGCGGCGAAAAAAGCGGAAATCACGGAAAACGGCAAGCTAGCCGAACTGCTCGCGCTCGCGGACGGGCAAGAATATCAAATCAACTACGTCCTGGGCGGCAAAGGCTGGCGCGGCTTCGGCGTGATGGGCGAATTCGACGCGGAAGGCGCGGTCGTCCTCGATTTCCTCGCCGGCGACTACATCGTCGTGCCTGGCACGGGCGCCGACAAAGACCGGCTTGCCGACGAAATCACCGGCAAAGTATTCGGCGGCCTGCTGCAAGAAATCACGGACTACAAATACGTAGGCCCGGGCAACTTCACCTTCGTCAAAGCAGCAGAAAACGGCGACTACTACGGCGAAATGTGGCTTCGCGCCCAAAAAGCCGAAGGCTGATCACGGTTGATTAATCTGGATAAAGGAGTGATGACATGACGGAATACACGCTCGAGCACAAAAAATCATTCACCTTGACCGCTTATGGGTTTTCGATCCAATCGAATTTCCAAGACATGCCGGCCATGCAAAAGGAAAAAGCCGAGTTCTGGGGCAAGCTCAAGGCGGACGGGCGTTTCGAAAAGCTCAAAAGCACCGCGAAAGACGATCGCGAATGGTCGGTCAACGAGGTGTATCAAGGCAAACCGTGGAATTATTTCGCGGTGGAAGCCGGCAAAACGGTGGCTGACGCCACGCGCATCATCGAGTTTCCGGAGAGCGAGTATATCGTGGTCGCCGGTAACGGCGAGAAGGAAACGTTGTTTGACGAGCTGACGTACCGCGCGTTTAGCGATGTCTTGGCCCGCGTCACCGATTATGCGTACATCGGCGGTCCAAACGCGACGTATCGCAAAGATAACGGCGACGGTACGTTCTACGGCGAATTTTGGGTGCCCGTGGTTAAAAAATAAGCGCACCGATAGCTAAACGATAGAGACGACCAACTCGGTCGTCTCTACTTGTTTAGCTTTCCTTGCGTGCAAGAAGAATGAGATTGACGTTAGCTATCGCGCGTATCCCTGCGTTTCAAGGACGGCTCTGTCAATCGAGGCCGGACTTTCCAGCCGCTCAGTTATCGGACAGCACGATTTCCCATTCGTGAATCGCGTAGCCGCGCGCGCCGAGCCTGACGTACGGATCCTGCTTGACCAGATCCTCCACCTCTTCGAGCGAGGAGCCGCGGTAGATGACCAGTCCGCCGGCGCCGTCGACGAAGCGGCCGTTGGCGTGAAGCCTGCCCGCCGCGCGGTTGTCGGCCAGGAATTGCAGGTGCTCCGCACGGTAGTTGACGCTCTTCTCCGGATCCAGCATCGGCAGGAAGACGGCGAAATGCTTGCGCTCGCCCGCCTCCCGGCGTTTCCGGTCCTCCGTCGCCTGGTACTTGTACATGCCGGACATATCCATGTCGCCGTAGCCTTCAAGCACGGCTTGATTGATCAGCGCCTGAGCCCGCTTGCCGGCGTTCAGCCGCACCTGGGACGCCGTTCCCATCTCCGCGGCCAGATTCATGTCCTTGGCCAGCAGCTTCAAGGCGAAGCCCGGCTCGAAGGAATCCTTGGCGATAAATTGCGTATAATGCCGCTCCATGATTTTGCTTTGGGCAAAGCTGTTGTTCAGGATGCCGAACAGCTTGCCGGAATCGAGCCCCGCCTCCCGCGCCAGCGCGTACGCTTCGCCGACCGCGAGCGTATGAATGCCGACCATCAGCTGGTTGATCAGCTTGACCGCGGAGCCGCTCCCCGCATCGCCGACATAGCTGATCGACTTGCCGAACGCCTCGAGCACGCCGTGCACGCGGTGGAACGCCTCCTCGCGGCCGCCGACCATCACGCTCAGCGTTCCCGCTTCCGCGCCGGTCGTGCCGCCGCTGACCGGCGCATCCAAGAAGTCGATGCCGGCCTCGGAGGCCTGAGCGTAAAGCTTGCGGCTCAGCTCCGGCGAGACGGTGCTGCAATCGATCAGCACAAGACCTTCATGAGCGTTCGCGATCAAGCCCTCCGCGCCGGCATAGACGCCCTCGACGTCCGCCGGCAGCGGGAGGCAGGTCAAGACGACGTCCATCCGCGCGGCCAGCCCGGCCAGCGACAATCCCGTGCGGCCACCCTTGGCGGCGAACGCCTGCTCCTTGCCCTGGCTGCGATTCTTCCCATAGACCTCGAAGCCCGCTTTCATTAAATTAAGCGCCATTGGAAATCCCATGTTGCCCAGACCGACAAATCCGACTTTCATTCGATATCCCTCCTGTTTATGGTGTCAAGCGGCTCATCTTACGGCGAGTGGACGGTTACCCCTGCGCCGGCTTCAGTGCTGGATCGCTTCCTGCTTGCGCTTGCGAATCTCGCTCGGCGGCACGCCGACCTTTTTGCGGAACACCTTGCTGAACTATTTTTCGTCCGGGTAGCCGCACTTCTCGGCGATGCGTCCGACATTGGAGATGTCCGGCACCTTGGAACAGCCGATGCCTTGCTCGACCTAGCGAACGACGTAGTCCAGAATGCCCTGCGCGTTGTTGTCCAGCTCCTGCCGAATCTCCTCGGGACTCCAGTCGGGATGGGGCTCCGCCGGGATAACCAGCAGGTCGGCAAGCCGGTCGGCGAGCAGTTCCCGATTCCTGGGAGACTGATCGTGCACGAGCGCTTCGAAGCCGGACCAGAACCGCTCTGCCGTTACTTCGCTTCCGGGAAGCGCTTTAGCATTCACGAATTCGTAAAGCTCCGCAACCACCTGCAGGTGATTCACTTTGACATAACGCAATCGCTTCTCCTCCTTCGGTATTGCCGCGGGCCGAGTCAGCTCGTACTCATTCGTTCATTATAATGAACATCGTTTAATATTATGCAATCCATTCCGAGTGTACACCTCTTGCCCCGTACGGTCAAGACTCGGCGAGTACCTCCTGGGTGGGCCGTTTTCTTGGTTTGCCTTGCCGCCCCCATTTGACGCCGCTCCCGGCCGATCGTAGCAGCAGCGGGGATGGAGCGGCTGCAAAGGGTCAGCCGGGACCGCAGCGAGACCTACGCCGCCGGCTCCGCGCTCGGCCGGTTCGGCAGCGGATTCTTCCGCCAATACGATCCGATCGAAGAATTCCGGCGGGTGAAGCGAAGAAGCGATCGAGGCGCCCGCCGGCACGGACACGAAGCGGCGCCCGAATGGGCAAGATATAAAAAAATAAAAGCCTGATTTCTCAGGCTTTTACGCTTACTCGCCATTCGGAAACGGCAGTACCCCTCGATACATGCGCAGCGTGCCTTGATAGGCCCGTTTCATTCGCCCCGCCTGTTCCTCGGGAAATTCATTCGGGTTGCCGATCGCTTCATGCAACGGCACGATGCGGCACATGGGCTTGCCGTTCTTATTGATGCATACCCAGGTCGGGATGCCTTCTACGCCGGCAAGCCGGACCTGGCCGTTCGTCTTACGCAGCTTCAGCCGGACGATCATACCGGTCAGCGCCGCGTCTTTGCCGTGCAGCCGGGTCGAGATAAAGTTGCCGAGCGAATAGATGGCGAACCGTTTTCTCGTTCGCCCCGAGACGTCCTTCACGGTTCGCGTGACTGCCGGCTGGAGGACATGCGGATGCGACCCCAGCACGACGTCCGCGCCGTTCCGGAAGAAGAATTGAACCCACTTCTTCTGGTGGACGGCCGGGCTATGTTCGTACTCGAGCCCGCAATGCATGCTCACGATAATGAAATCCGCGGCTGCCCGCAGCCGCTGCATATCGCGCTTGATCCGCGCGCGCGCGAGCTTTTGAACGCCTGCCGGCTGGCTCTTCGGTACCGCGATGCCGTTCGTATCCCGCGTATACGACAATATTCCGATACGGACGCCGTCGACAACCCGTACGCAGAGCGACCGCGATTCCTCCGCGGTCCGGTAGGTGCCCACGTGGCCGAGGCCGTTCTTGTCGAGCACGTCGAGCGTCCGCTTGAGTCCGCGAATCCCGTAATCCGCGCAATGGTTGTTGGCTGTCGTGACCACGTCGAAGCCGGCCGCCGACAGCGCCGGCGCGAAAGCGTCAGGGCTCTTGAACAACGGGTTTCGGTTCTTCGGATTGCGCCGCGTCGTTCTAAAGTCCGCATCCTGGCCGCCGGCGAAGGTCGTTTCCAGGTTGCCGATCGTCAAATGCGCGTCCCGCAAATAACGGGCAACGGGTTCGAACATCTGCTCGAACGCGTAGTTTGTCCCGCATGGATCGTCTGCGCCGGCCGCTTGCCCCCGAGCACGGAGCAATCTAATAATCAGCGGCTTCATCAACAGATCGCCGACCGCCGCGATTACAATTGGTTTCGACATTCCATCTTCCCCCGATAATTGGCAGCATCCCATACACCACCATATGCCATCGAAGCGGAATTGGTTTGCGGACCGGCAGCGCCGTTCCCTGCGAACAAATTGGCTAAGCATGGGCATGCGTACTGTCAAGCGGCCATTCACCTACGTAGGATAAGATGCATTGGAATGTAAAATCACGTGCTGCTATCGGCACGAGGAGCGATGAGATGGATTCGATAGGAAATACAAGATGCATGAGGCAACCGCCGCAGTCCCCCCCGCCCGCATTCATCCCGCCGAAACCCGCCGTCTCGTATATCATCGACTGCTTTCATCAATTCACTTATGTATGGCTCCGTACCGGCGATAACTTCTGGTTCTATCCGACGTCCGTCGACTCGGACGGCGTCGCGGGGTTTAGATGGAACGGATCCTACTGGTACTTCTACGGCATCGATCCGCGCTTCATCGATGCCGTCTCGTGTCCGCCGTTTCCTACTTTGTTCTGATACCAAAGACGCAATGCGGGAACTTCTTATGGCAGCGACGAACACCAAAGATGCCCGTCAAAAAAGGTGTCCCCCGGGCGGGGGTGCACCTTTTCGTCATGCTCCGCGCAACGTGCGATTCCTCGACCCATTCAGCGGAGCGCTTCTTCCCTTCGATCCGTCGCCGGCGGCGGGTCGATCGAAAGCTTGGAAATTTCGCGGCGCCATTCCGCCGTCATGGGTATTTGCAGCGCCGCGAGGGAAGGTTCCAGCTGTTCCATGCTGCGCGCGCCGATGATCGGCGCCGTAACCGCCGGATGCGACATGACCCAGGCGACGGCAAGCGACGCCGGATGCAGACCTTGTCCTCGCGCATAGTCGCTGAACCGTTCCGCGATTCGGTAATATTCGCTGTCGCCGTACCGCAGGCCGTACATCTTTTGTTCGACGAGCCGGCCTTGAACCGCCGCATCGCCGGCTCCGTACTTGCCGGTCAGCAAGCCGCCTCCGAGCGGGCTGTACGGAATCGCTCCGATTTGCTCGGATTCCGCCATCGGCAGGATTTCGACTTCCGCCTGTCGCTTGACCAAGTTATACATCGGTTGGACGCATTCGAATCGAGCCAGGCTTTCTTTGGCGGAAATGCCGAGCGCCTTGGCGATTTGCCATGCCGCCCAATTGCTGACGGCGGGATACAGAATTTTCCCTTGCGCCTGAAGATCGTCCAGCGCCCGGAGCGTTTCCTCCATGGCTGTCGCCGAATCGAAATGATGGACGAAGTACAGTTCCAGTCGGTCCGTGTTCAATCGCTTCAAACTCCGTTCGACCTCCAGCATGATATGCCGGCGGGACAGTCCCTTGGCGTTCACGCCTTTCCCCGTCGGCATGCATACCTTGGACGTGATGACCACTTCATCCCGGATGCCGGCAATCAATTTGCCGAGAATTTCTTCCGAACGGCCTTCGTTGTATACATTCGCGGTGTCGAAGAAATTGATGCCCGTCTCCAGGCACCGCCGAAACATGGCTGCCGAGGTTTGCTCGTCGGCGTTGCCGCCGAAGGACATCGTGCCGAAACAAAGGCTCGACACGTGAATGCCTGTTTTTCCAAGCGTTCTGTATTCCATTCCCTACACCTCCGCGTTCGTAAATCGTTCATCCGCCGATTATTAGTCGACGGCTATTCGGCGAATCTCGGCAAGCGTTGTCTCGTCCAAGGCCACGTCTACGGCCGGCAGTACGCCCAAGATATGGCTCGGCTTCCGAACGCCGACGATCGCGCTGGTCAACGCCGGGTGGGCCAGATCATAGGCGACGGCAAGCTGCGGCAAGGTGATGCGATAGCGGTCGGCGATCCGTTTCAGCTTCTCGATGCGATCTACGTTCTTCCTGAGGCCTTCCCCGGTATGCGCGGCGCTGCGGGAACGCCAATCCCCTTCCGGGAACGCGGTTTCGTACGTATAATTGCCGGACAAGAGACCCGAGGTCAAGGGGCTGTACGCCACGACGCCGATCCCGTGCTTGTAACAAAACGGCAGAATCTCCTTCTCGACGGCAGGCCTCAAGATGGAATAGGGCGGCTGCAGAGCATCGACATGCCTGACGGAAAGCGAAGCTTCCAACAAAGGAACGTTGTAATTGCTGACGCCTACGTATCGGACTTTGCCGTCCCGTACCAGCTTGTCCATGGCGCGCATGGTCTCTTCCGCGGGGGCGTTCGCATCCGTGTCCGGCCAATGCATTTGATACAAATCGATGTAGTCGGTTCCCAGGCGGCGCAGCGACGCTTCCGCTTCGCGGAGGATGGAGTCGTAGGTTCCGTTCTTGGAGATGGCGTGGTTCGCATCCCAGACGAGCCCGCATTTGGTGGCCAGCACGACTTTATCGCGGTCGCCCTTTAACGCTTTCCCGATGACTTCCTCCGAATGGCCCAGTCCGTAAACGGCCGCGGTATCGAAGAAATTAATGCCGTTGTCCAAGGCGGCGCGCACGCTTTCCGCCGAAAGCCCGTCGTCCTGATTGCCCCAAGCGCTGGCCCAGCCGGCTCCCCCGATGGCCCAGGATCCGAAGCCGATGACGGATATATCAGGGCCGTTCTTGCCGAGTTTGCGATATTTCATAGGTTGCCTTCCTCCTCTTTTCAAGCGAAATTCAAAGCGCGCGATTAAAATACTCCGCCCGTTTCAAAAAAATTTGATCGACGCGTTCGACGATTTTTCCGTTTCGTTCGGATGCTTGTTTGACCTCGTTCCATTCCGCGTCCTGAATGAACGCTTCCCACTGTCTTACCCGTTCTTCCATGCTTTCGTATCTCATCACGTAATAAAGCTTGGGCTCGTCCTCCATGTCCTCCCAAAAGTCGCACACCTGCATGCCCAATCGTTCGAAAATACGAAACGTGTGATCCGAGAAGCGCTGCCGGATGTCATCGAGTTTCCCGGGAAACATCGTGTAAATCCGCAATTCATAGATCATTCGTCAACCATCTCCAATCTTTGGATAGTTCGATTATAGAGAATGGATCCTGCCATGAGAAGAAGTGAAAATTTTTATATCTAGTTACTTCAGGCGAACTAACGGAAGCGATCGTGGGGGCAACGCGAACCGCATCGAAGTCTACGGGGCATGTCGGTTTACTGGCGGTCCATGCCTGATCCCGCACGCCGCGGAGGGGTTCGGTTCTTCATGAAAGAGGCAGCCGAGCATCCGCTCGCCTGCCTATTCGCGCTTTAATCACTAACTTGTTAGTTATTATTAGTCAAACGTAAAATCGCTATTCCTTAGTGCCTCAAATGCCCATGCCGCCGGAAACTTCGATGCGCTGCGCGTTCACCCAACGGTTCTCTTCGGAGACGAGCGACGCGATCATCATGCCTAAGTCATCCGGCAAGCCCGGGCGGCCGAGCGCGGTCATGTCCGACACCATTTTGTTCATTTGCGGGTTATCCCGCACCATGCCCCCGCTGAAGTCGGTCTGCACGGCGCCGGGCGCAACGACGTTGACTTTGATGCGGCGCGCGCCGAGCTCCTTCGCTTGGTATTTCGTCAAGACTTCGATGGCGCCCTTCACGGCGGCATACGGCGCGCTGCCGACGATGATCCGGGTCAAGCCGGTCGATATGTTCACGATGTCGCCGCCGTCGTTGATCAGCGGCAGCAATTTCTGCGTGAGGAAGAACGCGCCTTTGAGGTGCACGCGATACAAGGCATCCAATTCTTCCTCCGTCGTCGAAGCGAACGAGCCGTGATGCGAAGTGCCCGCATTGTTCACCAAAATATCGAAACGTTCCTGTCCCCAAGAGGCCAATACGTCCTTCACGCTCGTCACGAAGGCGTCGAATCCAGCGGTCGTGCTTACGTCCAGCTTCAATGCAGCCGCTCTTTGGCCGGACTCCCTGACGAGCGACGCGACGTTCTCCGCTTCCTCGCCGTTGGCGTGATAGGTGAATATCGAATCGATGCCGCGTTGGGCCAGCGCAAGCACGGTGCTGCGTCCGATCCCTCTGCTGCCGCCGGTTACGATCGCGATTTTGGACATGGAATCATTCCTTCTTTCGTAAGAGTTGTCCGGCCGTCCCGGCGACCGGTTGGTTATACTATATTATTAACTAACCAGTTAGTCAATAATAAATCGATGTCAATCCTGCCCATTCGTTCGACCGAAACCATGGCGCGTGCCAACGTGAACCTTCGAGTAACGGCCATCCCCTTTCGGGAATGGTTAAAAGCGGCGCCATGCTGGAACAATACATGATAAAAAAACCGGCCGAAGCGCTTCTTGCCGCTCCGGCCGGTGCCTTCGGCGCCGATCTGCCGTTCGTTGAACAAAGGCAGCCGATCGTTGGGGCGGGCTGTCCGTTGCTTGTTATCGACGGGTACCCGTCTCATGAAGACACGACGACCAAGTCGGCGAATGCCGCGAACACCCGGTTCTACGCGCGCAAGCCCGGGAAATGCAGCCAGGCGTCGGTTAACGGAGCCTTCCAGTCCGATGCGCGGTCCACGTGGTCCACCCTGAAGTAGCAGCTGTACCGAATATTCGGCGAACGGTTGTACGCGGCGCTGTGCAGCAGCATGTAGTTCGCGACGATCAAATCCCCGGGTTTGCCCTTCACCTGCACGGGCTCCCCGTAATCGATGCCCGACGATTGGTACTCCTTCACGAACTTCTCTTCGGTGACCAGCACCTCGGGCCCATGCAGCCGAAAATACCGTTCATGCTGCAGATGGCTCCCCGGCCATGCCGCGAAATTCCCCGCGCCTTCCGACGTCTGGTCGCTTAGAATCACCCCGACCAGCGCCGTGAAGCTCTCGACCTTGCCTTCATGCGCCCGCAGCATGCCGTCCATGTGGCCGCTATGAACCGTTTCGCGTTGTTCGCGGCTCGGGAAATTGAGGGCCACCTGGCCGCGCTTCACGGGATGGAACGCGTTTTCGCCAAGCAGGGACTCCAGGATGCCGAAGGCCTGCGTCCGATTAATCAAATCGGTGATCGCCTGACTGGTCTCCAACGCCTTGTCCCCGTTCGCCCTCCCGCCGGCGCTTTCGTTGCCGAGCGCCTGGTTGATCGCCCGCAGCGCGGCATCCGCGTACGGCCGCGCAACGACGTCCGGAATCACGACGAAGCCGTCCCGAAGCAAGCTCTCCCGCTGCGTTTCGTTTAATTTCATCCTCTGTCTCCTTCCGGAAATTCGTCTGCTATTCGGATTTCCGCCTTTATTATAGTCAAGCAGACGGCCCGAAACTAGGTAGGAATGAGACCAAGTTCTATGCTTTCGATACTTTTTGCGATATCCGTACGAGGGAAGAAACAAAAGCCGCCTGCCGGTGCCAGGGTCCGTCCCCTGCGTCCGGTAAGCGGTTTTTTCATTCGGCGGATGAATGCCTGTAATCGGCCGGCGCTTCGACGCGAACCTCACCCCCTTATTGCTTCGTCCTGCGCCTCTGATCCTTCGTGCTTGTATCGCTCAGCCATTCCAGCTCGTTGACATTCGAATCGATCTTCTGCGGCTGCCGGATGCCGTTCTTCGCCCGTTTCCTGACCAATGCCGTTCTCCGCTTGCGATTTGGTTTCACGCTTCCACTCGTCCTTCCGCGTCTTTAATAATCCCAAAAATAAAGTATGCGCAGACGGAGGCGCCGGTCTGGGTTCGTCGGAAAACGTCCGTTGTCGGCGCGTGCCGCTTGTTACCCTTTCGTCATCGGGCTTTTACTGTATTGTATGTAACTTTTGTCCCCTGCGCATGATAGGATCAAGGATATTCTAGCGCAGGCGAAGCAAGGCAAGGTGCAGAACAGCGACATCGTATCCGGAAAAACGAACATCAAAGAAGTTCACAAACTTTGGGGCGCTTCGTGGTTAAACCTGGGCAACGGATACGAACGGGATGCTCTCAGCATGGGCGGAGGCACGTACGATTTCGGGATCGGCAGCAAGACCGGCATCGTATACGATCTTCGTTATTATTATCCGCTACCCGACCCGGATAGAGGTCTCACCCAATTTACGTTCAATGCCGTCATCGCGGCGCTCGGCATGCCGAAAGCAGTCACATGCAACGGAAACGACAAAATCTATACCTACACGGCCGGCCGTCACCAACTGAAATTCGTCGGCTCGAAGACGGCTCCCAATGGCAAATCGTCGTCTATCGCCCACATTAACTTGGACGATTACGTGCCGAACGTCGTCGAGGCGCTGCGCGATCCGGACGATCGCAGGCTGTATGCGCTGGCGTCGTCGTTCAACGCGGGCGGACTGTTCGTAAACAAGTCGCTGTTCGCCGCGGCGGGGGCGGCGGCGCCGACCGAAGCGTCGACCTGGCCGGACGTGATGGCGCTGGCCAAGCGAGTGCGAGCGGCAGCGGGGACGGGCGGATTTTCGGCTTGTCCTTCGACCGCTGGAATGCCGATCCGTTCGCGGACGCCCGGCTTTACGCGATGCTGCTGCAGCTGAAGCTGTTCGACAAACAGGCCTGGACGATGATCGTCGATACGCCGCAATGGAATCGCGTCTGGACGGACGTGGCCGGCCTGTATGCCGGCCGCGTCGTGCCGTCGCAGGAAGACTTGGCGAGCGTCTCGGGCGACGGCGCGGATTTGTTCATGACCGGACGGGTCGCCATGGCGGTCGGCGGATACGAATATTTGAGCGACTTGCTCGCGGCGAAGGCGTACGCGAAGAATCCGAAGCTGCGCGCGCTCGATTGGGAGGTCGTTCCGCTGCCCGCTATCCCCGAGAACCCGGACATCGGCAGCGGCTTGACGCTGAACGGCCTGATGGCGATCGGCGCGAAAGCCCGCAACCCGCGGGATGCGTGGGCGTTCGTCCGCTACAACAACAGCTTGGAGGTGTCGAAGCTCGGCGCGCGAAGCACGTACCGGATGCCGGCCCGCAAGTCGCTGATCAAGCCGCGCGACGGCGCGAGCTACGATCCGGGCGTATTCTACGCGCGCCGTCCCGTTGCGCTGCAGGCGGATTGGTCGGAGCTTTATTGGGCGACGCCGAATTTGGCGCCGGCCTACGAGCTCGGCGGACCGTTGCTGCAGGACGCGATCGGCGGGAAGCGGACGATCGCAGCCGCCCTGGCGGAATGGCAGGCAAGCGGAACCGCGCTGATGAAGCAGATCAAGGCGAATCCGGACGCGTACGCGAACGGCAGCGACTTCGGCGGCGGCTGGGGCGGCTGAGGCTAGCCCCGACCCGTATCGAGATAGACGCCCGCCTCACACGAAGGGAAACCATCCGAGCTGGTTCAGGAGCAACGTTATCAAGGAAAAATCCCGTTTCGGCCGGCAACGAACGGGCATCGAATCGATGCCCTCTCCGTTGCCGGCCGGAGGGGATTTTTCATATCGATCATCCTAAATAGTAATCCTTCTCTTATCCATCCAATTTTTAACACATTGTCGGAATATGTCGTTTCGGCGCAACTCAAGCCCTTTCGCCGCGTACACACTTGCTAGCATGGTCAGAAGAGGAGTGATTTTCATTCGCATCACAACATGGACGGCGCTTACGGCTGCCTTCTTAGTCGTACAGACCGGACTGGGCATCACGGCGACGGCGAATGCCGAAAGCGCCGGGATCGGCAACATGACGAAATATCGCGTCTACCAGAACGACAAAGCGCTGCAAGAGTTTTCATCCGCCGCCGGCGCGATCGCGTACGCACGCTCGTTCGCCTACAGCCACGTCGAGAAGACCGCCGATCGTCTATGGATCTGGGACGATCTTCCCCGCTATAAGGTATACGCGAACGGGATCTCGACGGCGGCTTGCGAGTTCAAGACGCTTGCGGAAGCCCAAGCGTTCGCGGCCAAGCAGCCCTTCGCCCAAATCCGCGACTTGGAGAAGCCAGGCTGGGTATCGGCCGTATATGCCGACTACAGGCTGTATCAGGGCGATCGGACGCTGCCGAATTGGAGCTTCGCTACGCTGGCCGAAGCCAAGAAATCGGCCGCTGCGTACGGCAATGTACATATTATCGAGCTTTCGTCCAACCAATGGGTATGGGACAATCTGTCGGACGCCCAGGAACAGAAGCAGCGGAATCAGACGCCCGTCTATGAAATCCGCGTCAACGGCGGACCGTCCGGCGCGCTCAAGTACGGGTTCCTGCTCGATGCCATCCGGGCTTCCGCGAAGGTGCCGGGCAGTACGGTGTGGAATTCCGCTACGAACGCAGTCGTTTATTCGAATATCCCCGCCTTTACCGTTCTCCAAGACGGGAAGCCGGCGAAGGCGTATTACGGTCTCGCCCAAGCGCTCGCGCTCGCCAAGCAGCTTCCCGGCGCCGTGATCGAAAGCGAAGGCCGCGAATGGTGGACGAACGTGCCTTACTTGACGGTACGGCAATCCGGGAAGGCGCTGCGGTCGTTCCATACGCTCAAGGCCGCTGCCGCATACGCCGCGCGGTTTCGCGATTCGGCCGTCGTCGCGGCCGACGGCCGAACGCTGTGGAGCAACGCGAAGGAGCTCGTCTATATGGGCTGGAACGGGACACAGACGTCGCAAACCGTGCTTTCGCAAGTGCGGCCGACGCAAGGACTCGATTACGATGCGCCGAACTGGTTCGAGTTGGGGGCGGCCGACGGAACGATGATCGATGATTCCGATCCCGGACTGGTCAAGGCGTTAAGAGGAGCCGGGACGAAGCTGACGCCGATCGTCCATAATCAGAACGATAAGACGCTGACCAGCGCGTTTCTCCGCAATCCGGAGGGCCAAAGCCGGTTCATCGCTTCGGTCGTGAAGAGGCTGTCCGCGCTTGGCGCTGCAGGCGTCAATCTCGATTTCGAGATGGTCGACGGAGCCGACAAGATGCTGTACACGTCGTTCGTTCGCGATTTAACCGAGGCCGCGCATCGGAATAAGCTGACGGTATCGATCGACCTGCCGCGCGGGGACGTCAAATGGGACATCTACTCCGCCTACGATCGGCCCAAGCTCGGCGAAATCGTCGATACGGTCGTCATCATGGCTTACGACCAGCATTGGCGCGGCAGCGAGGAAGCCGGCTCGGTCGCCCAACTGCCCTGGGCCGAGCAAGGCATTAAAAACTATTTGGCTTACGGCATCCCGGCAAGCAAGCTGATGCTCGGCATCCCCTTCTACGTCAGAGACTGGACGCTGGATGCGGACGGCAAGCTGTTAAGCAGCAAAGCGATAACCATGGCCGCCCTGCCCGGGCTGATCAGGCGGGAGCATGCCGCGGGCGTTTACGATTCGGCGGCCAAGCAGGTGAAATACGCGTACGAGCAAGACGGCCATCAGCATGTCTTTTGGGCGGAGACGCCGGACACGGTCAAAGCGCGCGTCGACCTCGTCAAGAAATACGGCTTGGCCGGCATCGCGGCCTGGAGACTCGGTTACGAGAGCCCCGAGATGTGGACGATGCTGCTGCGGCAGAAATAGCGTTCCATCATCGACAAAGAAAGGCAGTTCGCCGGAATGGCCGCGTATCGGATACGCGCCGTTCCGGTGAACTGCCTTTTTCATTCTTAGGATGATTCACCTCTCCGGTATTGCGAGGCGGCGTGATCCTTCGGCAGCAGCCGGTTCCCCGCCCCGAAGAGCTTCTCTCGCAGGGTCCCGGGCGCATACCCGGTTTGATAGATTCCCCGGCGCTGAAGTTCGGGAACGACAAGGTCGACGAATTCCCGCAAGCTGCCCGGCGTGATCAGATGGGCAAGGTTGAAGCCGTCCAGCCCCGTCTCCTCCAGCTGCTCCTGCATGCCATCCGCGATATCGGCCGGCGTGCCTACCAGCAATCGCCCCTGCCGGCGGTCCAGCGTTCCGATCCGTTCCATGACTTCCATCACCGTCAGCCGGTTCGGGACGTGTTTCGTATATTGGGCGGCTCTGCTCTGCCCATGATCGGTCGCCTTGTAAGCGAGATATTCATCCGGCGCGTACGCCGACAAATCATAGCCGCTGGAGCCCCCGAATTGGGCAAGCGCCGCCTCCCCGCTCCAAAGGGCGGCATAGTCCTTCAGCTTGTTGTCCGCTTCCGCCCTCGTGTTCCCGACGATCACGTTCAATCCCGTGAACATCTTGATGCGCCGCGGATCCCGGCCCAACCGCTCCGCCTGGTTCCGGATCGCTTCGATATTCGACCTGAGCGAGGCCGCGGAATTGCCTCCGACGAAGACGCATTCCGCGTGCTTGGCCGCGAAGTCGCGACCTCGTTCCGAGCTCCCCGCTTGGTATAGGACCGGCGTGCGCTGCGGCGAAGGCTCGCTTAGATGAGGTCCGGGAACCGTGAAGAACCGGCCTTCGTGATCGATCCGATGGACTTTGTCCGGTTCCGCGTACACGCCGCGGACGACGTCCCGCACCACCGCATCCGCTTCCCAGCTGCCTTCCCAGAGCTTATAGACGACCTCCAAGAACTCGTCGGCCAGTTCGTACCGGTCGTCGTGCTTGATCATCTCGTCCAAGCCATGATTCAACGCGGCATTCGGCAGATACGACGTTACGATATTCCAAGCGATTCTGCCGTTCGTCAGGTGATCCAGCGTCGAGAAGCGCCTGGCGTGCGCATACGGATGCTCGTAGGTCGTCGTAACGGTAACGGCAAACGATAAGTGCTCCGTTACGGCGGCCATCGCCGGCACGATGAGCGCCGGGTCGTTCAGCGGCACCTGCACGGCATCCCGGATGGCGGGATCGCGGCTTTGCTTATAGACGTCGTAGATGCCGACCACGTCCGCTAGGAACAGGGCGTCGAACCTTCCCCGTTCCAGCAGCCTGGCCATCTCCGCCCAATACGCCAGCTCGGTATAGCGGTGCCGCTCGCTGTCCGGATGCTTCCATAAGCCGTGCGAATTGTGCATCGCGCCGTTCATGTCGAACGCATTCATGATGATTCGTTTCCCCATTGCCCGTGCCGCCCTCCTTCGCCTACATGCGATATTCGTGGTAGACCCCGTTCAAAAACCATTTGCCGACATGATGCAGCTTGAGCCGGGCCGGATCGTGAAGGGTATGGATGCGAACGTTGCGCCAATGCCGGTCAAGATTATATTTGCGGTCCATGGAGGACGTGCCGGCGACTTCGAAGAGCGCGTTCGTGATCTCGATGGCCGTTTCCGTCACGAGCCACTTCGCCGAGTCGACGGTCAGCGTCGCCTGTCCGGCCGTTTGCGCGTTCAAGTCGGCTTTCGCCAGGTCGATCGCGCCGGCGGCGCGGTCCAGCAGCGCTTCGGCCGCCTGCAGCCGAATGCCGAGCTCCCCGAAGCGGCGGATCAGATCGGGTTCCTCCGCCGCCGTCGCGACGCCGCTGCCGTAAGCGGGGCGCGTGCGGGTCCGCACGAAAGCCGCGGCGTCCTCCAAAGCCGCGCGCGCGATGCCGATATCGATCGCCGCGTGCATAATCTGACCGAACGCCGAGAAATATTGCGGGCCTTCGAATATTCGCCAATGCGGCAGCACGTGCTTCCCCGGAACCTTCACGTTCCGGAGCACGACGCTTCCGCTCGCGGTCGTTCGCTGGCCGATGCCCGACCAATCGTCAAGCACGGCGACGCCGGCCGCATGCCGCGGCACGAACGCGGTCATCCGCTGCTCCGCCTCGTTCAAGGCGGTGACGGGAATCCAGTGCGCGTAGAGCGCGCCCGTCGAATAAAACTTGCTTCCGTCAAGCACGTAGTCGTCGTCGGTTCCGTCCGATGCGCGAAGAGACGTCGCGATTTTCCTTGCTCCCCTGCCGCGGCTTCGTTCCGCTAATCCGTTGCCGAACTGGGCGCCATTCATCACTTCGCCGAAAAAGAAACGCTTTTGCTGCTCGCTGCCGATCAATGCAATCGTTTTGACGAAAAAATGATGGTTCTGCGGAATCTGGCCAATGGATCCATCGGCGTGCGAGATGAGCTTGAAAATATCCACGAGCGTTCGCGTGCTAATCTCGGGTCCGCCGTAGGCTTTGGGCACGACCAGCCCGAGCAAGCCCAGCTCGGCCAGCCGCCGCATCTCGTTCAGCGGCAGCCGGCGTCCGCGGTCGCGGTCCGACGCGCCCGGCCGAATTTCGTCCGCGAAGATTCGCGCCGCCTCCAGCGCCTCTTCGTCGCTTCGCAAGCGCTGCGCCCGCGGACGCTCGTTAAAGAAAGCAAGCGGCAAGTCCCGCTCCGCATACAGGGAAAGCGGCTCCCGCTGCGGCCGCTCGATCTCGCCGCTTTCCGCGAGCTCCATGGCCTCGCGCTGGAGCGCCTGCGCCTGCGCGGCATCCAACGCAAACTCGCCTTGCAGCCAGCCGCCGGCTTTCAGTTCTTGATGGAGGCGAACGAACCGATGCCATTTCGAATCGGTCACGTCAACGCCGAATTGGCGATGGAGCCGCTCCGAGTACAGGGAACCGATCGCGCGCTCGGGGACCCCGAGCTGCGCGGCCGCCAGCCGGTTCGCTTCTTGCGGATGACGAACCGCCCATTCCGCGGCCAGATGGAGATGACCCAGGATCCGCGCTATCGCTTCCTGCTCCTCCCGAAGCCACCGCGCCGACACGAGCAGCGCCGTAAGTTCCGGGGTGACGGGGCGGACATCTTCCAATTCCCGAACCTCCAGCCATCTCCGGGCTTCGATCGCATCCCCGCGCTCGACGTACACGGCATCCGCTTCGCCCTGCAGCAGGGCTTGAAGCGCTCTTCGCCTCGTACCCCCGCCTTCCTGAACGTTCGCGGCCGATAGCTCCGACAGCGTCGGCCGGCCGGCCGCTATCCCCGCTTGCTGCAGCGCTTCGTCGATCTGCTTGGCGGCCTCCCGCTTTCGCAAGCCGAGCATCGCCGGATCGTCCTCCGCGATCCCGATGACCGCCCCCTTCAGATCCGCCGCGGAACGCAGCGCGGACCCCGAACGCACGAGGATCGCATGCCGCCGCTCCGTTAGCTGAAGACCGATCACCGCGACGCTGTCGCCCGCGGCGAGCCGCCGAAGCGCCCGGACGGGGTCCTCGAACGCGAGAAAATCGTCATGCCCCTGTTTTCGGAGCAGCCGATAAGACCCGGAGTCCCGGGTTACCGCGATTCCGTTTCGGCGAAGATCCATCGGCAGTTCCCCAAGCGCGTACGCAAGCGCCAACCCATGCGGCACGCCGGGCTCTGCGGCAGACAGCGCTTCTAGATTAATCGACATCCTGATCCTCCTGTTAGGTCAAGGTAGTTTGCTTGCGATAAGCCGCTCCCGGATGATCATCCGGCAGTCTGCTGTTCCCTGCGCCGAACAAGCGTTCCCGCAAGGTCGATTCCTCGTATTCCTCCCGGAACACGCCCCTGCGCTGCAGCACGGGCACAACCAGCTCGATGAAATCGCGCAACGTATCGGGAGACAGAATCTGGATGACGTTGAAGCCGTCGATGCCGGTTTCTTCGACCCAGTATTGGATGCGGTCGGCGACCTCCTCCGGCGTCCCGACGACGAACAATCCCCGCCCGCCGAGCGTCCCCAACGTCTCCTTGACTTCGCGAATCGTTTTGGGCCGCGGGCTGTCCTTCGTAAATTGGGCCGCAGCCGTCCGCCCGTGGTCCGTCTCCGCATAGGTCAGCACCTCGTCCGGCGCGTACGCGGACAGATCGTACCCGCTTCCGCCGCCATAATGCGCCAGCACCCCTTCCAGGCTATAGAGCGCTTGGAAGGCCTCGTATTTGCGCCGCGCTTCCTCGCGCGTTCTCCCCACGATCGCAAGCAAGCCCGTCATCAGCTTGATATGCGCCGGATTTCGCCCGATGGCGGCGGCTTGCTTGCGAATGTCGTCCGCGTTGCGCTTCAAGGCTTCCGTGCTCCCGCCTCCGAGGAATACCGCCTCCGCGTGCTTCGCGGCAAACGCGCGCCCCCGCGAAGAGCTGCCGGCCTGGTAGATGACCGGCGTCCGCTGCGCGGAAGGCTCGCTCAAGTGCGGGCCGGCCACCTTAAAGTAACGGCCTTCATGATCAATGAGGCGGACTTTCCCGGGATCCGTGTAGATCCCTTTCCCGACATCGCGAACGACCGCATCGTCTTCCCAGCTGCCTTCCCACAGCTTATAGGAGACATCCAGGAATTCGTCCGCGATCTCATAGCGCTCGTCGTGCGCGATCATGCGGTTCAGACCGAAGTTTCGGGCCGCGCTCGGCAAGTAAGACGTGACGACGTTCCACGCCACTCGTCCTTGGGTCAGATGGTCGAGCGTCGACATGCGTCTCGCGTGCGCGTAGGGCTTCTCGTACGTCGTGGAGAACGTGACGGCGAAGGCAAGGTGCCGCGTCGCGAGCGCCATCGGCGGAACGACGAGCAGCGGATCGTTGCAAGGAATCTGCACCGCTTCGCGAATGGCCGTCTCCGGCCCTTGCTTGTAAACATCGTACACCCCTACGACATCCGCCAAGAAAAGCGCGTCGAACCTTCCCCGTTCGAGCAGCTCCGCGAGCTCCGTCCAATAGCGGATATCGGTGTACCGATGGCGGTTGTTGGCCGGATGACGCCACAGCCCGTGCGCGATATGGCCGACGCAGTTCATCTCGAACGCGTTGAGATGGATCTTTTTAGGCATGTTCGCCCCTCCCTTCTTACAACCGTTTATCCAATCTGCGCACGATGCAGTTGCCGGCAAACTGGAAGACTTGAACGAACAGCACCATGATGATGATCGTCACGAACATCACGTCGGTCTCATAGCGGTAATAGCCGTACCGGATGGCGAAATCCCCGATTCCTCCCCCGCCGACGAGTCCCGCGACCGTCGAATAGGACAAGAAACTGACCGTGACGATCGTAATCGAATTGGCAATCCCGGAGCGGGCTTCCGTGTACAGCACCTTCCAGACGATTTGAAATTTGCTCGCGCCCATCGATTCGGCGGCTTCCACGACGCCGCGGTTGACTTCCAGAAGAATCTGCTCGATGAATCGGGCGAAATACGGGACGGCATTTATGATCATGGGCACGGTCGCGGCCGTCGTCCCGAGCGCCGTACCGACCACGAGGCGGGTAAACGGAATGATCGCGATCATGAGGATCAGGAACGGAAAGGACCGCATGATATTGACGAACCCGTTGAGCACCAAGTAAAACTTCGGCCACTTGAGAAATGAATTCGGCCGGGTCAGGAATAAGATGGTGCCAAGCGGCGTCCCGATCGCAACCGCGATGGGGATCGTCAACACCAGCATATACAACGTCTCCAGCAGCGCCTGAATCAGCTCAGGCCACGCGGTACTGACATGGCTAAGCATAGCTCGCCTCCAATTCCCGCTCCAAGGCGATTTCGTTCTTGAACAGATATTGCGCAATGGGGGATTGCGGCACGATATGCTTCTCGCGCAAATCGAATTTCTCGACGATCCTGCCGTGCTCCATGACGGCGACCTTGTTGCAAATCGCCTTCACCACGTTCATCTCGTGCGTCACGATGACGATGGTGATGCCCAAATTCCGGTTGATTTCCTGAAGCGCGGCCAAGATGCTGCCCGTCGTTTGCGGGTCCACCGAAGAGGTCGGCTCGTCGCACAGCAGAATCTTCGGGTTGCCCGCCAGCGCGCGGGCAATGGCGACCCGCTGCTTCTGCCCGCCGCTTAATTTGGCCGGATACGCCTTCGCCTTGTCGGACAAGCCGACCATCTCCAGGCAGCTCTCGATGCGCTGCCTGCGTTCGGCCCGGGGAACCTTGGCGATTTCGAGCGGGAAGCTGACGTTATCGTAGACGTTGCGGTTATTCAGCAGATTGAAATGCTGAAAGATCATGCCGATCGCCAGCCTTCTCTTCCGGAGCTCGCGCAGCGGCAGCGCGGTGAGCTCTTCGCCGTCGACGTGCACGGTCCCTTCGTCCGGCCGTTCCAGCAGATTGATCGTGCGCAGCAGCGTCGATTTGCCGGCTCCGCTGAAGCCGATCAGCCCGTAAATATCGCCTTGCTCCACGGTCAGCGAAGCGGAGGATACCGCGTGAAGCGGTCCCCCCGCCGTCGCGAACGTCTTGCTGATTTTGTTCAGGGTAATCATGATAAGCCCTCCCCTTCGTCACTTATTCAGATAATCCAGGCTCTCGATGGCATCGCCGTATTTTTCCTTGTAAAAATCTTTAATCGCTTGGCTCTCGTACGCTTTTTGGAGCGCCTTGATCTTCGGCGTGCCGAGCAGCTTATTGTTCACGGCCACGATGCCTTTGTAGGGCAAGTCTTTGCCGTCTTCCAGCGCCAGCGCGTCCTGCTTGGGCTTATAGCCCATTTGAACGGCCGTGCCGGCGAACAAGAAGCCCACGTCGACGTCGTCCAGCGTCCGCTGCAGCATCAATTGATCGACTTCCTTGAACTTGTAGCGATGCGGATTGTCGGTAATGTCCTTCAACGTGGCATGAATGACCTCCACGCCGTCCTTCAGCTTCAGCAGCCCGAGATCCCGCAGCATGAACAAGGCGCGTCCGTTGTTCGCCGGATCGACGGGAATGCCGATCAAGGCGCCGTCGGGCACGTCCTTGAACGACTTGTATTTTTTGGAATACAGCCCGGAAGGCGTGAACGTGGTATAGAAGGCTCTCGAGATGTTTTTCAGGCCCTGGTCCTTGACGAACTGGTCGAAATACGCCTCGTGCTGGAAGGAGTTCGTATCCGCTTCGCCGTCGTTGACGATTTTATTGGGTTGAATAATGTCGTTGACCACCACGTAATCCAGCGTGTAGCCGTCCTTGGCTAGCTCCGCTTTTAAAATTTTCACGATCTCGCTGTTGAACCCCGCGTCGCTCATGACATGATGAATGATCTTATCCTCCGGCTTCGCGGCCGCGGCCGTTCCTTCCCCCTTGCCTCCTGCCGTTGTTCCTGCCGCATCGTCCGTATTTCCCTTCCCGCACGCCGCGACCAGGAAGGTCAGGACGAGGACGATCATGAGCGCGGTCAATCCAATGGGTTTCTTCATGCTTCTACGACTCCTTCGAATTGGAATTAGGCGTGAATCCTTGAGACGAGGACGGCGGGCCGAGCCGCGCGTCGCCGTCCCCGGTTGTCGGGTCGGTATGTACGGTCGCACCGATACCCGTTTGCCAGGCGAAGGCCGGGCGCGTGCCGTTCACGGCATAATCGCCCACGATCCGTTCTTTATAAATCAGCGGATTATGCGAGGCGATCGTTCGGGCATTGCGCCAATATCGGTCCAGCGCCTTGGAGCGGATCGTCGCCGATGCGCCCAGCGCATCGAACAGCGCGGATGCGGCCTCAAGCACCAGCCTGGCCACGACCGTCTGCGCTTGCGCCGCTTCGATCTCCGCCTCGACGCTCGACCGGTCCGCGAATGCGGCATCCTCCGCGTCCTGCGCGTCGCATGCGCGCTGCACGGCCTCGGCCGCCTTCAGCACGATCGCCCCCGCCGCGTAGGCGTGGCTATGCACGCGTCCCGCTACTTGCAGCACTTGCGGATCCTCGCTCGATCGGCCGGCGGCCGCGTGGGAATACGTGCGCCGCCGTTCGGCGATCGCCTTCGAGACGTCGCTTGCGGCCGCGCGGGCGATTCCGGCCAGCGTCGACAGATGCACCAGTTGGGCAAATGCCGCCGCGTACTTGGGATACGTGTCTCGCGCGTACACTTCGCCCGGATCGACGGGCGTCTCCCGGAAGATCGTCGTGCCGCTTCCCGTGAGCGTCTGCCCGAAGCCTTCCCAATCATCCGCGATCTCCACGCCGCTCGCCGTCGAGGGGATCAGCGCGGTTACGATGTCGCCGTCTTCGCTCTCGGCGCCGACGACGATCCAATCGGCGTACAGGGTGCCCGTGGAATAGAACTTCGTGCCGCTCACCCGCAGGCGCTCCCCCTGCGAAGCCAGCTTCGTCTCATAACGGCCGACCGGCGCGCCACCGGTTTCCGTCAACGCGTTGCCGACGATCGCGCCGTCCGCGATGCGCCGCAGCCATCGGCGCTTGCGGTCGCCATCCGGCAGACGGAGCACGCGCTCGACGAATCCGAAATGGATCCGGAGCGCCTGCGTCACGTTGGAATCGGCTTCCGACAGCTCGATCAGCAGCTCGAACAGCTCGGGAATCGATGCGCCGAAGCCTCCCTCTTCCACGGGGATTCGCAAGGCGCCGAATCGCTTCTCCTTCAGCGAATAAATCTCTTCATGCAGCAGCTTCCGGTTTAACTCGCGCTCGACCGCGCCCGCTTGAATGAGCCGAAAGGCAGGTCTGTACCGCTCGGCCAGCTTCTCGTAATCGGCAGAGGGACCGCGTCCCCAAACACCGCTGCTATGTCCCATGTCGCTCCTCCTCGCTTTTGCTTCCTTCGAACGAACGCAGCCTTCCTGAAAATAAAAGAGACCCGCATGCCCTTCAGGCTGGAGGTCTCCGGTGGTCCGGTCGGACGGTTTCGTTATGAATGGGCGGCTGCCCCCCGCTTGGCGGAGTCTTTGATGAATTTCCAAATCGGAGCCGTCAGGCTCTCCTTATCGGAAGACAAGTACTGGTTCGCGAAGCCCCGCACCGGATCCCCGGCGTAAAAGCGCTCGTACAGCTCATGCCTTGCGCCCAAGGGACTTCCGATCAGATCCCACGCAAGCTTGAACAGCTGCACCTTCTTCTCCGCGCTGACCGTGGCGCCCTCGAAATAGTGGCTCATCAGCTCCGAGATCGTGCCGTAAAAATCTTCGATGCTGGATGGGACCTGAACGAACCCGCCGCCGCCGACCTGCTGCAAAATCTCGACCGCGCGCGGATAAAACTTCGTCCCGATGTTTCTGGCCGTATGGATGTAGGACAGCTCCGGGACGAGCACGCCGTTCCCGTCGACCCTGGCTTGCGTCTCGGAAGCGATGACGAGGGCTTTCATGCAATCGATTTGCGTCAGCAGCTCGCCGAGCTTCTCTTGGATGTGCAGAAAACCGGCTACTCCGATCGCCTCCGCTATCGCGAACGTCACGCCGGCAATGAATTCGAGCTTGGCGACATAGCGCACGATATTTTGGTGGAACGCAAGGGCATTCGCGGTCGTGTTCGCCCTCAGCGCCATAACCCTCTCGGCATCGCCGTACAACAGGACGCGTTCCCAAGGAATGAACACGTCATCGAAGAAGAGAACGGCGTCCATCTCATCGTACCTCGCGCTGATCGGCGAGTCGTGCTCGTTGTCGCTCGCGAACGACTGCCGGCAGACGATATGCAGACCCGGCGAATTGGCGGGAACGATCAGGACATGGGCATGCTCCCGATGCGCCTGTTCCAGCTCGAGAAACGAGAAGATGACGAAATCATGCGTATACGGCGCGCCGGTGGCAATCATCTTCGCCCCTCGTACTAGGAGGCCTTCGCTCGTTTCCTTGACGACGTGCAGGAATCGGGACGCAATGCGATCGTCGTCAAGACCGCTGGAGCGATCGATTTGAGGATCGATAACGGCGGTCGTCACAAAGAGATCGTTGTCCCGGGCCGTCTCGTAATACGCCGAGATTTTCTGGGCAAAGCCGGGCTCCAGACGCTCCAGGTCATGGCGCGCCGCATACCAGCCGGTAATGAACGAACGCGCGTAGTCCGACAGCCTGCTCATCATGCCGTTGCACTGTTTGGACCAGAAAGCAAAGGATCGACTTCGCCGGGCGAGCTGCTCCGGCGTATGAGGAACCAAGAATGAACCGTGCGCGTAGGCTTCCCGGCCCTCGACCCGATATCCGGCCTGATCGCGAAGCTGCGGATCGTCCAACGTATCGAAGAGACCGCGGATCGTTCCCAGCGTCCCTCGGAACGCGGGGTGCGTTTCGAGCCCGGTAACCTTGCTCCCGTTCAACCACACCGTTCGCCCGTCGTTCAAGCTTTTCAAAAACGCATCGCCTCTCATATGTTCACCTCCTTGTATAATACTTATAATTCCGATTAGTTAACTCAGGTATTGGGTATATCTTAACGCCGCGCCGTTCGAGGGTCAACAAACAGAACCCTTGCAATTGGCGTTTATCGGACAATAATCAGAATGATGTGCGACGCGCGAACGCAATTCTAACAGGAAGCCTTCATTTGTTCGCCTTGTAATTCATCGCTTGATAAAATCCCATGGCGGCCAGCCTGCTCAATTGAATCGCCATATAGTTGGGGGAGTAGATCATGCCTTGCTTCAGCCAGGCAACCGCGGTGCCGGTAATCCAGAAGGACATGCTTTCCAGCAAGATATCCAGCGGAATCGGCTGCTTCTGATCCATTCGGTTGTCGTCGATCCGCAGGCCGAGGGTGCTGTGGACGGCTTCCGTCAGCCGCGCTTCGAACCCGGATTCCGGCAAGCGCGACAAGAGAACGAGATAGGACGAAGCGTTCTCGGCCAAATGCTCGAACATGACGGCGAAATACGGATCCGGCCCGTCTTGACGCGGCTCGTAGCTTAGGATGACGGTTTTCCTGCTTTCATACAGATGATTAAGTTCCGCGAGTTTGGCTTTGACGATTTGTTCGAGTAAGTCGTATTTGTCCTGAAAATGCGCATAAAACGTAGAACGGCTCACATCGGCCGCTTCCGTGATGTCTTTGATCACGATGGCATCGAACGGCCTTTGCTCGCATAGGGACAAAAAAGCGTTCACGATATGCTGTTTCGTTTTCGGAATTCGGCGATCCGGTCGGGGGATGCCCATTTGAATCACATCCTTTTCGATAATCGGACAAATTACAGGAATTTGTTCCAAAATGGACATTAGGAATAAAAACGTACGCTTACAGCATTTGTTAATTGGTATTTATCATAGCGGACAATTCATAGTTAATCAATTGGAATTATCGATGATATAAAAATAGCGCCCCGGGAGCGGAGCGCTGTACTTCGATCGCTGCTTGCGCGTTCCGGTTTCTAATCCTAGCAAGGTTTATTCCGTTAAGCTTGCGTCCTTAACGGTCAATCGTCGCCATGATCCAGTCGGGATACCGGTTTCCGGCAATTTCCACCGTACCCAGCGCGTCAAGCGCCTTCAACATAAAATGCCCCTGCCATGTTCGGTTCGATCCCGATTGTGGAAATACTATCCGATGTTATCGGAAGCCGGATCATGTTCAAGGGAGCCTTGCATTCAAAATGAAACGCCTGCGACCAGCCATCAGCCAGTTATTCGCGGCCCTGCACCGGTACAAGATTCCGCAGATCTTGATTCCGGCCGCCGTGATCGCCTTTATTTATTGGGAGGGTAAGAACGAGTTCCAAAAGATCGATTGGACGGGTACCCTTCATACGCTTCACCATATCAAGCCCCCGACCGTGCTCTTCCTCTTCGGAGCCTCGCTCGTCGCGGTTGCGGCGGTTAGCGTCTATGACTTCGTGCTTCGGCGCCATTTCCGCATCCCGCTCGGCTCCTGGGATACGTTCCGTTATTCGTGGGTCGCAAACACGTCCAACAGCGTCATTGGGTTCTCCGGGATCGCCGGCGCGGCCTTCCGAACCTACTTCTACCGGAAGCGCGGCATTCCGATGCAGACGATCACGGCATCGATCGCTTTCCTCTCCACCATCACGATTACGGGTCTTTCCCTGCTTTCATGGGCGGGCCTTCTCGGCCTATTGCCCATCCATTCGGCCATTCGCGTCCACCTTTGGACGCTGTACGCGGTTTGGGCAACCGCTTTGTATTTGCCCGGGTACGTCGTTCTGCAGCGCACCTCGTTCTATGCGAAATGGTTGAATCGGAATCTGCCGAAGATGAACGGAGGCACGATCGCGGCCTCGATCGTCGCGTCCGGCTTGGAATGGGTCTGCGCGGGTCTGTGCTTCTGGCTCATCGGCACCTGCCTGCTTCCCGGCCTGCCGCTTGCGGACGCGCTTGGCATCTATACCGTAGCGGCGATTACCGGGCTGCTTACGATGGCTCCGGGCGGTATAGGCGGATTCGACCTGACCGCGCTGGCCGGGCTGCAGCAGTTGGGCTATCCCGCCGATAAGACGGCTGCCGTCCTCGTGCTATTCCGCTTGATGTATTATCTGTTTCCCTGGATGATCGGTCTCGCGATGGCCGCCTCCGACGTGGCGATGGATCGCGACAGAACGATTGACCCGGATGACGAGAATTTCGAGAACGGGTTGAATCGCTGGCAACGAATCTGGCATTTCCCCAACCAATTCAAGTTGGTTGGCGAGCTCGGCGTATGGTCGCTCGGCAAATTAGTGTTCGCGAGCGGCGTATTGCTCCTCGTCTCCGCGGCTCTGCCCGGCCTGTTATATCGCCTTCGCCTAATTGACGAGCTGCTCAGCGCTCCGTTAATGCGATTATCGCATCACGTAAGCGTCGTGATCGGCCTGCTGCTGATCGTTCTGTCATGGGGAATCTCCCACCGGGTCAAGCGCGCGTATCAATTGACGCTCTTCCTCCTATGCGCGGGCGCCGTATTTACGTTCAGCAAGGCATTCGATATCGAGGAGGCCGTGTTCTTGCTTATCGTGGCCTTGCTGCTGTGGATCTCGCGCGACCGGTTTTACCGATTGTCCGCGAGCTTCAGCAGGGAGAAGGCGGCATTGTGGGCCGCGTTAACCTTTGTCCTCGCCTATGTCTACGATATCATCGCATCGGGGATCCACCCTGCCTTGCCCCATCCTTTGAGGCCGGAAACGGAGTTCATTTGGTTCATTAACCCGAAGCTGAACGGCCTTGTCGCCATCACCGGCATATTGGCCGCTTGGCTGTTGCTGTCGCTTATCCTGCTCCTCCGGCCGAGTCGCTTGGTGCATAAGATGAATCCCCAAGAAGAACAAGCGAAATTGCGCTTGTTCCTGGAACGCGAAGAAGGGAACTATCTGACGCACGTCTTATTTGCAGGAGACAAGCATTTCTTCTGGGCGAGCAACGATCGGGTGTTGATTCCGTATGCCATCATTCGCAACAAGCTCGTCGTCCTCGGCGATCCTCTCGGTCAACAAGAGCGGCTTAGCGAAGCCATTCAGGAATGCCAGCGTTTTGCGGATCTGTATGATCTCGCGGTCGTCTTTTACCAGGTTTCGCCGCGCAACCTCCCGATCTATCACGAGAACGGATACCGGTTCTTCAAATTGGGGGAAGAAGCGCTCGTGCCGTTGGAAGGCTTCACGCTGAGCGGCAAACGAATGGCGAACTTGCGGACGGTCAAAAACAAATTCGACCGCGAAGGGTACCGCTTCGACGTGTTACAGCCGCCGCACGACCCGCAACTGCTGGAGAAGCTCCGCCGAATCTCGCAGAAATGGCTGCAGGGCAAAAAAGAAAAGAGCTTTTCGCTCGGTTGGTTCGACCCTGCTTATTTGCAATTGTCGCCGATCGCGCTGTTGATGGCGCCCGAAGAAGACTTGATTGCTTTCGCCACGCTGGCTCCCAGCTACGACGATCACGGAAGCATCTCCGTCGATCTGATGCGCCATCTTCCGGATACGCCGAACGGCACGATGGATCAATTATTCGTCTGCCTGCTGGAATGGGCTCAAGCCGAGGGGTACGAAACCTTCAATTTGGGCATGGCTCCGCTCTCGAGCGTCGGCCAGGCGCAAGCGGCGATCCGGGAAGAAAAGCTGGCGCACGTCGTCTTTAAGCATGGCGGTTATTGGTACGGATTCAAGGGGCTTCGGAAATACAAGGAAAAATTCCACCCGGACTGGGAACCTCGTTTTCTTGCTTATCCGCGCACGGTGTCCTTGCCGCTGCTTCTAGTGGAGTTGGTTCGGCTTATTGCTCGCCGGCCGAAAAAGAATCATGGAGCGCTAGACGTGATTTCCGGCCGCAACGATTCCGTTCTGCCGCCGAACGGGACATCCAAATCCTAACGGTCATAAATTCGCGTTGTCTCTGCAACCCTAATCGGGATGTCGGGGAATTGAGGCATCCGGCTTCAAATCGGACCGGCGTTTGCCCCAAAACATTCGCAGAGGAGATATAGCATGAGCGAAGGAATCACCAACAAGGTCGTCCTGATCACGGGCGGCGGCACCGGCCTCGGAGCGGAGGCTGCGGCAAGGCAGGCGCCTATCCGCTCGACGTGACCGACAAGGCGCAGTTCAAGGCGGTCGTCGTTGAATTCACCGCCAAGCTTAAGCGTAAATTTGTGAGACAGCCCCTATTGCATGTTATAGCGAATTTCCCAAGATCGTTCCGACGTCTTCTCGCGTAAGCGGAACGTAATTGCCGATGCGATCGGCGAGCATCGTCTCAACGAGACGAGAGCCCCGTCCGAATTAACGAGCGATTGACTTTTTCCGCGCTAAGCAACTGGATGACTAGAAAAGCAAGCACGATGACCGGGAATACGGCAATGCTCGCCTGTGTGGATAGGACGCCGAATAGCGGTGGAAGAAGCGTCGATCCCGTATAGGCTACGGCCATTTGAACCCCCATGAGCTTGGCGGCGTTCCCTTGCCCGAAGCGGACCGGCGTTTCATGAAGCAGCCCCGGATAGATGGGCGCAAGCCCCAACCCGATAAGAACGAGTCCGACCAAGAACAAGGGCTGCACCGGCAGCGCGAGGAGCAGCCCGCCCGCGATCGCCGTAATCTGACCGCATCGGATCAACGCGCGATTGCCGACCTTCATCGTAACGAAACCCGTGACGAACCTGCCGATCGTGATTCCGCCGTAATACGAAGAGATCCACCCGGCGGCTGCCTCCGCGGTCATATTTCGCGCGCCGGCGAGATAGCTGGCCCCCCATAATCCGACCGTGGATTCAACTCCGCAATAGAACAAAAAAGCGATCAGCGTCGGTATCACCCCTCTGATCAGGAGCACGTTAGACGGGGTACCGCCCGCACGAAGGTTCCCTTCCGTTCCGGCTTGATCCGCCGCAGGATTCATGCTATCTCGCGCGCCGTTCCTCCATTCCGCAACGCGTTTCCATAGCGGGAGCGTAACGAGCAAGATGATCGCGAGCGTGAACTGGATCGCCGACACGGCCGCATAACCGCTTCTCCAGGAGTGCTGTTCAGCGATAAAATACGCCATCATGATGGGTCCCATCGTGGCCCCTACGCCCCAAAAGCAGTGCAGCCAGTTCATGTGGTGAGCCTTGTAGTTCTCGGCTACATAATGATTGAGCGCCGCGTCAATGGCTCCCCCGCCTAGACCAAGCGGAACGGCCAAGAAGACAAGCCAGATGATCGAAGGCGCGACGGAAAAGCCGAGCAGCGCTCCAGCCGTCAGACAGCAGCTAAGCAACGTCAATTTCCCGGTCCCGAATCGCTGAACCAAATTCCCGCTGACCAGACTGGAAACGATGGTTCCCCCGGCAACGATCATGGACAAGATCCCCGCGAAGCCAAACGAAGCGCCCAGATCGGGCCGTATGACCGGCCATGCGGATCCGAGCAGCGAATCCGGAATCCCCAGGCTAATGAACGCCAGATAAATAATAACCAAAAAAAGGGTTGCCAATGCGGAGCACCTCCTTCATCAGAAATATAAAGTTCGGACCTCTAGTCAATCAACCATCCGTAATCATCAGATGAAGCGCTAATTGCTGCAAGCCGGTCAAATAATCCTGTCTCCAATCGCTCGACACGAGCAGGGGCAGATGCTCGCGCGGGATATACGTGGAGCTTAGGTCCGCGATGCTGGCTAATCGCGCTTCGTCCACTTCATCGTCGCAAAAGACGACCGCGCGAGGGTTGATGATGGCCGCGAAGGCCGCAATCAACCGGGCAACGGCATCGAGCTGCTTATCGCCGGCCAAAACGATCCGGCTTTCTCGCTTCTCCATATACAGCGCATCCGAGAAAGACTGCGTATCGTACTGGGGAACGAACGAGATCTCGCCCGAGAAGAACGTATTCCCCCGCACGACTTGCCCGTTGATCATAATGCCGGAACCCGGGCCATTCTGACCGAAGTACAAATAAACCAGCGATTCGTTCTCAATCTCGAAGTTCGACGCATACCCCAGCACCGAGGCGTTCATATCGTTTTCGACCACGACCGGGATTTGGAACCGGGATTCGAATTCCCCTTTCAAGTCGTAATGAAGAAAATTGTGATACGGCGGGATAAAAATGATTTTCCCGTTGTTTACGGCGCCGGGCACTCCGATCGCAATGGAACGCAGCCTCGGGTATTGTTCGATGAGCCCTTCGATCAGCTCCGCCAGCAGCTGCGCATTCTCGCGGATAACGCTTGGCTCCGATCCCTGCGCTTTGATCTCTCCGATACAGTTGAAGATCGAGTAATGGGTCTCATCCTTCTCGATAAAGACGGCAAGCCCCAGCATGTATTCCGGATCGTAGGCATATCGCTTCGCCCGCCTGCCTCCGCTGGAATCGTCATCCCCCGTATAGCGGATTTCCCCGTCCCTCTCCATCTGCGCGATACACTTGCTGATGGTCGGAAAGCTGATCCCCAAGCGCTGGCTGAGCTCCGCTTTCGTGGCGCTGCCCATCATGATGAGTCCCGCTCGGATGCGATAAATCAACGGCTCCTTGATCTCGTTCGGCATAAACAAGTTCGTCATCTGATCCGTACCTTTCCTAATGGGGTCCGACTTATTAAATCGCTTTAATAACTTGTGATCATCGTAGCAAAACCCGTCTGACGGAACAAGGGCGTATTTCTGACGAGTTGTTATGTTTTTTTGGCCTGCGCCATGAATCGTCGCGTATTTTACGGCTTCGGCATCCTCGGCTGCTTGGGAACTCGGCAAACGTCTTGAATTTTTCAACCCTACTCCTAAAATTTGACCACATCCTATTCTAACCCAATTATGCTATAGTTCTGTAAACCAATTCAAAAGGTGGTCAACCGATTGCTCCCGAATACCGAATTTTTTTACTGCATGCGCTGCAAGGCCGTCTCTCTTCGCCGACAAGGGGACGTGATGATGAGGACCGGCTGGGTCTACATCGGCAGCGTCCGCCACGCGGTCGGATTCTGCGGCATCTGCAAGCCGCAATCGCATGCCCCGGCCAAGCAAGTCCTGCCAAGTTAGCCAAGCGAAACGAAAAGCTCCGTCCTACAGGGACGGAGCTCGTTTTTGCGAGGCAAGTTCCGGTCCCGAAGTCACGATTCCCGTACGCGTCGCGCACACGAATCGCCCCGTCGCGAAGGCAAGACGGCGGGTCGTCTTGCGGTCTTGCATGAATTTCACGCAATTGGAAAAGCTAACCGCACTTCGACTGTAGGAGGAGCGATCGGATTGAACGACAAAATCACCCCTTTCCAGTTGTCCATGCTGCTCATCACGTTCATCGGAATTTCGAACCACGTCATTTTGATTCCCATCCTGCTCGATGCGGCGAAACGGGATGCCTGGATTTCCGTCTTATTCGCCATCGTCCCTTCCTTGCTTGTCGGCCTGCTGTATACCTATATTTTCAAGCAAATCCCATCTTCGCTCTCCACTTGGGTGACCGAGAAAACGAATTCGTTCGTATGGCTGGTCTTCACGCTTGTATACACGTTATATTTCGCGGCTCAGGCGAGCATCAGCGTTCGGGATACGATCATCTGGTCCAATTCAACCTACTTGACCTATACCCCGAAATGGGTCGTCGGCCTATGTATCCTCAGCATTTGTTATTACACGGCAAGGAAGGGAATCGCCGCGATCGCCATCACCAACGGCATCCTGCTGCCCTGGATCGTCGCACTCGGCTTCTACGTGATGACCGTGAACTTTCAATTCAAAGATTACGACTATCTGTTTCCCGTGTTCAAAAATCCGCCGCAAGCGGTTGCGCATGGCGCCTGGTATACGACAGCGGGCATTATGGAGATCTTCCTCGTCTTCTTCCTGAAAGACGATGTCAAGGGGAAACTGACCCGCAAAAATATGGCGCTGGTCGTCCTCATACTGGTCGAGCTGACGTTCGGACCGCTGGCCGGCATCATGGCCATGTTCGGCCCGTTCGAAGCCGAGAAGCTGCGGTACCCGGCCTACGAGCAGTGGCGCATGGCGTCCATCGGAAGCATGCTGAGCCAAACCGACTTCCTGTCCATCTACCAATGGTTGGCCGGATCGTTCATCCGCACTTCGCTCGCCATCTACATCATTCACAGCTTGTGGGTGAAGAAATGGCGCCATCCCGAGCTCTTGTACATCCTGATCGTCGTGTTTCTCTTCGTGGTCAACCAGTTCAAGCTATCGGACGTCCGGTTCCACGACCAAGTGACCTCGTACTATACGATCTCCGGCCTGTTTTGCGGTTGCATGAGCCTCGTGCTCTTGCTGTGCGTTTGGGTGGGAAAGAACGGGAAAGCGGTGAAGCGGAATGGATAACCTAAGCGAAAGCGGCATCCGGAAACTATTCGAGAACTGCGGAGACGTGATGTTCGAATCAAACGGCAGCTTCCTGTTCGTCTACTGCCTGGGCATGTCCAATCAGGGGCAAATCAACGAGCTGAGCACATGCGGCGCGCACGTATGGCGGCAGCACCCCGTCGCCTTGACGGCTAAATGGGAGGAAGAGCTTGCCGCTTGCGTGTTTAACGGCAACCTGCTTCTCTTCGAGCCGGAAACGGCTTGCTGCTACGTGCAGCATGTCGCGGACCCGCCTCAGCGAAACCCCGAAGAATCCGTTACGGAAACGTCTACGAAGGGGGCGCGCGACGGATTCACCGAGAGCCTCCAGACCAATATCGCGCTCATCCGCAAGCGGCTGGGCACGACGACGCTCAAGGTCGAGTCCTTCACGATCGGCGTCCGGAGCCAGACCGCGATCAGCCTGCTGTATATTCAGGATATCGCGAATAAGGCCGCGGTCGACGAGGCCCGGGCCAGGCTGCGGAAAATCGACATCGACGCGCTTATTACCAGCTCCCAGCTGGAGGAAGCGATCTCGGACCGGTCGCTCGCGGTGGTCCCGCTGATCGACAATACCGGTAGGCCGGATTTCGCCGCGGAGTATCTGGTCGGCGGCCGTTTCGCGATCCTGCTGAACGGCTCGCCGCTTGCCATCATCGCGCCCGTTACGCTGACGTCGCTCATGAAATCGCCGGAAGACGGCTACTTCCGTGCGGTCATCGGTTCTTTTCAACGGATCATGCGCTTGTTCGGTTGGCACTTGGCGCTGTTTCTGCCCGGGTTCTACATCGCGCTGCTCGGCTTCAATTTCGAGCAGGTTCCGCTTCCCTTGCTGGCCACCATCGCCACGAACCGCATCGGACTTCCGACTTCGCTTCCGCTTGAAACGATCAGCGTCATCGTCTTGTTCGAGCTCTTCAAGGAAGCGGGTATGCGCCTTCCGAAGTCGGTCGGCCCGACGGTAACGGTCGTCGGCGGCATCATCGTCGGCGATGCCGCCATACGGGCCGGCATTACGTCTCCGACGGTCACGGTCATCGCCGCGACCACGGTCATCGCCGGCTACACGCTCGTGAACCCGACGCTGAGCGGCGTCGTGTCGGTCATCCGCATTGCCATCATGATCATCTGCTCGATCCTCGGCATGTTCGGATTCTTCTTGTCCGCTTTCTTCGTCGTCGCCTATTTATCGGACTTGAAATCCTTCGGCATTCCGTACCTCTCTCCGCTGTCGCCGCCGAATTGGGCGGATATCGCGGGGGCACTGTTGAAGAAACCGGCAAACCGGATGAAGAAGCGTGCCCAGAACCTCCACTTGCAGGACGATACGAAAATGGAGGATGGCGCCGAATGAAGCAAACCTGGAAAGCGGCTTTGGCCGGCTGCATGCTGTTGTTCGTCTGCGGCTGCTGGGACGTCAAAAACATTCAATATTTCAACTTCATTAATATGATCGGCGTCGACTACGTCGACGGGCAATATCGAATCTATGCGCAAATCAACGAGCTCTCCTCCATGGCGAAGCAAGAAGGAGGCCCGGCCGCCCCGAATCCGGTCGTGGTCGGCAAAGGCGAAGGCGTCAGCATCGAGCTGGCAATGTACGACCTGAGGAAGGAAAGCCAAATGCGTACCGACTGGACGCAGAATAAAGTGTTTTTCTTCACCGACCGCCTACTGGAGAAGGGCGTCTTCGACATTCACGACGAGCTGATGCGGACGCGCGACCAGCGCTATACGCCATGGGTGTTCGCCACGAACGAAGACCTCGCGAAGGTGTTCAGCACCAAGCCGATTACGGGGACGTCCCCCGTAAACACCATGTACTTTCAGCCGAACCTCTTGTATAAACAGATGCAGTCTTCCTTCAAGCCGGTGAGTTACCAGAGTTTCGTGCGCTCTTCGAGCGAGCCGTACGAGACCTCGCTGCTGGATCATGTCGGGCTTTCCGAGAACTGGGACAAAGACGGCAAGCCGATCACGCTGCCGATCGTGAACGGACTGGTCGCGCTGCGGAACGGCAAGAGCCAAGCCAGGTTCAGCCGTGAAGAAGTAAGCGGCGTGAAGTGGCTGAACGAGAAAACGTCCCGCGGCATTCTCCCCCTCCGAGGAGACAAGGGCACCTATTACGGAACCGTTGCGGTCAAGGACAATAAGCTGAAGAAGAAGCCCGCCTATAAGAACGGGAAACGGACGGTCCAGCTGTACCTTAGCCTGGATGCCGACATGCGGGAGCAGAAGCTGGCGTTCGGGCTCGAGCAAGCGAATGCGTTGATCAAGAAGAACATCGAGGACGAAATCACCCAAACCTACGAGAACGGAAAGAAACGCGCCGTCGACATTTACTCCTTGAACGAAGTTTGGTACCGCAAAGGCCTTGCCGTCAATAACGATATTCCGGGGCTGGAGCTGCACGTCAACGTCAAGCTCGTGGGAACGAACATGTTCGAGCTGCGGGAGCGGAGCAATGAGGATGGCCATCGTAATCAGATAGGCGGCAGCCCTTAAGGAAATCTCGCCGCCCGGCTGAGCCGAATGGTGTGCGGAAGCTTCTCCAGATTGTCCGACCATGGCAACCGTATGCCCTTCTTGCTGCAGCTGCCGAATGACGGGACGGCCAAATGGTGAAGGAGAAACTCCGCTCGCGGCCCATGTTGAACGACAGGCCTCGGCTCCGTTTCGAGTTAGATGCGTTGGATATGCGTGTCCTTAAAATCCGTTTCGTATTTCAATCCGTAACCCATCATTCGGTCCATGCCGATATGAGCCAGCCAGATGAAGCCGATCATCGTGAGGAAGCCGGACGAAAAGGCCATGCCCGCCAATAACAGCAGCAGCGGCGTGACGAAGGTATGGGCGGCGTTGTAGAGATGCGCTCCCGCCTTTTGATTGAACGCATAGCCGATCATGAACGCGTCGGGGACCAGCAGCAGCAGCAGAAAAACGATCCAATTGTATCCGTTGAAGAAGTACATGGAGGTGCTTAAAGCCAGAACGGCCAGTCCCTCGATGCGAATCAGATGCTTATTCATGGTTGGGTTCTCCTTTCGGTTGAGCCGTGGTTCGTACCCCTTCAAACAGCCATCCGATTCCCAGCGACACCTGCTCGTGGGAGATCGGCTCCGTAGACAGCGGGACGGGAGCTTGAAGCGTCAATCCGTCGAATACGGCTTGGATCACCGACGCCAGCGTTTCCTGGTCGCGCCGTTCCATCCGCAGCTCCATGCGATCGAGGATGACCATGATGCCCGATTTCATTTCCATGTAAAGTTCGCGTAACTCCGCCGCGAGCTTGTCGTTGTTTACGCTCTCCGTCCAAAGGGTGATCAGCAGCGTAAACCACTCGGGGTTTTCTTTACGAAACTTCACGACGTGGAGCAAAGCCCGCTCTAGAATCTCCGCGGGAGATCCGTGCAGATCCAGCTCCGCGAAGGCGGCCTTCATGCCCTTGTTGATCATCCATTCCCTCACCGCTTCGACGAGCAGCGTTTCTTTCGTGCCGAAATGGTATCCGATCAGTCCTTGAGCGACCCCGGCTTTGGCCGCGATATCTTTCATCGTCGCTTTGGCGTAGCCCGCCTGCCCGAATAACTTGAAGGCCGCCTGCAGGATGGCGCTTCTTCGTTCGTCCTGGTGGGATGTTGATGTCGTCATGGCTTCCTCGCTCCTATACTGTTTGGTCGAACAGTTTTTGTCATGCACTCATCATAATACTGTTTGTTCGAACAGTCAATAGCAGTCGCGCATGTAATCACGCATTAAAAAGAACCATCCCGCGAGGGATGGCTCTTTCCAAGCGGCGTATGAATTCGCGCACTCATCGCAGCGCGCGTACTCATCGCAGCGAACGTTTGGCATTCCTCCGGGCTGCTGCCGTCGTGGTTAGGATGCCCGATGCGTGCGCGTTTAGTCAGCTAACGAGATAACCTTGCTGCCGTTGGCGGCGCTCTCCCATGCCGCTTCCGTCAAACGGGCGATTCTTAAGCCGCAGCTCGAAGGCGCGGCCGCTTCGCTCACCCGGCCCAATACGAGGTTCACGAAATCGACATCCGGATCGCTCGATTCCGGCAATTCCCGTTCCGAGATTTCGGTCAGGGACCTTTCGCCTTCCTTCGCGACCAAGATTTGATTGTTGCGGTACAAGACCGATCCTTTATCGCCGTGGATGGAGACGTCCTCGTGCCAGCTGATGCTCGCGCTGCCGACCACGTTAAAGGTCGCGATGGCGCCGCCCTTGAAGCGAACGGTCACGGCGGAATCGATATCCACTTCTCTGCCGTGGTTCTCGATCATGGCGGATACGCTCTCCGGCTCGAGGCCCGTGACCCACAGCACGACGTCCAGCAGATGGCTGCCCGAATCGTTCAGTTGCCCGCCGCAGGACAACGCAAGGTTTTGCCTCCAGGTGCCCGTTGCGCCGATCAGCCATCTTTGGGCCTGGTAGGCGGTGATGAAGTTGATTTTCCCCAGTTCCCCTCTTGCGATCAAGTCGCGGATAAACATATAGGGACCCATCAGGTGACGCTGGTACGCGACGACCAAATGCTTGTTCACCTTTTCGGCATGCGCGATGATTTTCTCCGCATTGTCGGCCCCGCTTACGAACGGCTTCTCCATCAGCACGTGAAGACCGCCGTCGAGGCATGCCATTCCTTGCTCGAAGTGCATGCTATGCGGGGAAACAATAACGGCCGCATCCGCGCCGGATTGCGCAATCGCTTCCCGGTAGTCCGCGTAGACGGCAATGTCGGCGAGCTGAGGGTATGTTTCCTTCACCACGTTAATGGCCTTGTCGGACGGATCCGACAACGCGACGATTTCTGCTTCAGGCACGTTCAACAATCTGCGGATGTGCTCTCTTCCCATGCCACCTACACCGATCATAAGAAACCGAACTTTATCCATTTCAACGCCTCCCATACCATCCTCTTTTGTTAACGCTTACAGTTCCCGGTCGAAAAAAGATTGTTGCAGCGATGGAGATAACGCGCACGTATACGTGCGGTGCATGATCGACACGTTGCCCAGCAATCCTCGAGGTAAATTATAACATCGCAACATTTTATTGTATACGCTGATTATTTGGACGATTCTACGATTAATTTAGCGATTCTGCGCCTTGGCCGCTTCGCTTAGGTCGCGGACTTTCCCATCGCCAACGGGAAAGCAGCCGATCGTTGCGACCGGCTGCGTCGTTTCCATTCAATCGTTCACCGTCAAATTAACGTTGTCCTCGCGACCAAACGTCCGTGCGCGGTTATCGCCCTTCGACTACATGGGCGGTAAGCTGACGATTGGCGAAGTCGAAGACGAATTCCACGGTTTCGTTATCCCGTTCCAAGATCAACGCCGACTTCGTCGAAGACCCGCTTCGGGGGTAACCGTCGATCGAATACGTCTGGGACAAGGTTCCGTAAGGAGCGACCGCGTAATCGAACGAGCCCCGGAACGGAAATACGAACGTCCGCCGGTAAAGGCCGTTCCCCTTATAGTACATGCGGGTCGTCTCGCTGTTGGAATCGTAATTGATCGCGCCGACCTGATGCTGGAAGCTGCCGTATAAAACGACGCGCGCCGGAAGCTTGACGCCGGTCTCGGGATCGAAGTCGTTCGCCGCGCCGAAGGGAGCGTTCGGAATCGGATTGCTTGCCCGGCCCCGGAGATCTTCCTCCGACTGCCAAAGCCGCTTGATCGTCTCTTCCTGACCGAATCCGAGCGGACAGCCGGCGCCGGGGCGATTGGCTTGATAAACGTCGGCGGCCGCTTCGCCTTCGCCGCTTGCCGGCATCGGGATCCGGCAGCTGCCCAACGTTCTGCGGACCGGCATTTGCAAATACGCATGGATGTTGGTTACGGCCGTCCATTTGAAGGCATACTCCAAGAATCGGTCGCGGCTCTCCGCGTCCTGCGAGGCAAACCACGCAATCTGGTCGTACCCCCACCATTCCATCCAAGCTCGGCGTTCGTCCGGAATGCCGTCGCTTTCGCTGAAGAACTTCCCTCCCCAATTATCGAGCTCCATCAGCATCGGCAAGGAATCGCAGCTCCAGCCGCTCGGCGTTACGCCGCCTTCGCTGAACCCCTCTTGCACCAGCGCGAGCTTGTCTCCCGTCCGATCCAAGATCGGCATCCGCGAATAGGGCATGGAATGAAAGTCGAACAGAAGCTCGCCGTTGATATTGACCCCGTGGGTATGCGCATCGAGCAGCACGATGCCGCGCCTCGCATGGACGCCGGCGTAGTCCCTGATCTTCCGGAACAAGGCGGTCGTCTGCCGAAACCCGTCGTCTTCGGCGGTATACAAATGGACTTGTCCCATATGGATCGCCTCGTACCCGGCATCGATATAACGCACCGCCCTGTAATAGAACCATAGCTGCGCCTCCAGCTTGTTCAAGTTCGGAATGCCGCCGTCCCCATCCCACACGAATCCCTGCGGCTTCGAATCGAACAGCATGTCCGCGTAACGGAACGTACGCCGTTCGACCGGCAATCGAAACGCCTCGAACACCCAAACCGGGATGTCGATGCGCTCCACGCCGCTGAAAACGGCTTCAAAAATGCACGTCTGCAGCATAATGTCCGGGTCGACCGCATGCACGCGTTCCGCAAGCGCCCGAGAGTTCCGGAAGTGCGCGTCGTCATCCGGTTCCAGCAGCCACACGCCCGAGGCGCGGCCGAGAAACTTGGCGCCGATATTGCCGATCATTCTGAGATCGTCGTCCAACGTCGCGCTGTTGACCAGATCCGCGGCCGTGACCGCCCGCGAAAGGTAGCTTTCCAACGCGTCGCGAGGAATCGTTCCGTTATACATAGACTGGCTCATAAGGTACCTCCAATAGCGTGATTAGAACTCGAAGAGAAGCGGTTCGCCGCTTTTCTGGTATCGATACCATACTGACGGATACTCCTACTATACCATCTCTCTTATCAAATGCGCGCTATTTTTCGATAAAATAAAATTGTCCCGATGGATCAACGATTGCTTGATCATCGGGACGCCGTGCGGCGAACATGCATACGCCGGGTTAATTCAGAGCTGCGAAAACTTGGCGACCTTCCGCGCGTACCTCTTTTCGATCCCGAGCGCGATCATATGGAGACCGAGAATGTACGCGATGTACGCGAGCAGCGGAAAGAACAGCACCCACCGGTAGATATACAAATTCCCCCGGGACTGTCCGATCAGCCCGCTCCATTCGTTCGTGCGGCTCGCGTATTCCGGATACAGCAAATCTTTGTAGACCAGCGTGCCGCCGACGAAGAGATTAAAGATCGCCAGCTGTCCGAACAAGCCGAGAATCAAGACGATTTCTTGGACGAACAGAATCAGAAGGCTTTCCTGCAGATGCGGCAGCAGATGCGTGCGAATGATCCGCCGGCGTCCGGCCCCGACCGAGCGGGCGGAGAGGATGAACGGCTCCTCGCGGAGCACCGTCGTTTTCGCTTTCACCGTCGATGCCACCGCCGGAATCCCGACCAGCGCCAGTACGGCGGACAGGATCAGGGTCATCTCGAGGGGAGTCGCCGAAGGATCCATCGAGATGCCGGTCATGATCATCCAGACGACGATAAAAATCGGGATGCCGTTCAACATCGTCCAGATCGGCGTCCGGCCGGTCCGAGAGATCCTTCCCGCCCCGTAATAACCAAGCAGCAGCCCCAGCGCCCCGCCCGCGAAAAGGCGAAAGAACGCGACCGATAACGAGGCGATGATCGTATATTTCGCCCCGTCCAGGAGCTTCGCCGCCATGTCGGTCCCGTATTTATCCGTGCCGAACGGGTGGCTTGCCGACGGCGGGAACGGCGGCGCGACCAGCGTGCGGTGACCGGGCTCGCCGACATAATGGGGCGGCACGTTCTCGCTTAGATCGTACGGGGCGGCATATTCGCCGAAGAAGCACGCAACGAGGAAGAGCATCGTGATCGCCAAACCGGTTGCCAATGTTTTATTCATCGCGCGAACACCTTCTCCCACCCGAATAGCAAGGCTCTTACGAGCGCAAACAAAATCGCGTACAGCAGCAGCAGCGTCAAGATCCCGTTCACGACGAGGTTGTATTGGTACAGTTTGAACGTGGTATACGCGTTGGCGAATACGAACGCCGTCACGCCGTTCAAGTTATACAAATATTCGAAAATGAACAAATTCCCGAACAGAATGGCCAAGAATTTATTCGCGTCGGCTTTGATGAAGGGCAGTACGTTAGGCAGCGCATGGAAGAAGATCCTGTAACGCTTCTTCAATCCTCGCGCTTTCGCGGCCATGATGTAGTCCTCGGTCAGCGTCTGGCTCATGTGAAGCGCGACGTTCCGGATCATGTAGCCCGAAGGAACGATGATGGTCGAGAGGAGCGGAAGCGCGACCGCCGGCCGATCCGCGGTTATGCTCGCAACCTGTACGAGAAGCAGTCCGGTCGCCGACGACAACAGGACGATTGCAAACTGCAGCAGCAGCACGATGACGAAATCCGGGAGCACGCCCGTCACGTCCAATAGACGTCTGAGCCGCTTCGCGCGCGACAGCGCAAAATGGATGCCGAGCGCGATGCCCATGGTTAAGCCGACCGCGGCGCCGGTCGCCAAGTAGATCAAAGAAAGCATGAAGCTGCTTCCGATCTGGCGAAAGAACGGTAATTCCTTCTGGCCGGCCAGGCAGCGGAAGCTGTCGCCGTTCGCGATTCCTTCCAAGTAGCGCGCGAGGCTCGTCCATCCTTCGGACCAATGGAAGCGAAGCGAACCGTCGAACGCGCTTTGCTTCAGTACGGCGGGAAACGTCGCAAATGCAAGCACGAACGACAGCGTGCCCAGTAGCATGAAGATGTACCGCGTTACTTTTGTCATGCCGTAACCGAAATCCTTTCCGTCCGATGCTTACGGGCTTATGCGAGGAAGAGGGCTCGTTCATAACACGACGAACCGCGTCCGTTTGTGACGCCAACGGAAGAAGAGCAATCGGAGGCACTTCGGCCGATTGCTCTTCTTCCTATGTCCCGCGGCTACCTATCCCCGGGCTCATCTATCAATGCAACGGTTAATACGCTAGCGTGGACAGACCGTGAATGTGCGACAGGTAGCGCACATCGCTCGCTTTTTTCATCAAGGTGGCCGGGAAGCCTTTCAGTTCGATGCCGCTTTCGCCGATCCAACCGATGCCGTCCTTGCGTCCCAAGCTCGCGAGCGAACCGGAATTAATCGGCTCGAACGCCTTCATCTTCGCGCCTGTGAAGTAAGCGAACAGACTGCTTCCGACATGCTCGCCCATCTGCCAAGACAGCTGCGCGGTCGGCGGATACGGAAGGCCGTTCGGCCCCATGACGGCGGCGCAGTCGCCGGCAAGGAAGACATCCGGGTGCGAGACGGATTGCAAATAAGCGTTGACCGAGGCGCGTCCGTGGTCGACTTCGATCCCGCAGTTCGCCACGAGCGGGCTGCCCTTCACGCCGCCGGCCCACAGCACCGTACCCGCTTCGATGGTCCGGCCGTCCTTCAGGCTGACCGTCGTCCCCGTCGCCTCCGTGATCGTAAGCCCCGTGAGGAAGCGGACGCCGCGCGCTTCGAGGCTCGCGGTCGCGCGGTCGATCAGATCATCGGAGTAGGTGGCGAGAATGCGCGCTTTGGATTCGACGAGATACAAAGCGACGTCCGCAAAGTCGACGCCGTGCGCCCGGCATAGGCCCGGAAGCTCGTCCGCCAGCTCTCCGGCGAGCTCGACGCCCGTCAAGCCGCCGCCGCCGATGACGAACGTCGCGTCCGCTTTGCGTCTCGTTCTCGCGTACGCGGCTATTTTGTCGTTGATATGCCCGTAGATCCGTTTCGCGTCGGCGACGGATTTCAGCGTAAAGCTATGTTCCTCCAGTCCCGGCACGCCGAAGAAATTCGATTCGCTGCCGAGCGCGAGCACCAGCGCGTCATACGTCAACGCGGTTCCGTCCTCCAGATCGACGCGTCGGGCATCCGGATCGATTCCCGTCACCGTGCCGATCCGCAGGTTGATGTCTTTGCCTTTGAACAGATTCGCGAGCGGCAAGGTGACGGCCTTCTCGGCTACGTTGCCGACAGCCAGACGGTGCAGCTCCGTAATGATTTGGTGCGTCTCGTACTTGTTGATGACCGTAATCGCGGCTTCCTCCGGCGAGAAATGCGCGCGGGCGGATATCGCGCCGAGAAGACCGCCGTAACCCGCTCCTAAAATCAAGATGTGCTTGCTCATGTTGTCCCGATCTCCTTGCCGTTAATTTCTTCGTTCGCCTAGAATCGCCAAGTATGCCTGACCGAAGCGAAGCATCCGTTGAAGCTCGGGATCCTTGAGCAATCCCAGCATCCCGAACAGGCCGATCGCGGCCTCTTCCCGTTCCGCGCGTTCGCGGGCTTCGATGGCGGCCGACGCGAGATGCTTGACCGTTGCCTCCATGGGCTTCACGACCTCCCGGATGGCGCCCAGCGTATCCTGTACGAGTACCCGGTCACCCGCCGCTTGTCTCGCCACATCGTAGAACTTCGTCAGCAGCGCCGTCATCTCGGCGAGCTTGGGCAAATGATCGGCCAGCTTGGTCAACGCCTCCTGGACTTCCGGCTTGACGAGTTGATTCAGAATATCCGCGCCATTCGTTTGGGATTGGAGCGCTTCTTGCTTTTCAAGGGTGGATTGTACCACGTCGTTGTTCCTCCTGTTATCTTGCTCGTTCATCGTGCGACATCCATCTCTCCGAAGAATGGAGACGTTCGCTCATATGACCGGACCGCGCTATTTTTGTCTTCAAATAGCGCACGTTATATTCGGATGCCTCGCCCCAAAGCGGAACGCGGCCGCTTACGGGCATGCCAGCCTTTACGAGCGCTTCTACTTTCCTCGGATTGTTCGTGATCAGCGTGACGGGCTTCGTCCGAAACGTTTTCAGCACTTCGATCGCATCGCCGTAATCGCGCGCATCGTCCGCGAATCCGAGCTTCAGGTTCGCGTCCACGGTGTCGTACCCGTTCTCCTGCAGAATATAGGCCAAGGCCTTGCTAAACAATCCGATCCCTCTGCCTTCATGATTGGCCAGGTAGAATAACGCGCCGTTGCCGCTGCCGACGATTTGCTTCATCGACTGCTTCAGCTGATAGCCGCAGTCGCAGCGTTTGCTGCCGAAGATGTCCCTGGTATGGCAAATCGAATGGAAGCGGATCAAAGCTTGCTCCGCCCGTTGCATATCGCCGTACACCAGCACGCTCGATTGCTGCCATTCGGCCAGATTGACGCGGGATAACCGTTCGATGAGGCAGGCGAGGTCCGGCGTCGTTTCGTCCGCGTTCAACCAGGCATACCACGAGAACGCGATCGTTTTCCCATCCAAGTCAATCGGCAGCTTGATCGGCCCGGCCACGTAAATCGCTTTGTTGCCGGTTTGAATAAGGCGAATTTTATCTCGCAGTGCCGAAATCACTTCCGCATCGTACGCTTTCATCGGTTTCTCTTCTCCAACGCCGTTCGAGGTCATCGTTTCTCTTCCTCCAAGACGCGATCCTTAACCGGCAGGAGGTTGTCCTCGATAAACTCGCGATGGACGACCGACCAGGACGGAAGCTGCGGCGCTTTCGCATGAATCTCGAACGGTTCGTTCATGACGATGCCCGGGGCGTCGGTCGCGACTTCGAAGAGCATGCCGCCTTGTTCGCGGTAATAGAAGGCGTTGTAGCGCTGCCGGTTAATGATCGCCGTCGCTTCGAAACCATGATCGACGACCCGTTCGCGGCACTTCCGAAGCTCTTCGTCGTTCCGGGCCCTCCACGCGATATGATGAACGGTTCCGGCGCCTCGATCTCCCCAGGGCATGGGCGATGCGTTGAGGTCGATGTAGTTCCCGAAGTCCCCGGCAGTACGATAACGAACCCATCCGCCTTCCCGACCGACTCTTTCCAGCCCCAGGATAAGCCGCAGCGTCCGCTGCGTGCCGTCCGGATCCGCGCTGTACAGCTTCGCGCCGCCTAACCCTTTGATCGCCTTATCGAACGGAATATCTCCGAGCGGCCACTTGCTTGGCGCTCCCGCTTCTCGCTCCACCATCTCCAGATGCAAGCCGTCAGGATCGGCGAACCGCAAATACGTCTCATCGAAACGCCGCGCGCGCCTGCATGCCACCCCCAGGTTGGCAAGGCGTTCTTCCCAGAATGCCAGGGCGTTCGCGGGAACGGCAAGCGTCGTATAGCCCACTTGACCGCCGCCTACGCTCCCGCGACGGGCGTCCTTGGAAGGGAAGAACGTCAGGGCCGTTCCCGGACGGCCGGCTTCATTGCCGTAATAGAGATGATAGATTTCCGGTGCATCAAAGTTGATGCTCTTCTTCAATAACCGCAGCCCCAACGTCTTGGAGTAAAAGTCCACGTTCAGCTGCGGCGTGCGGATGAAGGACGTGATGTGGTGAATACCTGCTGTCCCAGCCATGTTAGATGCCCTCCGATTCTCCGAGGATGACGACAATGCCTCATCCAGATCACGCATATTCTCATTATGGACGGCCGCGTATCCCGTCCGGCCGAGCCATTTTCCTACCCTTGCCTTGCGGTGTTCCACCACTCCTTCCGCTCGTGCTATTCGTCGCCCTTTGCGAGGCAATCCCAGTATAGTCGAACCTGCGGCGACGAACGTCACCCGATATTAGCTCCTTGAAGCAAAATATTGATGGATTTGCCGACGATGAATCGGCCCTCCGCAGGGCCGCGCTGCCGCTGCGGCAAGTCGAAACGAACCGAAAAAGAGCAACCGGCAGCTAACAAGCTCCGATTGCTCCTTCGAATTTCATGAAGACCTCGGCCGGTCTCTTCTCCCCCGGCGCGACGCTCAGTTATTCACCCGGTCTGCTGCTTACACGTTTGGAACGATAAACGCAATAATGCCAAGACCGATCGACAACCACGCCAGTTTCTTTTTAGGGGTAGCCAGGGCTGCGAGTCCAAGGATAACGGCGATGCTGCCCATCCACACGGACGCATAGAAAAACCCGATCACGGCGACTACGATTCCGATCCAACTCAGCCATTTTCCAACCATTTCATTCATGTCACACATCTCCTTCATTCGTTCCGCGCTATCAAGCGATTGATTTTTGCGAGCTTCCCCAGTATAGAAGAAGAGGCGACTTTTATCGTTACCTAATATTAGCTCCTTCAAGCAAAATATTGATGCGCTATCCGTTGAAACCGATCTCCTTGGACAATTTCAAGCAGTTCTCTTGCAGCGAACGGACCGCTTCGGCCGTTTCGGATGCGTCCATGGTTCCGCTAAGCGCCAAGATCGTAATGGCGGCGATGATGTGGCCGCTTCGGTTGAATACCGGACATGAAAGGCCCACGATTCCGGGCGCTACGGTCGAGTCGCTCCGCGCGTATCCCTTTTCTTTGATTTCCCGGATCTCCTTCTTGAACGCATCCGCGTCCTTCCGGTCTTCTTCCAATTCGCGTTTGATCAAGTTCTCCGTTTCTTCGTTTCGCATAAAAGCCGCGAACACTTTCCCCGAAGATGATTTCGTTACGCCGACTTGCGATCCCACCCTGATGCCGATGCTGATGGGACGTTTGCTTTCGATGCAGCGGACAAAAAACGGACCGTTCATTCCCCATAGCGACAAATACACCGTTTCATGAACGGCATCGTTGATGGCTTTCATATACGGGACCGCCGCCTCGTTAATATCCATCGCCTCGACGGCCCCGAGGCCCAATAAAACCAGTTCGGATCCGAGGGCGTATTTCAAATCCTCCCCTTTTTTCAAGAAGCCGGATCTGCAAAAGCTCGTTAAATAATGATGGAGTTTGCTTTTCGGCATGTCGCAAATTTCGGCAAGCTGCGTGATCGTCAGCGGTCTTTTTGCCGCGGCGATCTTTTTTAATATCGCTAACCCGATTTCCAATGACTGTATGCCCTGACCTTTTATTTCCTGCGACATCGATGGATTCTCCTCTATATTCGACTATGTATCCGCTTAAAATTGTAAAACCTTCCATAGGATCGGCGCTTCTTTACTTCGGCGTTTGCGCGCTGTTAAGATATATTATATATCACTCACTAAATATTAAACAAAATAGAGCGAACATTTGATACGCTGCTAATTTGAACAAAAGAAAGTCATGCGGTGAACGAAACGCTAGCATGCATTCGAACCCGCATCCGGCAACTTGGAGGAAAATGAAAATGATTCTGCAGAAGCTCGCGGACAATACGTTCAATTATAGGAGAGCCGTAACCTTCCAGTCCCGCAAACCCGCCGCTTTGATTCAAACGGCCGGCGTACGGAGTCCCGGCATGAAGGCGCTGATCGTCGATGGCGAACGGCCTGCCCGGGAAGCCGTTATTCGGTTCGTGGAATGGGAGCGACACGGCATCGGGGAGGTATTCGAGGCAGCGGACGGCGGGTCGGCCAGAAGAATGATCCGGGAGCATCGGCCGGAATTGATCCTGGTGGACATGACGATGCCGGGAATGGACGGCATTGAACTGCTGCGTTGGATCAAGGAACAGCTGCCTTCCGCTAAAACCATCATGATGAGCGGATATCCGGATTTCCGGCTCGTCCGGCGCGCGATGAGGGCCGGAGGCTCGGATTATTTGCTTAAACCCATCCAAGAGACAGACATTCGGAACGCCGTCCATCGGGCCGTTCAGCTGTGGAAGCACGAAGCCGATTGGCGCAGGCAGCAGGGCGGCCTTCATATCGAGATCAACCGGCTCAAGCCGATATGTTGGGAGAAGATGTTCAGCCAGCTGATTCGGCATCCGGAAGATCACCACCGGCACCTTCCCGAAATTCGGCGCGAATTCTCGGCATTCGGCGCCATGACCGCGTGCAGATGCTCCGTACTCAGCCTGGAGCAGATCGATGCGTCCATTCGGCGCGAATTCGACAAGCATCACGACCTGCTGTTCTTCGCGCTCACCAACGTGTGCAACGAGATTCTGCGCCGGTCGCGGTCGGGATTCGCCTTTCGTTATTGGTCGAGCGAGAATGAAATCGTGATTCTCCATTGGCATGCGCCGGAGCAGGCGGAGAGGATCATCCGGAAAATCAATCAGTGCTTGCATCAGGCGCTGGGCGCCAGGTTTGACATTGGCATCGGCACGACCAAGAAGTTCCACCATGAAGTCAGGCATGCCTATCTGGAGGCCAAGGCCGCTCTGCATCGGCGTTATGCCGAACCGGCGGAAGACCGCGTTTATGTTCTCGAAATCGTTCCGGACCGAAGCGCGATGGCAGATATCCGGAACTATATCCAAACGCACTATTTTACCGATATATCGCTCCAGCAACTATCGAACCGGTTTCATTTTAGCCGGGAATATATCTCGCGGCGGTTCAAACAAGATTTCGGCGTGAACTTATCGGATTATTTGGGGGACATCCGGATCGACAAGGCCAAGCAATACTTAGCCCATTCTTCCTTGAAAGTCTCGCAGATCGGCGAGATGGTCGGCTACCCGGATATGAAATATTTCAGCAAGGTGTTCAAAACCAAAACCGGCTGCTCCCCCTTAAGCTATCGGAGCGCCCTCGTGCACGAGAATGGGAACAAGCCGCACTGCTAATCGATGATCGCCGGTCGCCTGCTCAAGGCCGCCGGCGCTTTTTACGTTCCTCTTATAACGTGCTGAGCCGGAGCTCATAAAAATACTGCACGCTCGGATGTTTCAGCTTGATCGTCTCGCGCATGTTCAAGATCCGCTTCTTCCCGATCCGTCTGTCCACCAGGGCTAGAATATTCGCTATAATCTCCTTGCTCTCCAGGCTTTCCTCGATCGAACGGGCCAAAAACTTCGTGGCTTCCGCATGAAAATTCGATTTGCTTAACGTCGACTGCGCGGCCATCAGCTCTTTCGCGAGTTCCGTTCGTCTTCGTCCCCTCGCGATGACTTCGAGCCGTTCCTCCGGAACCGGCCCCTTGGCATCTTTCCTGACCGCCTCCAATTCGTCGCGATGGATCGGAATGTGAATCGACGGGTCATGCTTGATCTCCAGCTCCGATTGGTACCATCGGATCGAAGTCGTCGCATCGTTCATATTGAGCACGTTCTTTTTATCGACCGCGATATTGCAAAGTCCTGCTTTATCCGGTAGATAGCGGTAGCTGGTTGCGAGATAGTCGACCCTCCCGATTAAGGCCGGACTGAGAAAACTCTCCAATTGTTGCTTCAATTTGCTCCAGGACATGGAATCCTCCTCTGCACGACATGAATTCTACCTCATCAGGGCGTCCTTCCATTATAGCCATCATACAATAACGAACGCCTAAATGAATAACCGGAGACTGGATCCGCTCGGGAGTTCGCCAGGCATCGCATCAATAAAAGCAGCCGGTCATCTAAAGAGACCGGCTGCCTGCTCGTTATGACTGACGTTCGTTTTCCTCTTGCATGCCATCCTAGGCATTCACCAGAAAATAAAGAATACGCACGCAGCGGCCCGTGCTTAATGCAGGCGAATCCGCCGCGATGCGAATGTCGACCGTATGTCCGCCGGGTACCAATCCGTCCGTCAGCAGTACGATTTTCGGCCGGTAAAACGCCGTGCATCGCGAATCAAAGAGCCGCATCGGCTCGTAACGCCCGCCATCGATCGCGAATTCGATGTCGCCGAGGTCCATGCCGGCCAACACCGCGATGCCCACCGCGGTACCATGGAAACGCAATCTGAAAGCCGCTCCGGCCGTATCCCCGATCAAGGCCTCGCCAGGCAGCTTCCAATAACAGACATGCTCGAATCGCCATGGCTGCTCGTGCCTCCAGCCGGGCGCGCTCGCCGCCGTACCGGGCGGAAGCAGTCCGGCATGCTCGTAGCACGACGGTTCCAAGGGCTCCGGCAGGCCTGCGGTCTCGTCCTGATCCGCATCATCATCCTCTCGATACCCGAGCGTTTCGTGCAGAAACGTTTCAACCAAGCCGCCGTACAGGCCGAAGCCCGCGTCGTGGGGATGCACCTCATCCGCGCTGTAATCCTCCCATCGCAGCTCGCCGGCCGCGATCCCCTCGTAGATGCTCCGCGCGATCGAGAGGGACGGAATGCCGTAATGCGCCGCGACTTCCTCATAGTGCCCGATCGCGGGCTGGAGCCTGCCCTGTTCCCCGAACAGCCGCAAGCCGGCCGTATTCGGCGAGTAAATGAACCCGATCGCCATCCGCGGATTCGACCGCTTGGCCTGCCGCACGATGCCTTCCATGGCGCGGACCGAGGCCGTCCGGTCGCCGGCGTCGTTCACCGCGAATTCGACGAACAACAAGTCGACCGGTCCTTGCTTAAGGACATGCTCCCGGAAACGATAGGCCCCATAGACCGAATCCGTTCCGCCGACGGCCGCATTCACGAACGTAAAGGCAACCTCAGGATACCGGCTCGCCAAATATTGACCGGTCAGCGCGCGATAGCTATAGCGCTCCGCGTCCGAGGCTCCGGCGCCTTCCGTGACCGAGCCGCCGATAAAGGCGACCTTGAACGTCCGCGCGCCCGCGCGCAGCTTCTTGGCCGCATGAGCCAAGCCGCCGCGCAGGTGATAGTGAACTCTCATCTCTTCTCCTCCTAGGTCCCGGAACTGGTGAATCTCCGCGAAAAAAGGACGGTTCCGGGATCCGCGGGGATCCCGGAACCGCCCTCTGCCTACGCTTGCTTCGCCACGGACTCGTTCACCGTAACGACCATGACTTCGCTGGAAGTCGTCCCTGCATCGTTCTCGATCTCGCACCGATACTCGTAGATGCCGGCCGGCCGGCCCGCGATCGGCGTCGTAGCCGATTGCGCCTGCGGCGTTTGGCCCGCGAGCGTCTGCGTATCGATCAGCACGCCGTTCTCGTACAGCCGGTAGGTCGCGCCGTTCGTGCCCCACCATAGGTTCATGTTCACGCTGTAGCTTCCGTCGCCGTCCCAATTGTCATTGGCGAGCACCGGTTCGGCCGGCTCCGCTTGCGTGACGTTTACGGTCAATTCGTCGCTGCGCGTCGTGCCGTAAGCGTTGGCAAGCTCGGCATAGTAGCGGTACGCGCCGTTCTTCCTGCCGCTTACGGACGTGACGGCGGATTGCGGGTTCGGCGAATCGTCGGCGAGCGTTTGCGTGTCGATCAGCACGTCGTTCTCGTACAGCTTGTAGACGCCGCCGTTATTGCCCCACCACATATTCATGCTGATCGTATAGCTCCCGTCCGGAATGCCCGTATCGTATCCGTTATCGCTCGACAGGATCGGTTTTCCCGGCACGCCCGCGCTTTTCGGGGCAATGTTCGCCACCGCGGCCGTAACCGTTCCCGGATTGCCGGCTTGGTCTACGAACGCGAACGTAAACTCGCCGTTGCTTTGGAACGTATAGCTGTCGGAGCCTCCGTTGTTGGTGACCGTGACTTGCTCGCTTGGCGCGATCGTCGCGACCACGCTGCCGGAGGTCGGCGCTGCGGTGCTGTAACCGACTTCCGCCGTCGGCGCGGTCCGATCGATCGGAACGGTTAACGTTCGGGCTTCTTCCACGTTCCCCGCGCCATCCGTCGAGCGATAGCGAATGACGGTTGAACCGTCTTGATCGACCGTGAACGGGTTCTCGTAAGGCTGCCAGTTTACCCCGTTATCCAGACTGTACTCGCTTCCCGCCGCGCCCGGCTTGTCGTCCTCCGCCGTCAACGTTACGCTGACCGGCTGGACATACCAGCCGTTTTGTCCGTCCGGCTGCGCCGGAGACAGCGCGGCCGTCGTCACGGGCGCCGTCGTGTCAGGCGATTCGATACTCCCGATCGCGATCGGCGAAAGCGGCGTCGACCCGTAAACTTCGAAATACCCTTCGTCCTGAATCGGATTGTTCGTGTCCGTCCAGTTGACGACTTCGGTCCCGTCCACGTTCATGATCACTTGCACGCCTTCGTGCGTATCGATGGCTCCCAGCTGCACCGTATGCCAGATGCCGCTTTGCAGAAACGTATTCGGTATGCTCTGCACGATCAGGTTCGTGCCGTTCCACTTCTGCACTTCGATAACGGCCGTCTTGACCACGATCAAGTACTGGCTGTTCGCTTCCCATGCCGGCTTGCTCGTATTGGTCGCGCGTATGCCGAACCCCTGCAGGCCGTTGGACGTATCGAGCTTCGCTTTGAACCGCACCAGCTCGTTGTGCTTGATTTTGGCGCCCGCGTAACCGAAGACCGTCCGAGCCGTCGCCGGCGTAAACACCAGGCCGTCGTCCGAGAAATTCAAGCTGCCCGGGTCGGCGTCCCAGCCCGCTTGATCGGCGAGCATGTCATTGACGTCGACGGTCACGGTCGCGTCCAAATTGCGGGACGACCGAAATGCGGAGATTGCGGTATTCAGCGTACGCACCGCGGCGTCGACCGCATCCTCCGACGCGTTCGAATCGGCCGAAACCGCCGTCGCACTTTGGACGGCGGACAGCAATTCCGCTTTCGCGCCCGCGGGATACTGGCCGGGTTCGCTTCCTTCCGCCGCTCCCGCATAAAGCGCCTGCGCCGTGGAGATCGCGGCGTTCAGCTTCGTTTTGTCCACGTACAGGCCCGGGGGCGTCAATCGCGTTTTGAATTCGTCCGCGAACATGTCGTCGACGTACAAATCCGCGAGCGAGGTGCCCGTCTGGACATACAGGTTGGCGGCGGTAATCGGCGCTGCCAGATTGAACGTATAGGTGCGGGTCAATTGCGTCCATGCCGTCGCATTGATCGGGTTCGACGCCAGCTGGATCCAGGACGTTTGGCCTCCGCTTACGACTTCGAGCACCATGTAGGCCGAATCGGTGCCGGAACCCAATTTCGTAAAGGCGGAAAACGTATATGTTTTGCCGTTTTGTATCGGCAGATTCTGTCTCGCGCTGTTGGATGCGCCGGTGCGGTTGAAGACCTTCAGCGAAGCCGTGCCGCTGTGGGAATCCGAGGCGGCCGCAATCGAGCCTCCGGCCGCGTGCCACCCGGCCGTGCCTTGTTCGAAGCCGGGATTCGAGACCAAGTTCGTCGGGCTGCACGAGCTTCCGTAGCCGTTGAAGTTGCATCCCGGGACCCAATCGTATTGCCCGAATTCATAAGCGCCCTGATCCGGCGCCGCGCCGCTGTAGCCGTCCGTGATGCCCGGCACGACGGCTCCCGCGTTAATGGCGGGCGACCCGGTCTGCAAGTGAAAATTCGACGCGGTCTCGTCGACGAACAACGGATTCGCCGCGGGCAACAGATTGTTCAGGAACGCCGATCCGCCCGGCATCGGATCCGTCGGCCCGCGGAATATATTGTTCTGCACGACGGTGTCCGCCGAGTTGACGACGCCCGCGGAACCGATGCTTTTCGTCTGGCCGCCTCCGAGCGTGTTGTTGTACACTTTGTTGCCTTGGCTTTTGCCGGTCGTCAAGCCGTTCAAGATCATGCCCGCGCCGTTATTGTTCCACGACACGTTATGATGGATCAGGAATTGCGACGCGCCGTTGTCGATATAGATGCCTACGCCGCCGCCGGATTTGTCGTCGTGCACCCAGTTGTGGTCGATGCTGGATCCGGTTCCGAGCGTGGAGCCGCAGCACGTGTAGAAGCCGCCCAGATCGTTGGCGATCAAGCCGTAATTGTAGATGTTGTTATACGCGACCTTATTGCGCAAGCCTCCGCCGATCATCCCGTCGCGGCCGGTATTATAGATCGTGTTGTACGTCGCGGTCACGTCGACGCCGGCTCCCAGGAACCGGATCGGCGCATTGTAGGTGCCGGCGTAATCGACGTCGTGAATCAAATTGTTCGTAATGACGTTGAACCGGCCGATCTGCGCGACGCCATTGCCCGCGCTGTAGGCGATCGTGCTGTTCTTGAGCGTGTTCGTCAACCCGTCCATGATGATGCCGGTATCGTAGTTATGCGACGCGTAAGGACCGTTCCGCGGATCGTCGGGAATCTCGATATAATGCGAGGGATACTGCGCGTTGATGCCGTCGATCACGTTGTTTCTGCTTGCGCTGTCCGTGAATATCGTCGTCGCGAACAACCGGAAGCCTTTGATTTGCACGAACAAACGGCCGGCAAGGTCGAACCCGTATTGGCGCTGCTTGACCTGGACCGTATGCGCGGACGGATCGGTATTGTCGGACGTTCGCAGGTAGAGCGTCTGCGAGCCGCTATCATAGTGAAATTCGGAGGGCGCGTCCAGGAAGGCCAGCGAACCGAAGAGGAAATACCGGCTGCCGGGCTTCGAGCACAGACTCGCGCAGCCGGCCATCGGCTGATTGAACGTAAAGGAGCCGGGCGAGCTCGCCGAGATCGTGCCGGAATGCGCCGTAAATTGAGCGCCCCCCAAGATCCATACCTTCGCGCCGGTCAAATCCAGATCCGGCAGATGGGAATCGTACACCGTCTCGGTCGCGGTCCCCGTCGTCGTCGTGTTCGCCTCGGCTGCCGCCAACGTCGGGTACATCAGCTGACCGCTCGTATTGGGCCAGCGGGCCTGCGTCATCATGCTGCCGTCCACGAACAATTGATTGGCGAACAACGCCGGGTTCAAGGCGATGTTCGTCTGATAGATGTCGCTGCTCCCGCTCTTCAGCGTCCATCCGGACGTCACGATATCCGTGCCGTCTACGGTCACGCTTTCGTTCTGGTAAGGCTGGAACGTGATCGGCGCCGCGGCCGTGCCGGAGGCGGCCGGCTTGACCGTTTCCCGGTAAACGCCTTCGCGAACGGCGCACGTATCTCCGGGAGCCGCGATGCTGGCGCATTTCTGAATCGTCAGAAAGGGGCCGGTCGAGCCGGATACGAAGTCCGCGGCAGTTCCGTTCCAAGCGTCGTTCCCGTTCTTCGCCACATAATAAACGGTCGGAGACGCCTCGGCGTCCTCGCTTGCAAAAACAAACCCCGAAAGCAGCATTGCGCCCGCCAGCATCAAAATAAACCCGATTCTCGGCAATTCGAATTTCGGTAAGCGCTTTCTATTTGTTGCTGAGCCGCTTCCTAAACCTGTTGCCTTCATCAACGCTTCCTCCTTTGTGGTGTCGCGTCCTGCCTGTTCGGCGATGCGCGATTGCATCCGCCTAGAAACGGGCATTCGTTCGGGATGCGGTACTCCCGCAAGCAAACGAATGTCCGTCCTCCCGCTAGGCGGCCGTCATGATTTGCCGTTCTTCGCGGCCCAAGCCGCGAGCTGCTTGTTCATCTCGGCTTGAATCTTGTCGCTGCCCGCTTTCTTCAGCGCGTCCAGATACTTCGGGAGCACCTCGTTCGGATCGGCCGTTCCCGTCTCCAGCGGAACCGCGTATTCCGCCTGCACGGCGGCGACGGCGGCGACCTCCGTCTTCAAGCTCGAGTCGTCGAACTTGAAGCCGTTGATCGGGTGAATCGCGGCCTGCTCGTTCAACCGCTTCGTCTGCTCGAAGACGTCGGCCGGCTGGCCCGGACGCAGCAGTCCGTTGAACTGGTTGCCGAACACCCAATCCACGTTCGGCGCGTACGCCGAATTCTCGACGGGCGCGTACACGCCGTTCGCCACGGTGTAATGCTTGCCTTCGATGCCGTAGCAGAGCAGATCGTACAGCTTCTTGTCGTTGTTGACGAGCTCGAGCAGCATGAGCGCCCGCTCCGGATTCTTCGATGCCTTGCTGATGGCGTTCATCGACGTCGTGACCCCGGTGAAGAGCGGATCGGTGATGGCTTTCCGGACGACTTCGTTCCCGCCGTTCTTGGCCGGATAGCCCGCTTCGCCGCCCGGCTTGAAGGTCACGTCCGTCATGACCGCGATGTTGCCCTTCGCCATCAATTGATTGAAGTCCTTGACCGTCGCGAGGTCCGGGTAGATGTAGCCCTTCCGGTACCAGTCGTGCATGAGATCCAAGTAGGCTTTGTACTCCGGCGTCTCGCGTTTGTCCACGCTCTTGTACGGATCGTTCTTGTAGTACGTGACCGGGCCGTAATCCAGCAGGTTCCCGTCGATCGGGCCGTTGTTGCCGGCTTGGAAGGCGAACGGCACGACGTCCGGCTCGTTCTTCTTGAGCGTCTCCAGGAACGGCGCCAGGTCGGCTTCCGTCTTCACGCTGCCGATATCGAACTTGTACTTGTCGACGAACCGCTTCTGGAAGACGAAGCCGAAGGACGTGGCCGCGACCTGATAGCTCGGCACCGCATAGATTTTGCCGTCCGAATCCGCTTTCACGTCGTCCCAGAATGCCGCCGGCATGAGGCTGCCGAGCGTCTGCGGCGCGTACTTCGGCAGCAGGTCGTCGATCGCCAGGAAGGCGCCCTTCTTGACGTTCTCGTTATACTTGAGCAGCCAGGCCCCCGTCGTCCATACGATGTCCATCTTCTCGTTGGACGCGATGGTCACGTTCATCTTCTGATCGTAGCTGCCGAAATCGACCGGTTTCAGCCGTACCGTGGCGTTCAGCTTGGTGTTGTCCTTCAAGTATTGATTGACCGCGTCCTCGACGTCCTGCTGGCCCGGCTGCTGCGCGCTTACCCCGTAATACCAGGTCAGCTCGACCGGCGGAAGCGCTTCGTCCTCCGCGTTTGCGTCCGGGGCCGGGGCGTTCGCGGCCGTACCGTTGTCCGCGGGCGCGTTCGCGGCCTTGCCGTTGTCCGCGGGCGCGTTCGCGGCCCCCCCGTCGTTTGATTTGCCGCTGCAGCCCGTGATCGCCATCATCAGTACGACCGCGAACAACGAGAGATGGATTGCCTTCTTCTTCAACCGCCTCATCTGTATGAAACCTCCCTTATATATGCAGTGCTTGTATGAAAATAATAACATGGAGAACAATCGCCCGGGCGTTCCTTCCCTCCTTCCGTTTGGCTCGCCCTCTCCGTTATTAGACCCACCCGAATGGCGGTTTGCCGGCAAGCGGCCTTTCCGGGACCGGCCGTCAGCCCTTGAGCGAGCCGACGGTCAACCCCTGCACGAAATAGCGCTGGAAGAACGGAAAGACGAGCATCATCGGCCCGGCGGCCAGCACCACCATCACCATGCGCGCGGACATCGTCGGGAACTGGCTGGCGTCGAGATCCGGAATGCCGAGCAAAGCCAGGTTCTGCGTCAGCACCTCCATGCTGTTCAGCATGCGGACGAGCAGCAATTGCAGCGGAACCAGACTCGGATTGTCGATGAACAACAGCGCGTTGAACCATTCGTTCCAATACCCGAACGCGATCAGCAGGCCGATCGTCGCGAGCGCCGGGGTGGACAGCGGGATGATGACGGTGAAGAAGATCCGCCGCTCCCGGGCGCCGTCCATCTTGGCCGACTCGATGATTTCCATCGGGATTTTCGCGAAGAAGCCTCTTAGAATCATGACGTTCCACGCGCTGAGCAGCCCCGGCAGAATCATCGCCCACAGCGTGTCCTTGGCGTGCAGGTACTGCGTCATCAGCATATAGAACGGGACGAGGCCTCCGCTGAACAGCATCGTGAAGAACACGTAGAAGCTCGTGACGTTCTTGTATTTGTAGTCCGGCCGGGAGATCGTATACGCCATCATCGCCGTCATCAGCAATCCGGCGGCCGTGCCGATCGCCGTCACGAGCGCCGTCACTCCGTAAGCGCGGAGAATGACATCCGGCACCTTGAAGATATACCGATAGGCGGTCAGCACGAACGTATCCGGTATGAACCGGTAGCCGTTCCGGGCAAGCGATGCTTCGCTCGTGAACGAAACCGAGAGGACCAACGCGAACGGGATGACCATGAGCAGGCTTAATCCGATAAAAAACAGGTTGATGACGGCGGCCGTCTTCTTGCTGTAACCCAAGCGGGCACCTCCTAGAACAGTGCGTTCTCGTGATTGATTTTGCGAACGACGTAGTTGGCGGCGAGCACGAGGACGAACCCGACGACGGATTGATAGACGCCCGCCGCCGAGGACATGCCGATGTCGCCGAGCATCCGCAGGGACCGGAACACGTACGTATCGATGATGTCCGTGGTCGGCAGCGCGAAGGACGAATCGTTCGGAACGAAATAATGCAGGCCGAAATCGCCCCTGAACATATTGCCGATCGCCAGAATCAGCATGATGGTCATCAGCGGCAGCAGCAGGGGCAGCGTGATTTTCCGCACCATCTGAAGCTTCGAGGCCCCGTCGATGCGGGCCGCTTCGTAATAATCCTGATTGATGCCGAGCAGCCCGGCAAAATAAATCAGCGTCGCGAAGCCGATGCTCTTCCACTCGTGCGCGATGACCAGGATGTACGGCCACGGACCCGATTCGAAGTACCACTTATGCGGCGCGAGTCCGACGTAACCGAGCAGCTGGTTCAGATAGCCCGACGTATTGTCGAGGAGCGCCAGCGCGATGTACCCGACCACGACCCACGACACGAAATACGGCAGGAAGAGCACCGTCTGGTGCAGCTTGACCCAATTCTTCCCCACGTGGGTCAGCAGGATGGCGAGCGTCACGGCGATCAGCATGCCGACGACGATGTACGTCAAGGAATAGAGGACGGTGTTGCGCGTGATGCGCCAAGCGTTCTCGGAGGCGAACAGAAACTCGAAATTTTTGAAGCCGACCCATTCGCTGCCCAGGATGCCCTCGTCGTAACGGTAATTCTTGAAGGCGATCAGGATGCCGAACATGGGCACGTACGAGAAGATGAAGAGATAAATCAAGCCCGGCACGGACAAGCTGAACAGCTCGCCGTGCTTGAACCGCCCCTTGCGCTTCTCGCGAACGACAATCTTTTGCGCCGGCGGATGATGCAGCTCCGCTTCTTTGGTGATCATGCGCGTTCTTCTCCTTTCCGTCTGCTTGCTCGTTTCATAGCCCCATTTTGGCGAAAATGCGGGCCGGAGAGAAGTCCAAAATCCCGGTTTCGCTCCAAGATGACCGTCCGTTTTCACCGGAAACGTCCTGATCGGACGGGCCTTGGCTAATCCTGCGCAAGCAGCGCCGGCAATACGCGTCCGAGCGCAAAAAAAGCCGTCCCCGAGGACGGCTTAGGCTGAGGTACACGACTGCGTTCACTCCAACAGATTCCGTTTGATCCGATACTCCTTCGGCGTCGTGCCGTATTTGTTCTTGAACAGTCGGAAGAAGTTGCTTCGGGTGCCGAATCCGATGCGTTCGATGAGATCGTTGATCGTATAATCGCCATGCTCCAAATAATGCACGGCTTGGCGGAGTCTGGCGTCGTTGATGTATTCGGCGACGGACAGCCCCGCCTGTTTCTTGAACAGCCGCCCGATATAGTCGGGGGACAGCTTCATCATGTCCGCGATCATCTGCAGGCCGAGATTCGCGTCCGCATGGTTTTGCACGATGATGTCCTTGATCGCGTCGACGAGAATTTCGCTGCGCTCCTCCTCCGGGCTCCGCTTGCTCTCGTTCATTCCCCGGTATACGTCGAGCAGCATGAGTTTCATGTCCGCGAGCGTCGCGCAGTCCATGATTTTCCGGTTGATATCGCCCCGCTCGCCGGGCAGCGAGACGATGCGGGACGCATTGATCTCTTTGATCGCCTGCCTCATCACGATCAAGACATGCAAGACCATATAGACCATATACTCGTAATTCAGCGATGCGATGAAGGCGAAGATGGTATCCAGCGTCTTCTCGAAGCCTTCGTCCTGGTTCGACTTCATGCTTTCGATCAGCTTCTTCTCCAGCTCCGGAGGCAGCGCGGCTTCCGCGCTGCTTAGGTTATCCCGGATCATGGACGGCGTGATGACGGCTTGCCGGCCGAACGCCAGCGTATACCTGAGCTGCTGCAGGCAGGCGGCATAATGACCGTGCAGCAGCCGGTATTCGGGAATGCCATCGCTCAGGGCAGCGGAGAACGTCGCCCGGTACATCGTCGCGATGATCGCCTGAATGCCCGCGATTTCCTGCCGGATCCGGTCGAGCGCGGCGGCCGATGCGTCCGGCATGCCGATGAGGGCCGCCACATGGTCATGCTTCAATTCAACGGTTTCGATGGCATAGGTCCGGGCGAGCAGCTCCTGCGCGATGTTGGCGATCGCGAAGCGCAGCAGCCTGCGATCCGGATCGTCCTCGCGCCCGGAAGCGCCGTCCGGTTCGTCGAGCTTCATGACGCAGAGCAGGTAAGGACCTTCGGCATCCATCCTCAGCTTCTGCGCTTGAATGAGCTCGATCAAGTCCTTGCGCGTCAGCGCCGCGCCGTCCGTAATGATCGTCCGGATCGAATAGGAACGCACGATATGGCGCGACGTCAGCTGCTCGCTCCTCGCGAGGAGCAAGCGATTTCGCGTTTCTTGATAGATGCCGGTCATGTAGGACAGCTCGTCGCCGTCCGGCGGCTTCGGCCCCGCTTCGTCGTCGGAGTCTTGCCGGACGAAGCTCACCAGTTTGCCGAGCGGCCGGTATAGCCGGTGGGAGATGCCGAGCGTGGCGAGCAGCGCAAGCAGGAGAAAGACCGCCGTCAGTACGATCGACGTCGTTTTCAACGAGTCGGCTTTGCTGACCAACGTCTCGTAGGACTGAATGCTGATCAGCGTCCAGCCGTTGATGCCCGTGTTCAAGTAGTTCACGATCTTCGGCTTGCTGCCGAGCGAATAATTGAAGCTGCCCGTATCCGCCGCGGGCTGCCGATGGACATGGGTCAACATCGCCTTTTTGAAGGCCTCGTCCATGGGTGGGGCAACCGGATCGGACGACAGGATCCGGCCGTCATCCGCCAAGATGAAGACGTTCTCGTTCTCCTGCCAAGCCAGTTGATTCATGACCTTCATATTATCGAACAGCCATTGCGGCCTGATGTTCAGCACGAATACGCTCTCGCCTTGCCGATATTCAAAGGCATCGTATTTGAAGATCGAGAACACGTCCGCCCGGCTCCGGTCGCCGCTTAGGCTCATCGGCACCATTTGCAGCTTGGGCAGCGGCCCGGTTCCTTTGAACAGCGCCCTCAACGCGCCGTAGATCGGCGCGTCCCGCTCCTGCACGGCAGGATCCCCGCCCCATATGAATCGGTCCGTCTTCGCGTTATAGATCATGATGGAATGGATGAAGGGCGTATAGTCCGCAAACTTGTCGATCCGCGACCGCTTCGTCAGCGTGTCGAAGATATCGGAGTCCTCGCTCGCCGTCATCAGCGGAATGATGTCGTTATCGTAATAGAGCGACATCGCGAGCCGCTGGATCACGTCGTTCAGATACGTCATGTTGAATTTGATTTGGGAGAGGACCTTCGTGTTGGCCTCCCGCTGCATGGTGAGAATGATCTTCTCGGCGTTGAAATAGAGGGTGCCCGAAAAGACGACGAGCAGCATCAGCACCAGGACGGAGAAGCTGAGAACAAGACGCCGGAGATACTTCTTCGATCGATACATGCGAAGGATATTCATCGTGGTTCCCTTCCCGATTGGCCGGACTTCGATCGCGGTTTTAGTCCTATCATGACATATTCCCCGCCCCGCAACCACTCCGAAATCCCGGTTTCGGTCCAATTTCCCGCTGCCTTCGCGTGTTTGTTGACCTGATCCCTTTCCTATCGGGCGGCGCATTTTCATAGGGTTATCCGTATGCGAGGGTTACGTCTCCCGAATGAAGTGCGTTCGCCGATTGTCACGCGTCCAAGCGTTCACCCGTATACTGATCATCACAAAGAGCGCTTCCCGCATAAGTACCTTGCATATTGGAGCGGGCGCTGATAGACGGCGGACCGGTTGGGAATGCCCCGGTACAGATCCTTCTGCGGCTTGCCGTTCAGTTCGATAATCCAAGGATGCGCTTCAGGGTCCAAGGCGACGTCGACGCTGAATTCGCCCAGGTGATAGTCGGTCTCCATGTCGATGATCTCTGCCGTTCGCAGGCTGACATCGTAAATGGACGTCATGATGGCTTGCACCTTGTTCGGCGAATACAACTTCTTAAGGATATCCTGAGACAAACAGGATTTTACGAAGATGCTCGTATTAAAGCTGCCTTTGTAGGCGATCCGGCTCACGAGATTCGTAACGGACCAGAGCCCCTGCTCATTCTTCTGCACAAGCGAGCGAATATCGAAGACCTGCCCGTCGATTTGGCGAATCGGGATCCCCTTTTGCACGATGTACGGCGTCGAGCGAACCAACTGCTTCATGTGCTCCCGGAAAAAGGCATGGTCGCTCGTCACGGTCTGAGGGACGAAATAGTGCTGGCCCGTGCGGACATCCCCCGAAGGACTCCTTTCCGCCCGATACACCCCTTTGCCCATGCAGCCGAATAGCGGCTTAAAATAGATCTCTCCATGACGCTCCAGCATGCTCGTCGCGTTCGCTTCGTCATAAGGTACCGTCTCCGGCAGATTGGGGGCGAGCCATCGATTCAGCTTATTGTAAATATCCAGCTTGTTTAATTGATTCACATCGTTAAAACAATGGTCCGCTCCGATTGCGGCCCCCAGCTTGTGGATCAGCTGCGGATCAGAGCCGTAACAGCGGTTATACACGACTTGGGGAAACGGAAACCGGCCGAGCGACCACGTTCCTTTCGCGCGATGCAAGCCGACGATCGTCCGGCCTTTCCAATCGATCGAAGACGGAGTGAAAGCGATCAGTTTCACGTTTGCCGCGTTGTGCGATAGATATTGGCTTAGCACGCTTTTCCGCTGCGTTCGATTCGCGACTAGTATTCCTACGAACCCGTTTTTCATAGTCATGGTCTCCTCCGTCCAAAATTCGCAAGATTCATAAGATCAACGTATGTAAGCCGCCGCTTGCCTGCATGGACAACAATACAATGCCATGCAAAAATACCGAATCCAAATAGTGGTACACAACGGATTCGATTGGAATATGTTATCAGCGGGCTGCCTCACCTGGCGATAAGCCCGACCCAATCCCCCAAAACAAGGAGAGTGTAAGTTACCTATGGGTAGATTACCAGGTCCTCCGGGACCTCCCGGGCCGCAAGGCCCTCCAGGGCCTCAAGGGCCTCCAGGATTAAACGGCGCCGCAGGCGCGCAAGGTCCTGCCGGTCCTGCCGGACCGCAAGGCCCCGCCGGCCCGGCTGTTCCGGATATGTTCGCCTTCCTGTGCAGCACGGTCGACCAGACGATCGCCGCCGCGCCCGCTCCCGGTGCCCAAGGCGGAGCCGTTACCTTCAATAACACCGTGATTAACTCGACGGATGTTACGTTTACCGCGCCTTCCACCGTAAACATCCTGAGGACCGGATTTTACCGCATTACCTGGGAAGTATTCCCGACCGCCGGCAACTCCGCCTTCGGCCTGTTCTTCGACCCGGACGGCCCGGGTCCGACTCCGCCGGCGCTCGTTCCTTGCAGCAACTACGGAACGAGCGCGGGCAACCAACCCTATACGGGTCAAGTCGTCGCCCAATTAACCGCCGGCGGCACGCTCACGCTCAACCGGATCGACAATATGGGTGCATTGACTTTGCAAGCGAGCATCGGCGGCGGAACGGCCGTCACGAGCGCTTCGCTGATCATTGAAAGCTTGACCTAATGCAATCGTAATCAGCGCGGCATTCCCTCGGATCGGGCAGGATCCTTGGGATAAGCATGAAAGAAACCAACCCCTTCGGGAGTTGGTTTCTTTCTGCGGCACAGGTTCTATTTCCCGCCCGCGCCTTACGCTTCGCCTCGGAATACGCGCAAGCTCAATTCGCTGCCGATCCTCGTACGAAATAAAACCGCACGGTCGTAAAATCAAGTCAGCATAAGGTTTGAAGTCGATCGGGCGTTCTTTATTGCCGCCCGTCTCTGACCGGCCGCGCTGCCCGCCGTTCGATGAGCCCGATCAGCGCCCAGCAGACGATGACGGCTAGCGTTGCCAGAATAGCCGAGCCGCCTACATGGACGATCGCGACGATGGCGAACGCGGTCGCCAGCAAAAAATGAATTCGCCGAACATGCTTCAGCTTCACCCGGCGGATCAAATAGCCGTATACGGCCAATGACAACAGCAGCGTAAAGGCCGCGATGCCCGTAAAGGTATCGTCCTTCATCGCCGCTTGCGTCAAGAAGTAGCTCCCGTGGGCGGCGACGAACGCGAGTGCCGCATAACCCGCCGGTTGATGCAGCCGGTTGAACAGCTTGCCGAGCTTCTTCACGACCGGCGACGGCGATTTGCGCTTCTTCTTCAGGCGCAGCCACGCGTAACCGACGGCCCCGCACCAGACGGCAATCGTCCCCAGGGTCCTGAACAGCCCGTCGCCGCCCTCCGCATCGCGTCTCATGCCGGCCGCGACTCCGCTTTGAAGCGTATCCGGATGGATGCTCCCGAATAAGGCGTACAGGACGAAGGCCAGACTGACCAGTGCCGCAAGGACGGCGGGAATGAATAAGAGGCGGTTAGGCTTCATGGATTTCCCTTCTCTCGTTCTTCAATGTCGGGACCGTTTCGTCTTCTTTCTCGCGAGCCGGCGCGCCGCCCCGAAATACGACGAGCAGCACGATCAGAACGGTCAGCACGAACGTCACCGGCCCCTTCCCCCAGCCCAGGCCGCCGCGAGCATGCGCCGCGGACATCCAATCCGCGAAGGAAGCCCCGACCGGACGCGTCATGATATACGCGAACCAAAACGCGGCGGTCTCGCGAAGTCCGAATCGATAAAACGCGATTGCCGGCACGGCCAGCACCGCCGCAAACAGCAAGCCGGACGCGAGGTACCCGAGCTGCATGCTCTCTGCCGTCATATCCCCCGCGGCCGTGCCGAGCGCGAACGTCGTCAGCACGGTCAACCAGTAAAAAATCTCCCGGCGGCGCGTGAATACGCTGTGCACGGATAAAGTGCCTTCGCGCTTATGCCACACCACGAGCAATGCCGCGAGCGCGATCATGAAGAAGAGCGTCGAGGCGATATAGGGAATGCCGAGCCCGACGCGCACGACATCGGCAGCCGTCGTGCCGAAGATGCTGACCATCACCACGACGAGCCAATAGACGCCGGGTACGTATCGCCGCGCCTTGAACTGCAGCAGCATGGCGGCAACGAAGAGGAGCACGCTTAACGGAGCCGAAAGGACGGGGTTCAGCCGTTCGAACAGGAAGTCGGACGCCACTTCCCCCATCCCGGTCGTCAACAGCTTCGTGATCCAAAAATAAACCGTAATCTCCGGAACTTTGGCTAACAGGCCTCCCGTATGCTGCCTGGCCGCTTTCAAAAATTCGCTCATAGTCGCCAACTCTTTCTCATTAGGATTGGACTCCGATTGCCGATGTCATGCCGAAGCATCGCGGATGCCTCTCAGGAACAAGAGTAACCCGTACATGAAGAAGAACGATCCCGCTTCCGCGCCGATCAGCTTGATATAGAACGGAGCGTGCATCAAGATCGTCCCCGCATAAATGCCGGTTCCGAGTCCTAGCAAACTCACCGTTAACCCATACTTGTTCATCAGCAGCCCCTCCAGCCGGATGGCGTGAATTTACCGTTCTTCGGGATTCGAACGCCGCCGCGCTTTCCTCCCTTTTTTGTTCCATCCCGTTTTCCGCCAAGTCTTCGTTCCCGCGAGAACAACGATCCCGGCCAAAAGCATCCATGCGCCCATTCGGACGGCAGCCATCACGGGGCTCTGTCGTACAGCGGGGCCGCCCCCATCGCCTCTTTCAGCCCGAGCTTGCTCGAACGCGGCCGGCGTCACTTCAAAATCAAACCGCTCCGCTTTCGCGCCCTCCGGGTCCCGCAATCGAACTTCCGCCTCATAAGTGCCCGGCTTCAGCAACGGCGCCGCGCCGATCCGGAGATGCCGTGCTTCGCCCGGCGGAAAAGTCGCGTTTCGCAGCGCTTTCGTGCTTGCCGCGCGCTTATAGACATACTCGTTCTGCGCCGTTTGCAGCGCCCGGCTGACGTTGATGCCAATATCGCCGCGCAGCACTTCCGTGTCCGGATTCAGGACCGTCAATTCAATGACGGGTTGACCGGCTTCGTTATACGCGTACTGGTAGGATTCGATGACGAGAACCGCGAGCTGCTGCATGTCCTTCACTCCTATCTGCCGGAGATCTGCCGCTTGCTATCGGTTCGCGATGAGCAGGTACAGCAGGAATACGGCGGCCAGCGCGAACCGGTAGTACGCGAACGGCGCAAGCTTCAGGCGTTCGAGCCATTTCAGAAACGTGAGGACGGCAAGCAGCGCCACGACGAACGCGACGACGAAGCCGGTCGCGAAGAAGCCGAGATCCGAACGCGTCAACGTATCGTAGCTCTTCAGCAGTTCATACCCGCTGGCCGCGATCATCATGGGAATGGCAATCAGAAACGAGAAGTTCGTCGCGGCCCGGTAGCCGACGCCCGACAACAAGCCGCCGGCGATGGTGGCGCCGGAACGGGAGAAGCCCGGCCAAAGGGCGAGACATTGGTAGAAGCCGATGAGCATGGCTTGTTTGTAGGATAATTGGTCGATTTCCTCCGCCATGGCGGCGGTCAGCTTCTTCTGCCCCAGCAGCATGAAGATGCCGCCCAGAACCAGACCGGCAAGCACCGTATACGGGGAGAACAAGTAATCCTTGATCAATGCATGCAGGAGTACGCCGAGCGCCATCGCCGGTAAACAAGCCAGTATGACATGGATCAGATTCAGCTTCGAGGTCTGTCCCGCGGCTGGCGTCCGGCGATTCGGCTCTTGGTCGCGCTCAAGCGCTTCCGTCGGATTCAAGCGGCGCAGTCCGAGCAAATGAAGAATTCGCCGCCAATAGATGACGGCGACCGCCAGGATGGCGCCGAGCTGGATGATGATTTCGAACGTGTCCGCCTTCTCGCCGGAGAATCCAAGCAGCTTCCCGCTCAGAATCAAGTGGCCGGTCGACGAAACCGGCAAAAACTCCGTCAGTCCTTCTACAATGCCTTGTACGATCGCGGTGAATAAGTCTTGCATAATGGGCTTGCACGCTCCCTTACCGTGGTGGACGTCCTGGATGAGGCCCTTTCTACTGTAGCGTCCGATCCTCAACTCGACGTGAACCAACGCTTAACGTTTTCTTAACGGAGATTAAACTTTCCGTAAGTCGTCCGCCTGCGAAGCGCGCGATAGAAAAAGCCGCCTTCCGGGTCTTCGACCGGAAAGCGGCTTTCATTGGAACTTGCTGGCGGATATTCGCGCTGCACCTCATTCAGTCTTTGAATCGATATCCGGTGCCCCAGACCGTCTCGATGTAGGTCGGATTGGCGGGATCCTGCTCGATTTTCTCGCGAATCTTCCGAATATGCACGGTAATCGTCTGCATATCGCCTTTCGCTCCGATATCCCATATCCGTTCGAACAAATGCTCCTTGGTAAATACGCGGCCGGGATTGCTCGCGAGTACGTAGAGCAGGTCGAATTCTTTGGTGGTCAGCGCGGTCTCCGTCTCGTTCACGAACACTTTCCGCGTGTCCGGTTCGATCCGCAGCCCGCGGATGTGTACGTCGTTCTTGGCGCTCTTCGCGCCGGTCAACCGATCGTACCGCGCCAGGTGCGCCTTGACTCTGGCCACTAATTCGGCAGGCTTGAACGGTTTGGCGATATAATCGTCCGCTCCGAGGCCGAGACCGCGGATCACGTCGATGTCCTCGCTTCGGGAAGTCACCATGAGGATGGGAATATCCCTCTTCTCCCGAATGCCCTTGCATACTTCAAACCCGTTCTTCTTCGGCAGCATGACGTCCAAGATCACCAGGTCGTATTTGCCCGACAGACTCTTGCTCAGGCCGGACTCGCCATCGGCGGCAATGTCGACGTTGAACCCGCTGATCTCCAAGTAATCCTTCTGCAGCTCCGAGATCGAGACGTCATCTTCGATGAGCAAAATCGTTTTCGTAGTCATCTATTCCCCTCCATGCCATACGGGAATGCGAAGCGTCACGGTCGTTCCTTCGTTCGGCCGGCTGACCGCCGAGATCGTGCCGCCATGCCCCTCCATGATCTGCTTGGCGATCGCAAGCCCAAGCCCGCTGCCGCCCGTATCCGCGTTTCGCGACTCCTCGGCCCGGTAGAATCGTTCGAAAATATGAGTGAGCGCCTCCGGCTCGATTCCGATCCCGTTGTCGGCAATGCGGATCACGACTTCCTGGCCGTCGCGAGCGGCTGACAGCGCGATGGCCGGTTCGGCCTTGTCCGAATACCGCACGCTGTTTTGAATGATATTGTTCAGCACCCGTTTGAAATGGTCCCAGTCCAGCGAAACGACCGTCTCCGGGTCAAGCGCGATAGCGGCGGTATACCCGATCCGCCGTTTCTCCAACTCGAATTGCAATTCGTCCGACCAATCGCGAAGATACGGCTCGAGGCGGACCGCTTCGAAACGAAACGGCTCGCGATTTAAGTCGAGCTTGGAATATAAGAAGAGTTCGTTAATCAGAACGTCCAGTTCGTCTGCCTTAGCGGCGATGGTCCGCATGTACTTCGCGCTCTTTTCGGGCGTGTCCGCCACCCCTTCCACGATCCCGTCCACGTAGCCCTTGATGGCCGTGAGCGGCGTCTTCAGGTCATGGGAGATATTCGCGATCAGCGTTTTTCGATTCTCCTCGTACTGCGCTTGCCGTTCAATGGACTGCTGCAAACGCGAACGCATCTCCTCGAACGCGACGCCTAATTGACCGATTTCGTCCTTCCCTGCCACGCGAAGCCGAAAATCCAGGTTGCCTTCCTTGATCTCTCTCGCGGCGTTCCGCAGCGCTTGAAGCGGACGAATGATCCGCCTGGACATGAAGGTCGTGAGCAAGAGATGCGTCAAGACGAGCACGAACAGCAAGGAGATAAACAGCGTCGGAAAATATTTGCGGATGAAATAAGTCACGGGATCGATCTTCGAGATGATGAAGACCGTGCCCTGCTTGGCCGTCCGATCATCGAAATCGAACTGCAGGTACAAATAGTTCGCGTTCGCGATTTTGACCGCCGGATATTGGCTCGCGGCGTCGGGCTTCTTGAAAGGCGGAAGCCCCGCGGTCAATTCGGGGACCTGCCGGACGTCCGCGGACTGATACACGAGCGCCCCGTCCAGCCGAACGGCCAAACCGGCGTCTCTTGCTTTCAACTCGGCCGTCATTTCGTCCAGGTAGGCTTGGTCCGTCAATAACTCGGGCTGCCGCTGGACCGAACGTTTGATTTCTTTCGCGATATGCTCCACGCGGTCATAGTCGAATCGATCTTCCGTGGACTCGTACAAGCTTTTGATATTCTGCAGATCGCCTTGGAAGAAGATCACCATCAACAACGAGATCAGCATGATGGACACGAGCGGGATGACGAGCATCGCCGCATAGGACAGGAGCAGCTTCAATCGAATGGACATACCGTACTTCTTCTCCTCCGCGCGCCGCGCCGCGATCAATGCAAGCCGTATGTATAACGGTTCGCTCGCGACCGGATGCCGGAATCGGTCCGGTCTATTCCAGCATAACCGCTGCTTCTAAAGGATTGGTGAACAGGTTCTTAAATTTGTATGAACTTCCTCTCCCGGATTCATTGTCCCCACTTCTTGATGCAAAAATAAACGAAAAGAAGGCTGGCCGCGATTCAGGCCAACCTTCCCGTTCATGCTTAAGCTTCGGTCAAGCGCGTGATTCATGACGCCACCGTGTTGTACATCATCACCCACATCGATCCCGCGACGATCACGATCAAGATCACCAGCCCGAGAATCAGGGCAAGCAAATTGTAGCGCGGCTTCTTCTCTTCCCGCAAATGCATGAAGAACAACAGCTGCACGGCCAATTGCAGGACGGCGGCCGCCATCAGCGAATAGGTTGTCGAACTGCCGTCCAACCAGCCGCCCATGACGATGGCTGCCGGAATAACGGTCAGCACGATGGAGCATAGAAAGCCGACCGTATACGAGCGCAAGGAGCCGTGCGCGTCCCCTTGCGAATGAGCCGATTCCATCGACGCCATCCTAGTTCACCCCCATTAAATAGACAACGGTGAAGACGAAGATCCAGACGACGTCCAGGAAGTGCCAGAACAGACTGACCACTTGCACTTTGCGCCTCGTTACAGGGGTAATCCCCTTCTTCGCCAGCTGCACCGTCAACGCGATCATCCAGCCCAAGCCGATGGTGACATGGATGCCGTGGGTCCCCACCAGGGTGAAGAAGGCCGACAAGAAAGCGCTGGCGCCCATCGTGGCCCCTTCGTTCGCGAAATGGGCGAATTCTTTGACCTCGAGTCCGATAAACGCGGCGCCCAGCAATGCCGTGACGCCGAGCCACCCGATCAAAGCCCGTACCTTTCCCTTTTGCATGGCCAGAACCGCCAAACCGCATGTATAACTGCTCGTGAGCAGGATAAAGGTGCTGGCGATCACGCCGCCCAGCTCGAATAGCTCGGCAGGTCCAGGACCGCCGGCGGTGCTGTTTCGCAGCACGATATAGGCGGCGAAGAACGTGCCGAAAATCATAATATCCGTCATGAGATAAATCCAGAACCCGAACGCGCGCAGCTCCTCCGCGTCCGGATGCTCGTGGTGCCCGGCGGTCCCGTGTCCGGACAGCTCGTTGGTCATCATGGGTTCACCTTCCTTGCGGCCGCTTCCGTGCGTCGTATCTCCTCGACCGGGATATAATAGTCGGTATCGTAGTTGAAGGAATGGGCCAGCGTGCAGGCCGCGACGCCCGCCAATCCCGGTATGATCAGCCACAGCCAATGGAACACGAAGCCGAAGCCGGCCAAGAACCAGCAGCCTGCCATGACGATCGGAATGCCGGAATTGCGGGGCATATGAATCGGCTCCAGCTTCGGGGAAGCGGCGGCACCGGAGATGCCTTGTTCCCGGTCCTGCTTGGCTTCCCACCACTCGTCGAGCCGGGATGCTTGCGGAAGCGCCGCGAAATTGTAGGCCGGCGCAGGCGAAGGAATCGACCACTCCAGCGTGCGGCCGTTCCAAGGATCGCCCGTCGCGTCGAGGTTGCTCCGGAAATGCCGGATACCGTGCGCGATTTGCCACACTTGAAATAAGAAGGCGATCCCCATCAGACCGGCGCCGAGCGAGGATACCAGGTTAAGCGCCCACCAGCCTTTGTCCCAGCCGTAGGTGACGAGCCGCCTCGTCATCCCCATCAGCCCGAGCGCGTATTGCGGCATGAAGCAGACGTAGAAGCCGATGTTCCAGAACCAGAACGCCCATTTGCCGATGCGCTCGTTCAGCTTGAAGCCGAACAGCTTCGGCCACCAGTAATATAACCCGGCAAAATAGCCGAACACGACGCCGCCGATGATCACCTGATGGAAATGCGCGATCAGAAAATAGCTGTTGTGATATTGAAAGTCCGCGGGCGCCACCGAGAGCAGCACCCCGGTCATGCCTCCGATCACGAAGCAGGGAATGAAGCCGATCGTCCACAGCATCGGGGTTTCGAACGTGATTTTGCCCCGGAACATGGTGAACAGCCAGTTGAAGATTTTCACCCCGGTCGGGATGGCGATGATCATGGTCGTCAAGGCGAAGAAGGCGTTGACGTCCGCGCCCGAGCCCATCGTGAAGAAATGATGCGCCCACACGAGGAACGACAGGATGCTGATGATGAGCATGGCGTAGACCATCGACTTGTAGCCGAACAGCTTCTTCCGGGAGAAGGTCGCCGCCACCTCGGAGAAGATCCCGAAGGCCGGCAGCACGATAATATAGACCTCGGGATGCCCCCACATCCAGATCAGATTGATGTACATCATCGGATTCCCGCCGCCGTCCAGCGTGAAGAAGTGCGCGCCGGCGTACCGATCCAGGAAGAGCAGCGCCAGCGTGGCCGTCAAGACGGGGAACGAGAAAATGATCGCGATGCAGCTCGACAGCACCGACCACGAGAACATCGGCATGCGCATGAGCTTCATGCCGGGCGCGCGCATCTTCAGAATCGTGACGATGAAGTTGATGCCGGTCATCAAGCTGCCGATGCCGGAAATCTGAATCCCCCAGATATAGAAATCCTGGCCGACCCCGGGGTTGTACATCAGCTCGGAATACGGCGGATAGGCGAGCCATCCCGAATCCGGCGAACCGCCGATCACGAAGCTCAGATTGAACAGCATGGCGCCCGCGAAGAACAGCCAGAAGCTGAGCGAATTGAGGAACGGGTACGCGACGTCGCGCGCCCCGATCTGCAGCGGCACCGTCACGTTGAACAGCCCGAACATGAACGGCATGGCCATGAACAGAATCATAATCACGCCGTGCGTGGTGAAGATGCCGTTGTAATGGTCGGGCTGCAGGAATTGCAGTTCCGGTACCGCCAGCTGCGCCCGCATCATGATGGCGTCCACGCCGCCGCGGAACAGCATGAGGAACGCCGCCATGATATACAGGATGCCGACTTTTTTATGATCGACCGTGGTCAGCCATTCCCGCCACAACCACCCCCATCTTTTGAAATAGGTCAGTACGAATGCGAGGGTGACGAGCGTCAGTACGATAGCCGCGTCCGCGCCGTAAATCAACGGATCTCCCGTAACGAAAAAACGGCCGGCGAAGCTTGTTATAGCATCGAGCATGATTGCCTTGCTCCTTTCCGCGATCTCTAGTTGTCGATCGGCATGGCCGGCATATCGGGCATGGCCGGCATATCATGGCCGCCCTTATCGCCTTGCTCCGGAATAGCGGACATGCCGTGCGAATGAGCGGCGTACTTCTTCACGATCTTGTCGAAGAGCCCTTCGGGAAAGGAAGAATACGTCAGCGCCTCCGACGAAGCGGGCTTGGCGAGCTGTTCGTACCCTGTCTGCGTCAGCGCCGGCGATTCCGCCTTCACCTCGCTCACCCATTGGCTGAACCGCTCCGGCGTGACGGCCTCCACGTCAAAGGACATCTTCGCGAAGCCGGTACCGGTAAAATTAGCGCCGGACCCCGCGTACGTCCCCACCTCGTCGGCCTGCAAATAAAGCGTCATGGCCATCCCCGACATCGCGTAAATTTGACCGCCGAGCTGGGGAATCCAGAACGAATTCATCGGAGAATCGGCCGTGATTTCGAACCGGACCGGCACGCCCTGCGGAATTTTCAGCTCGTTCACGGCCGCGATCCCCTGCCCGGGATATTGGAACAGCCATTTCCAATCGAGGGAAGTCACTTGCACCGTCAACGGCGCCGCATCGGACTTGATCGGCTTGGACGGCTCAAGCGCGTAGGTTGCCCGCGCGGTCACGACCGCGATCGCCACGATGACGATAACGGGAATCCCCCACCACACCGTCTCCAGCTTCGCGCTGTGCGCCCAATTCGGCGCATAAGCCGCTTTGCGGTCCGTTCTGTCCCGATAGCGCCAAATAATGATCGCCGAAAGAACGAGCACGGGAACGATGACAATCGCGCATAGCGCCGTCGACAGGTACATCAGATCCCGCTGCCGTTCCGCGATCGGCCCTTTGGGGTCGAGCACGCCGGCGTTCGAGCAGCCGGCCGAGACGAGCAGCATGACCGCCGCCATGGATAGCAAACAAAACCGGCGCCATAATTTGGGAACGTTCATCTTCATCAACTCCTTGTATCCGTCTTGCATATGCCAAGGTCCACTTTATAGGACGGCATGTACGTCGTCACCATCCGCTTGCGCGTTCGAAACCCCGACCATGTTCAAGGGATTGCAACGATTTGCACACGATTTGGACATCATTCGCGGCGGGGTAGAACGTAAAAAGACCGCAGCGCGGCTGCGATCCCTGCACGAATGCCGATTTTAAAATCTCAATGGGTTGCTTGCCGGACTCGTCAAGTGGATGGTTCCTTTCGCGGAGATTCGATTTATAGTCATGGACATCTCGTTCAATGAAGAGGCCGTCCGCGATCTCGCTGAACGAAACCATCATCTCGGGAAAGGAATGGAACCTATGCTTGCGGAACGCGCTTTAGGCGGCGTATTCGTTCCCGTCGTGACGCCTTTTGATTCCCTTGGCCGATTGGACGTGAAGTCCTTCGAAGCGTTGGTTGACCGTCTGGTGCGCAAAGGCGTGCACGGGCTCGTGCTCAACGATACCCTCGGAGAAGCGCCGGCCGCTCACGCCGGCGAATTGGACGCGCTGATCGAAACGGCGCGCGGCGTCGCCGGGGACCTCCCTCTGCTTGTCGATGCGGGTTCCGGCCCTGCGGCCGAAACGGCGAAAACGATCGCGCGGGCCAAGTCGCTCGGCGCCGATGCCGCGCTCGTCCAACCTCCGCGCGGCTTTCGCCCATCGCCGCAAGCCGTCGCCCGGCATGTTCGCGAAGCGGCTCGCGCCGGGCTTCCGATCATTCTCTGCGACCCCCCGTTCGGAACGGGGAGATCGTTGAACGTTGAAACGATTCAAGCACTTATGGACTTGGAGGGCATCGTCGGTTTGAAGGAGAGCTCGGGGAGTATCGCGCGCTTCCTAACGTTGGCCCGGACGTTGGCCAAGCCGATCTTGTGCGGAGCGGACAAGCTGTTCTTCGGCGCGATGTGTTACGGGGGAAAAGGGGGAATCTTGGCCAGCGCGAATGTGGATACCGAACAATTCGTTCACGTGCACGCGCTGTTCCGGGACGGACAAATCGATGCCGCGCTTCGGAGCTTCGAACAATTGCTTCCGCTGATTCGATTTGTCCATTCGGAACCGCATCCCGGACCGTTAAAATGGTTATTGGCCGAGCGCGGGCACATTCGTTCGGATCGGATGCGATTGCCCGGGAGAACGATGGGATGCGTTAGCTCGGACAAACGACCTTGACCGAGCTCGGTTCCATGCATAAAATCCGCGGCAGCCGCGGCTTTCATGGCATGAAGTTCTTGCCGCACGTCCATTGCAAGCGCCTTGCCTTGAACGTTCGCATCCCGATTCGAGGTTCAGACCCGGCTTTCGAACAGCGAACCGCCGGCTAGCCGGTACCATACGCCATACCGATACTGCGTCTCGTTCGGACCGCCGAAGACATGCTCCCGGTATTGGAATTGCGACCACACGCCGGTAACTTCTATGATTTTATCCGCTTGCTTGAAATAGATGTACGTATGTCTGTTATAGGTGTAGGTGACCGATCCGTCCGGCCACGTCTTATCGATGCTGAGGGGCAGATCCGTAGGAGACCACCAAGTGGCTGCGAACACCGGCTTATCCACGCCCTCCGGCGAGCGAACGTACAGGATCCAGCTGTCTTTGTCCTTTTCATACTTGGTATAAGCAATCCAGCCGTTATTGACGTCATAGTCGACCGCTGCCGGCCAGGGGTTAATGGCTAAGGTGGTACGCTTGCCATCCGGGCCGATCAATCGCGTCACCCATTTCAGATAGCGGTAATTATCAATCAGCATGAGTTCGCGGAAGACGATGTTCGTTCCGTCCGTTACAGGCTGATATAACCCTAAATTCGCATGATACCACTGCGAGACGAGGCTTGGCGATCGCGATGCCAGCTTCGTCGGCGTGCCGCCCGGGAGCTGCTCGTACAGATCGCCGATCGTCGAATAAACGATGGCGCCGTCCGGCGAGACATCCGTATCGGAAGGACCGAGCGGACGGGACTGCCCGGTCGCGATATCCACGACCCGATCGGCAAACAACGCGTAATTCCCTTTGATTGCGGTAAAACTCGCATCGGCAAGCTGCCGTGCCTCGCCGTCCTTCCAATACTCCGTGACCGCTTTGCGGGACTTTGGGTCCGTGAAGGTATACACGACGCCTTCGGCGGTTAATTTCGCTTGACTGACGACGGCGTCGGTCCCCGCGGCATCATACACCTTTGCTTCGCTCTTGTTCGTACGGTTGTACAACCACAGCACCTTATTGCCGGTTGCCTTCCAAACGATGCGGGTCTGGTCGAAGTCGGAGATGGCTCCGTCAAACTGGTAAAGCAGCTGCTTGCTCGCGGCGTTTGCTTGGACGGGCAGAACCAGCATGAAGAGCATCAAGCCCGCAGCCAGCAGCACCAATCGGCGTTTCATCATGTTTTCCCTCCCATGGACGATCTAGTATAAATCTAGCATAATTTGGCAATTTAGAATTCTACTAAATTTCCTAATACGCCCTCCTACCCATTCACCAAATATTTTACATAAAATGGTTAAATCGATTGGACTAGATGCCCACAAGAGTACAAAAAAACGCTACGAACTGTCCCGTTCCTGCTTCATGCCGGGAATATTGACTTGGGTTGCCCGCAGACCGCGATTGACTGAAACATGATTAAAAGGGCTTCAGCACCATAAGCGCCAAGATGGCGATCATCAGCAGCTGCGACGCCGTTTCGACGGGGACGATCCGTTTGATCAGCGGTCCGAGCTCGGCGGGGAGTTCGCTGCCCCCGTCTTGACGTTCCGCGATGAGCTTCATGATCTTTTTCAGGCGCGGCTCGATCCAACCGTCGATCAGGACGACCATGAGCAGCGATAGCAGGATGGCGGCATTCAGCCACATTTGCGATAAGCCGGCCCTGGTCAGGATCATCAGCCATACGCCGGTTATGAGAAGCACGAATCCGCCGAGCTTAGGCAGAACGGCAAGCCGGGCCGTGATGCCGAACGCAAAGCGCAGCTGCCCGACGGTGCCGGCGGATCTTCGAATGAGGGGCATCATGAAAGCAGGACCGATGATGGCGATCGCGGCCAAGACGTGCGCGACGAGCAGCAAGCCAAACCAACTCATGCTTCCCCATCCCCTCGGAGCGCCGGCGCCGTGCGTCGATACGCCAGACCGACCCTTTTCCGCTTGAACGGGCCGCCGAGCTCAAGATGGTCCAGCATCCATGAGGCGACGTCGTCGTACGCAACGTTCAGCTCATGCAGCCGGCTGAACAAGTGACCGGCAATCTCCGCTTCGGAACAGGCCCCGATCGCCTCCGGAACCGGAACGGGCAGGATGTCCGTCGCGACCTGCAGACGAACCGGCTCCGGATGCTCCCTCGATTCCGTCATGGTTCCCGGACACATCACGGACCAATCGAGCGCAGAGCGCTGCAGCCGTTCGAAATTCCGGTTGTGCGTTTGAAACTCGGGCGGGAAACCGGGCAAATTGTTGCCGATCAGCGCGGTATGGGGAATATCCAGCAGCCCGGCGCCGCCCATCATCCACACCCGCCCGGAGAAACGGGGCTGGCTCTCGCATTGGCTGATCACGGTATCGACGATGCGAACGAATTCCTCCCCCTGCCCCGCATGGCCGGCCGCCAGAATGGCGGCGTCCTGCTGCGCGAGCGCCGCGCCGACGCTCGCCGGATCCGTCATATCGGCCGCGATCACCCGCACCCGCCCTGCGGCATGCTCGCCGAGTTGATCGCGCAGCTTCTGCGGATTTCGCACGAAAGCGGTCATTTCATGCCCCGATTGCAACCCTTGCGCCAGCACTCTTCTTCCCGTATTCCCCGTCGCTCCGAACACCATGATTTTCATGTTTCGTTCCTCCTTTTGAATGGCCCCTCTATTTGGTTGACTCCAGCTTAACATCCCTTCGCCATGCCGGTAAGAACGCACTTTAAAGTAGGGGACTTACTTAAAAGTAAGCCTGCCGGAGCGGGAGCCGCGATCGTCGCGCGGAGAACGGCGGACGGAGAACGACGGCAGACGGTTTGGCGCCAAAGAAAAAAGCTGCCCGGAATTCCGAGGCAGCATTGGCAGGGAATCGTTCGCGTTCCCGGACACGTTCAGGGAACCGGACTTACGACGCCGATTCTTCGTATTTGCGCTTATTGTGGATTTCTCCCCACGCGCACATGACTTCCGCGACGGGAATCAAGGTTTTGCCGTAATCGCTAAGGGAATATTCGACTTTCGGAGGAACGGACGGATAGACCGTTCGATCGACGATGCCTTCTCGTTCCAAGTCCCGGAGATGCTGCGAAAGCATCTTTTGCGTGACGCCGGGAATCAGCTTCTCCAGATCGTTGAACCGCTTCTTGGACTCGATCAATTGCCACAAAATCATGGGTTTCCACTTGCCGCCCAACACCTGAATGAGCGTCTCGACCGGACATTCGCGCTGATGATCCATGGTTCCGTCATCCCCTTGCTTAAGGAAGTGCATATCCTGAAATTGCCATACCGAAATTTTACGGCAGCGCAAGCAACCGCGTCAATCCTCGAAACCGAGCTGCGCGAGCCCGATAGCCGATCCGCGGGGCTGCGGCGCTTGCCATCCGAACCGGCATCGGACTGACAGCATTCTCCTGTTGAGCCCCTTCTAGCAAGCTTGTAAAGTGAAGAAGAGGTGATCGCGATGCAGAACTCCCTATTGCGGCATTGGCGCGTCAAGCGGCTTAAACTGCGCATATGGAACCGTCGGCTCCAAGAAAGCCTGCGCGAAATCGCAGCCGAATTCGGTCCGTCGATCGCTTGCTCCGTTCACGTGCGCTGGGGGCCGTTCTTCGGGGGGAGCATGACCGTCGGCCGCAGGCTCCGCCGCGCCAAAATCATGATTCAACTCCCGTACGACGGCTATCTAACCGCCAACGAACGGCAGGTGCTTAGCCGGTATTCCCTTAAGAAGACGATGCTGCCTTACTTCATCCTCTATCACGAAGCCGCTCATCTGCTGGAGATTATGCCCTATATCGGCAGCGCCGATCTGCACGGGCTGAAGCGGCACGTCGCCGCGCATAGACGGCTCGCGGCCGAAGCCGCGTCGTCGCCTTCGCCCGCGTACCGGGATCTCGCCTTCGAGGAAGAGGCCGACCGGTACGCTTACCGGATGATCGTGAAGAACCGCAGGCAAGCCGGTTAAGCCCGGCTTGCCTGCAGTTCTTGTTTGCGCGCTTTCTCGATGATATGTTCCGCCGTGCGCAGCGCCAGCGCCATGACGGTATTCGTCGGGTTTCCCGCGCCGGAAGTGACGAAGGTGCTCGCGTCGCAGATGAACAAATTGTCGATGTCGTGCGTTTGCCCGTAGGAATTGACCACCGAGGCCGCGGGGTCGTCCCCCATTCGGCAGCCGCCCATCATATGCGCGGTATCCGGAACGACGAACTCCGGCTTGCCGCCCTCCGCTTCCAGAATGGCGCGCATCGTGCGAACGGCATGGTCGATCAACCGGTTGTCGTTGTCCCCGTAGCCGAAGGTGACCTTGGCTCGCGGCAGCCCGTACTCGTCGGTCTCGGCGGTCAACGTCACGCGATTGTCCGCGTTCGGCAGCACTTCCCCGACCAGCGTCACCCGCCCGTAGTAGTTATAGTGAAGCAGGGCGTCGCGGAACCGTTCCCCCCACACGGGTCCTCCCTGCGCCTTCGATATCCCCTTCGCGAACTCGACCGGCCTGGCCCCGTGGGCGTGCAGCGTATACCCGCGGACGAACGGACGGTTCGGGTCCGTCCGGTAGAAATCCTGCGTCGTCGCCAGCACCGGCGTCCCCTTGTACAACCGGATTTCCTTATCGAATCTCGCATAGACGTCGTTGCTGCTGTGGACCATGATCGACCGGCCGACCATCCCGCTGCTGTTCGCGAGCCCGTCCGGAAATGCCGACGTGGCCGAATTCAGCAGCAATCTCGGCGTTTCGACCACGAACGCGCTTAGAATGACGAGCTTCGCCTTCTGCTCGTACTCGGTGCCGTCATGCACGAACGCGACGCCCTTGGCCCTTCCGTCGCTTCCCATGACAATGCGCGTCACCATGCAGTCCGGCAGCACCTCCGCGCCGGCTTGGATCGCCTTCGGGATGTGCACGATCAAGGTGCTGAATTTGGCGTTCGGCATGCAGCCCTGGTTGCAGAACCCCCGATTGATGCAGGGCGGGCGTCCTTCGAACGGCGCGGACAGGATGGCAAGCGGCGCGACGGCGGAGCGAATGCCGAGCTTGTCGCAGCCGTTCATGAACAGATACGCGTTCGGACTGAGCGGCTCCCGCTCGGGGTACGGGTAAGGGCCTCCGTAATTCCCCCAAGGGAAGCGCTTCGGCCCCGAAACGGCGATTTCCCGCTCGTTCCGCGCATAATACGGCTCGAGATCCCCGTACGCGATCGGCCAGTCCTCGCCGGTGCCTTCCATGGTCCGTCCTTTGAAATCGACGTCGTGAAAGCGAAGGAAGACGCCGGTAAAATGCGTCGTTCCTCCCCCGATGCCGCGGCCGGAATTGTTATGTCCCAGCGTAAGCGGGTCGCTGCCGTCCACGATCCGGGTATCCTGCCAGCCGAGCGACTGCATGGCCAGCTCGTCGCTGGCGAAATCCTTCTGCGGATCCAGGAACGGGCCGGCGTCCAGGACGACGACGCTCATGCCGGCTTCGCTCAGCTCCTTGGCCACTACGCCTCCGGCCGCTCCGGCGCCGACGATGACCGCATCGACTTCTACGTTCGCGTATTTTCTGTTCATTGTTCCGCCTTCGCCTCCCATGGATCCAAGTGGCCGAGCTGCGTCCGCACGTAGCCGCGCGGGTAAGCCGGACCGGCATAACCGATCTCGGACCAGACCTCCGGATGCGAGCAGTACGATTCGACCGTCAACGTCAGGAGCTTCTGGAAGAACGGCTGCTGAGGGACGCCGGCCCAAGCCTCCTGCGGCCGCGCCGTCCCCGCGCCGATCTCCTCGAGCAGCTTCCGCTGTTGATCGGAACCGAGCTTCGCGAAAGAAGACGCATGCGCCGCCTTCGCGCTCTGCTCGACCGCCCGCAAGCCTTGGCGGATCAGCGTCTTCCCTTCCGGCACCCCGGCTTTGCGCTGGCCTTCTCCCGGCGACGAATGAAGCGTCTGATCGAAATGCCGCAGCACGAAGCGCAGCACGGCAGGCTTGTCGTCGTCCAGAAGCCGGGCGCATATGGCCCCGAGCAGGTCCGCTTCTTGACGGCTGAGCGCCTGATGCCGCGGCGTCGCCGACAGCCGCGATTGCACGATCTCCTGCGTATGGTCGTCCCAGGCATCCTCCTCGTCCATCACGTTGAAGGACGGATAATGCGTCTTCTGCGTCACGTCTTACATCCCCTTCCAATATGCCGCGATCAGGCCAAGCACGGCGATCGCCGTGAACACCATCGGCAGGATGACCGGCGGACCGGTCATGAAATTGCGCAGCGCGAAGCCGCCGACCCGGATCCCCACGCCGCGTACGTGGAAATACAAGCCGATTAGGCCGTCGACGGCGCCGATCCACATCAGCGCGATGAACAGCGTATGCAGCCACGCCGCGTTGTACCAGACGAGGATGACGCCCGCCGCGAAGAAAATCGGAGACGCGATTACCGGCATCCACATCGCCTTGTTATGAAAATTTTGGCGATAGTGGTACAGCGTCACCTGAATGCCAATCAACAGAAAAGCAAGACCGACGAACAAAATCAACACGCGATTCAGCGACCAGTGATCCCAATACATGCTTCAACCCCGTTTCGGCAAATGTTGTATGCCGTTATCGTCTCCGGCGCCCGAAGCGATTATCCAGTATTCGACATAAAAGCCGGGAGGACTGCCATACTAACCTCAGCACGTAAACGGAAGGCGGCGCCTAAAAGTGAAGATTCGTACCGTAGACACCTATCCGCTCCTGTATCGTCTCCCCGCGCCTTACGGCGACGCCAACGGGTTGAAGACGTTTCGGTCCACCTACCTGATCCGGATCGAGACGGATGACGGCGTCAGCGGCTGGGGCGAATGCGCGGACGCGCTGGAGACGCTGCACAAAGGCTTCCATGACCGGATCATCCCCGAGCTGATCGGGCAGCCCGCCAACGATCGGAGGAAGCTGGTCCGAACGGTGAAAAAGCACCATGCCCGCGCCGCCTCGGCGGTCGGCATGGCGTTATCCGAAATCGCGGCGCTCCGGGCCGGAATGAATCTCTGCGATGCATGGGGCGGCCGATTCCGCGACAAGGTCCCCGTCTACGCGTCGTTTCAGTCCTATTCGGCTGGCGCGGACTGGCAGAAGCGATCCGTCGCGGCCGTCGAGCAGGCGGCCGCCGCCGGCTTCGACGCGTTCAAGGTCAAGATCGGCGGAAAATCCGTCGATGAAGATCAACGGCATATCGCCGCCGTTCAGGCTGCGCTGTCCGGGGACCCGCGGCTCGCCCTGGATGCGAATCAAAGCTATGACGCGGCGGCGGCTCTCGCCTGGCGGCCCCTGCTGGAGCGGATGCCCCGGCTGCTATGGCTCGAGGAACCGCTGCAGATCAGATACGCCGCCGCTTACTCCCTGCTCCGGCAGCGGCTGCCCGTCCCCCTTGCCGGCGGCGAGAACCTCGAAACGGCGGCGGATTTCCTGCCGCTGCTCGCCCGGCATGCGCTGGATTACATCACGCCCGATCCGCTGCACGTCACGGGCATCGACGAGTACCGGGAGACGTTGGGCCTGGCCCGGGCCTTCGGCATCCGCGCCACGCCGCACGCGTTCGACGGCGCGCTGACGCGGCTGTACGCGCTGTTCGCGCAAGCCTGTCTCGAACCGTTCGGCAAGATGCAGCCGGACGCCATCGAGCCGGTGGAGTGGGACGCGATGGACAATCCGTTCACGCGGCTGGTCCCGCTCCGGCCCGCGGGAGGCGAAGTCGCCGTGCCGGGCGGCACCGGAATCGGCATCGAGATCGACACGGACCTCCTGGCCTTCTACCGGTGGGACGGGAGCCGTTACGAATGAACGACAGCATACGGAAGGAGCGGATCAGGATGTCCGACATCGCGGCGAAGTCGCCGCCGGCTGCAGGCGCGGCGGCCCCTTATTCCCGCAGCGTGGCGGAAGCCATGCTCGAGCAGCTGGCTCTCTGGGGCGTGAAACGCGTCTACGGCGTCACGGGAGACGCCATCTTCGGCTTGATGGACGCGCTCGCCGAACAAGCGCAAATCGCGTTCATCGCCGTAAAGCATGAATCGGCCGCGGCGCTGATGGCGTCCGCGGAGGCGAAGCTGACGGGCGGGCTCGGCGTCTGCGTGGCGCAGATGGGGCCCGGCTTGGCGAACTTGGCGGTCGGACTCGGCGATGCCTATCTGGACAACGCGCCGGTGCTCGCCATCACGGGACAGGCGCCGCTCGCCATGATCGGGACGCCGTCCAAGCAATTCATCGATCAGCAGGCGCTGATGCAGGCGATTACCGGGTACAGCCGGCTCGTCGCCGATCCCGACGCGGCGATGGCCGGCTTGACGGAAGCGATGCACCGCGCGCGCGCGAACTTGAGCGTGTCCCACTTGTCGGTTCCCGCCGACCTGTTCGGCCGGCCGACGGCGATTCCGGCCAAGCGGCCCCCGGCCGCGCCCGTCCTGCAGCCGGATCCTGCGGCGCTGGACCGGGCCGCCGGCATGATGCGCGCCGCGAAGAGACCGATGATCCTCGCCGGCTGCGGTCTTCGGCGCGAGCGGGAATCGCTGCTCAAGCTCGCGGAAGCCCGGGGCTGCGGGATCGCGCTCGCGTACGGAGCGGCGGGCATCGTGCCGGACGATCATCCCTTGCTGCTGAACGGGTTGGGAGAAGGCGGCAATCCTCATCTGGGCGAGTTGTTCCGGCAAGCCGACGCCGTCCTGGTCCTGGAGTCGGATTGGTGGCCCGAAGGCAGCGTTCCGCAAGGCGCGCGCGTCGTTCGGACCGCCTCGCATCCCGGGCTGCTCGGCCTCTCCCGGCCGGCGGAAGCCGCGCTCGTCGGAGACTCGTCCATCGTGTTGAAGCAACTGACCGAGCGGCTGCGCGATTGTCCGGCCGACCCGTCCTGGACGGAAGCGATCCGCCGCTGCAAGCGGACGTGGCAGGCGCAGCATGAACGGGAAGCGGGCATGCGCGAAAGCCCGCTCCATCCGGCCGGCATCATTCAAGCCGTCGAGCGGGCCGTCGACGAGGATGCGGTCATCGCCTTGGACGAAGGCGATGCCACCTTGTGGTTCCTGCGGGGCTTCCGCGCGCGGAAGCAGCAGGTGCTGCTCTCCAACCGGTTCCGGACGATGGGCTTCGGCCTGCCCGCCGCCATCGCGGCGAAGCTCAGCCGGCCCGAGAAGCAAGTCGTGTGCCTCACGGGCGACGGCGGACTCGGGATGGTGATGGCCGATCTGTTGACCGCCGCCCGATACAGGCTGGCGATCGGCGTCATCGTCTTCCGCAACGACAGCCTGCAGATGGAGCGGGATAAAACGGCGCAGCAAGGACTGCGGCCGGAAGGAACGGAGCTGACGAACCCCGATTTCGTACGGGTCGCCGAAGCTTGCGGCTGGGCGGCGCGGCGAGTTGCGAGTGTGCGGCAATTGGAAGAAGCGCTCGCGCATGACCTGGGCGGCAGCCGTCCGTTCTTGCTCGAGGCGGTTACGGCGCGCGTGCCGTTCCCCGAATTTCAATCCTAAAGGAGATCATGCCATGACAACGACGAAGCACGAGCAAGCATCCGCGCCGAACCCGTTAACGCCCTCTCCCCCGTATCCCGCGCAGCATCAAGACCGGCAGCCCGGCATCGAGTCGGAGATGAATCCAAAGCCCGTCTTCGACGATCCCGGCTATGCCGGCAGCGGGAAACTGAAGGACAAAGTGGCGATCGTCACCGGCGGCGACAGCGGCCAAGGCAGAGCCATCGCGCTCGCGTTCGCCAAGGAAGGCGCCCATGTCGTCGTCTCCTACCTGGACGAGCATGCCGACGCGGAGGAAACGAAACGGCTGGTCGAACGCAAAGGCAGCCGCTGCCTGACCGTCGCCGGCGACATCGGCAACGAAACGTTCTGCGGACAATTGGTCGCGCAGACGATCGACCGGTTCGGCAAGCTCGATATTCTGGTCAACAACGCGGCGGAACAGCATGTGCAAACCGATCTGGCGAACATTACGTCCGCCCAGATGGAGCGAACGTTCCGGACCAACTTCTACGCCGTCTTCTACCTGACGAAGGCGGCTTTGCCCCATATGAAAGCCGGCGGCGCGATCGTCAATGCGGCATCCCTGACGGCTTATGAGGGCAACGAGCAGCTGATGGACTATTCCGCGACGAAGGGCGCGATCGTCGCTTTCACCCGCTCCCTCTCCAAATCGCTGCAAGGCAAAGGCATTCGCGTCAACGGCGTCGTGCCCGGCACGATCTGGACGCCGCTCATTCCGGCATCCTTTCCCGCCGACCAGGTGGCGAAGTGGGGCGAGAAAACGCCGTTGAAGCGCGCGGGCCAGCCCTTCGAGGTCGCCCCGGCGTACGTCTATCTGGCATCGGACGATTCGTCGTTCGTCTCCGGCCAGTTCATCCACGTCACCGGCGGCGTCATTATGAACGGCTAGCGTTGAATCGCGTCAAGATCGAAGTCCGCGGACCCCGCGGGCTTTTTCATTTGCGTCTTGCTTTCGGCTTGCGCCTTGCCTTCGGAGCCTTCCCGGCTTGCATCGGCCAGCCCCGCCGACGTGAATAAAGTTGGCTTTATTGGAAAGAAAGATATACCATAACGGATTTCACTCGGGAAGGCGCGGCATCCTGCCATGAATAATTTCAGAAGCGAATATCGGACTCGGTATTATCAAGCCTACACGACGGTAATCGGCACCATCCAGCTTCACCAGCGAAAACCGCATGTCGTGGCTTTGTGGTCCGTTGCTTTCCCGGGCTTCGGCCACTTCTTGGTCCATCGATTCTTCACGGGCTTCGCTTTGTTCTTTTGGGAGTTTTATATCAATCAAGTAACGCATCTGAACACGGCGATGATGTATTCGTTCAACGGCCAATTCGACCGGGCAAAGGCCATTTTGGACGAAAAGCACATCTACCTCTACATTCCGGTTTATCTGTTCGCCATCTGGGACAGCTACCGGACGGCCGTCGACGAAAACAAGATCCACGTGTTGGCCAAACGGGAAAACGCCAAGTTCTCGACGATCTCGATTACCCCGTTCGGATGCGAATATCTCAGCAAGAAGGACCCTTGGATCGCGTTTGCATGGGCCATGGCCTTCCCGAGTCTCGGGCAAATGTACATCCATCGCATCGTAAACGCCATGTTGACGCTGGTGATGACCATCGTCGTCATCCTGAATTCAAACTTGGTGGAAGGCATTCACTACTGCATGTTATTCAACTTCTCGAAAGCCAGGGACGTCATCGACCAGCAGTGGTCCCTCTATTTCCCGTCGATTTATTTCTACGGCATCTACGACGCCTACTCGAATGCGGTGGAATTATCAAAACTCTATAACCGCGAGCAAGCGGATTTTTTGAAAGAGCACCATCAATCCGAACATTTCGTCCTGTATAAAGGAGAAAAAATCGAATGAGCATCCAGATCTTCTCCACCTTCCAGCACTCCCACTATCTCGAGCTTGCGATAAGCGAACTGAAAGATAAGGAGATCAACGCGATCTATGCCATCCCGCTCGATAATCGCCAACTGGATACCAAGCTGCTGGATACCATGCACGGCATGGACGGAACCTCCTTGGTCGATCTTGGCCTGATCCTCGCCATGATGGGCGGAACGATCGGGGTGGCGAGAGGGTTCATTCTGGACTGGGGCCCCGTCATTTGGGGGCTCATCGGATCGGCGGGCGGTTTCGCCATCGGGTTTGCCATCGACCTTCTCGTGACCCTTTATCGGCGAAGAAAACTCCGGACCGTGAAACAAAAGCACGGCGAAGTCCTATTAATCGTACAGTGTTCGAATGAACAATCCGCCTTGGTCGAGCAGACGCTATGGGGGAACATGGCGATCGGCGTTGCCAAAACGCGCATCGTAACGAACTTCTAGCCGCGGCAGCGTCGCGCGATGCGCGATGCGCATCCCCGTAAAAAAGCCCGCGCTTCGCGCGGGCTTTTTTACGGGGATGCGATATGTCCGGCGCCATTTAGCCGCCGTTCTCGTGAACCGCTTCCAGGCCTTTATTGACGGTTTTCATGATTTGGGTCATGTCCGCGTACGGTTGATCCTGCTGGTTAACCAGACCGAGATTGAAATTCTCGTTGTCTCTCCGGCCGGTAACGGCTTGATCGTAATAGGAAAACCACCCCGAGCCGACGAACAGCGGGTTCGCCGCCTGCGCTTCGACGAAGGCTTCGAACGCCAGCCCTCGCTCTTCCGCGCTCGACACGCCGGTCGACGCGTTGACCGCGGACATGCCGCGCGCCGCTTGGCTGAACGTGAATTCCAGGTTGAGAAGCGGCTTGTTGAAGGATTCGTACCGGGCGATCCAGTTCGGATCGTTCGAATAATTGTCGACCGAGAACGCGTCCACGTAGTCCATCGCCGCGGAATCCCACTCGAGGCTGGTTCTCCAGGTCGGCACGATCGACGCGCCCATGAACAGATGGTGCCGATCGTATTTGGCGATAATGCCTTTAATCGTCGAGAAGTAGGTGCGGGAAGCGAGGCGAATATAGTCCGACACGATCTCCGCCGGCACGGCCGCGCTATTAATGGACGTCGCCTTCAGCGCGTCGAACGATTCGGCGCTCGTGCCGAGAACCGCGTTGACGGCGGCGATGTCCTGATTGTATGTGGCGGCGATTTGGTCGACGAACGCGCTTTTGGCCGCCGAATCCGCCCCGTAGGTCAAGACGGTCTTCACGATATCGGCGTTCCAGCCCGCTTCATTGTCGTACGTATAGCCGATCAGCCACCGGTCGTTCTTCAATTGGATCAGCCGCGGCGCGATCGCCGCTTCGATGATGGACGGCGCTTGCGGGTCGAATACATCGTAGGTCCATTGAATGCGCTTTAAATTCATCGGATCCTGAAGCAGCTCGATATAAGGAAAATCATTGATGAATCGCGGCTTGCTCCACTTCGAGAAGGCGTTGAAGCCCCAATCGATCAGCCGTTTCCTCGTGATGTCTTCCCACTTCGCCTCGAAATCGCCGCCGTATTTTCGCATGACGTTCGTTACCAGGAAACTGACGCGTTCGCCGTTCGCGTCGTTGGCATAGGCCGGGGCAAACGCGGAGGGATCGGGAAGCGCCTCGAATACCTGCCTCGGCGTGCCGTCCGCTTTGTGATACGGCGTGCCGTATCCCCATTCCCATATGCTCGCCGCGTCTACCCCCTTCAGGATGAATTTGTAGCCGTCCGGCGTAATAAACCACCATTTGCCGTTGATTTGCTGCAGCCTGAAATAACCGGTGCTTTTATAGGCTCCGCCGCTTCTTAGGCCGCCGTATTGGTCGTACTTTTTCCGGTCCGGCTTCACGGTCGACAGCGCGCCGGCTTCCGCCTTGTATTCCTGCCGGAGCTGGTCGTCGGACGTCACCTTGCCGTCCCAGGTCTCATAGATCCATTGGCCGTACTTATCCGCCATCAAGGCATCCTTCTTCAGCTCGGCCCGCAGCTGCTCCTCCGTATACGCGGGACTCGTCACCGCGCCTTCTTCGCCCGCCCCTTTATAAATCTGCACGTCCGTCAGCGGGATATGCTGATAGGGCTGCGAGCGCTTCATGTCGATGACGATGAACCGGGCCGCCTTGTTGTCCATCGGCAGGTTGACCGCGTTGTTCAGGGCGGTGCCCGTTCTCGCATACTTGCCGGCGATATAATAAGCGTCCGGCTCCGCTTCGCTCCGGTATTTGACCGTGATTTCTTTGAATCCCCAATAACTGTTCGGCGAATTCATGACGACGTTGATGGCGCCGATCGGATAATCCTTCAGCAGGTCGATGACGACCTGAACCGTTCCGGCGGAAGTCGCGCTTCCCATCCATCCGGCATACGTGGTCATCACGCCGTCCAGGATGACGCCGTTCTCCGCGGATACGAGCCCCGCGGCTCCTTTATCCGGCAGCTGCCCCGCATCCGGAGCCAGACTATAGACGTAGTTTCCGGTTTTCAGCGGCTCTCCTTCCGCTTTCGCGTATTCCCGATGAACCGTGACGACCGGCACCAACAGGACGAGCGCCAACAGGAGCTTCCCCGCCCATTCCCAAATCCGCTTCTTCCCGCTTCGCATCGCGGACTCCCCCTCTCATGGTCCGAGACCAAACAAGATCAACGAATGAATCCTCTTTCGCTTGCCTACCCTTTAACCGCTCCGATCGTCATTCCTTTTATGAAATACCGCTGCAGCCACGGGTACAAAAAGATCATCGGCCCGATCGTGACGACCACCGTCGACAGCTGTACCCCCGTTGCGGAGACGGGAATGTTCGCGCTCGTGTTCAAATAGTCCAGGTTTTGCGAATTGGATATGATTCTGCGCAGCATCATCTGGAGCGGATGACGATGCGAATCATCGATGAACATCAGCGCGTTGAACCAGTCGTTCCAATACGACAGCGCGTAGAACAACGCGATCGTCGCGATCACGGGCATGGACACCGGCCAAATAATCCGGAAAAAAACGTACAGCTCGTGCGCTCCGTCCACCGTGGCCGCCTCGTTCAGTTCAAACGGCAGCGTGCGGAAATACGACGTCATGAGAAACGAATTGAAGGCGGAGAACAACAGCGGCAGCAGCAAGGCGAGCAGCGAATCCCGCAGGCCGAGCCAGTTGGAGATCAGCAAATAATAACCGACCAGGCCCGGCGGGAACAGCATCGTGAAATAGATGTAGAAGGACAGCGCATGGCGGTATTTGACCTTCGGATGCGCGGCTACGTAAGCGAACATCGCCGTCATGAGCACCGCGGCCATCGTACCGGCAACCGTAATGAATACGGAGACGAAGCCGCTGCGATAGACTTGGCTCCCCTCGAACAGGAACCGATAGGCATCGAGCGAGAAAGCCGTCGGGAACATGCGGAACCCTTGCACGATTTGGCTTTCCGCCGTGAACGAGCCGATATAGACCAGCCAGAACGGAATGAAGCAGAGCAAGGCGAACGCCCCGATGAACGCGTACGCGACCGCCGACACGGCAAGCTGGGACGCATCGCGCGGCTTCGCCGGCCGCGACCGATTCCCCCTCATGGGCAAGCCTCCTTATCCGGAACTAAAACAGCTTCGAATCGTTGTCGACCCGGCGGACGACCCAATTGAAGAAGAGAATCGTCAGCAAGCCCATGACGGATTGAAACAGCGCGACCGCGGCGGCATTGCTGTAGCTGTTCATATTCGTCGACCGGAGCGATCGGTACGTATACGTATCGATGACGTCCGTCGAATCGAAGAGCAGCGAGTTGTCGCCGATAATGCCGTAGATCAAGCCGAAATCGCCGTAAAAGATCCGTCCCAGCCCCAGCAGCGTAAGCACGATGATCGTCGGCCGCAGCAGGGGAAGCGTAATGTGCCAGAGCTGCCGCAAGCGATTGGCGCCGTCGATTCGCGCGCTTTCGTAATATTCCTCCGAGAAGCCGGTCAAGGTGGCCAAGTAGATGATCGAGCCCCATCCCGCGCCTTTCCAGACGAAGATGAGCGTCAGCAGACCCGGCCAGACGGCCGGCGTCTGGAACCAATACACCGGATCGGCGCCGAACTGGCCGAACATCCGATTGATCATGCCGTCTTGGCCGTTGAAGAAGTTCAGGACCATCAGGTTCACGACCACGATGGAGATGAAATGCGGCAAGATGACCAGGGATTGCGTCGCCTTCTTGAAGTACGCATGGCGGATTTCGTTCAGCAGCAGCGCGATGCATAAGGAACACGCCGTGCCGGCTGCCATGAACAGCAGGTTCAGATAGATCGTGTTCACCGTTACGCCCAGCCAGTCGGGGCCGGTGAAAAAAAACCGGAGATTGTCGAGTCCGACCCACTTGCTGCCCCACAACCCTTTTACGGGTATGAACTGCTTGAACGCCAGCAGATGGGCCGACATCGGCACGTAGGAAAACGTGAACACGTAGATGACGACGGGGAGCGCCATGGCGTAAAGCCATTTGTTCTTGCGGAGCTCGCGCCATACTCCCATGATCGGTTCCCTCCTTTCGCGAAGGCTCTGCCTGCATCGTATTCGACATCCGCGCGCGGAGACAGTCCTGAAAGTAACGATGAGTATGAACGGCCATACTCGCGGCGGTAGGAATGTTATTCCTGGCGGCCGTACGGATTCTACCGCGGCGATGTCCGGCCGTCCGCCGGCCAAAAAAGTCTCGGCCCGCGATCCGCGGTTCCCGCAGGGAACGAACGGATGCGCAGGCCGAGACTGAACCTTCCTTCCGGCGGCCGGCGGCCGTTTACTTCTTGGCTGCCAGATAAGCGTCCAGCTGCTTCTGATATTCCGCCTGCACCTTTTTCACGTCGCCGTACGCCGCCTTTTTAAACTTCGCTAGCCCTTCGTTCGGTTCCGTCACGCCCATCACGATCGGGTCGTAGAACTCGCTGCCCGCGTTCGTCAGCTGCGCCGCCTCGTTCGCGACCGGGCTCGGATCGAACGTGAAGCCAGCCAGAATATCCGGCGTAAAATAGCTCGGATCCCGCTGCCACTTGTTCAGCGCGATCACGTCCTCGGGAAAGCTGGCGTCGATCCGGTCCAGCTTCGGATTCCAGCCCCACGCGAACGGAATGCCCGCATACGGATTCGCCTGGATCGGCTTATACAGCCCGTCGCCCGCCTCTTCCCAGTTCTTGCCTTTGATCCCGTACGCCAGCAAATCGTAATTGTCCTTCTGGTTCAGCCAGTTGAGAAACTGAACGGCGCGCTCCTTGTTCTTGCTGACGACCGGAACCGCGATGAAATTGCCCGCCTTGTAGGTCGAATTCAGCTTCATATCCGGGCTGTACAGCGTGAACGCCTCCGCGGTCGCGCCCGGCACCGATTTTTCCAGCGTGGTGCGGGTGCTGAGGTTGACCCCGAAATCATTGAAGGTGGATACCGCCGCCTTGCCTTTCGCGAACTCCGAATTGCGCAGCGTGAGATCGTCCTTCGCCAGGATGCCGTCCTGGTACAGCTTGTAATTCTGCTCGAACGTGCTCATGATCAGCGGGTCCATGTCGTCGAAAATGTTATAGACTTTGCCGTCGTTTCCTTTCGTGTACAAGCCGGGGTAATTGAGCACGGACGCCAGATTGGCCGTCGGGTCGAGCATCCCGGCCAGCTTCAAGCCGATATGCTCGGCGCCGTTCGGAATATAGGGCGTCAAGCCCGGCTCCTTCTCCTTCACCTTGTACATGAAGTCGATCAGCTCGTCGTATTTGGTGATCGGACCGACGCCGAGCTTCTCCCGAATATCCTTGCGGATGACGAACGTCCACGGACGGATGAAATTCACCTCAAGCGGCACCGCGTACAGCTTCCCGTTCACCTTGTTCGCGTCCATCTGCTCGGCGGAGCGGACGGCCTTGATGTCGGGCCCGTATTGATCGATCAGCGCGTCCAACGGCTCGTAGAGCCCGGCGGCGATATTTTGCACGGGGCTGTTGTCCCAGATCAGATCGTAGTCCTCCGCCGAGGACAGCGAGACCTGGCGCTTCTGGCGGACGTCGGACCAAGGGATGAACACGACGTTCAGCTTCACGTTGAGCGAGCCGGCCATCCGGTTCTCCATCTCCGTCTTGACTTCGTCCCAGTTCGCCGGCGGATCACCGGGAAACATGATTTTGAGCGTCACCGCTTTCGCGGCGGTTCCCTCTCCGGAATCCGGCGTTTGGCCGCTTTCGGCGGGCGGCGTCGTCCCGCCATTGCCGTTGCCGTTGCCGTTGTTGCTGCAGGCGGTCAACGCCGTCGCGAGCACGCACGATGCCAGCACGAATCCTTTTCTACCGAATCTCATAGCCTAGCCCCTCCCCATCGATTCGCCGGACGGCGGTTGCGGCATGCGGCAGGCGAAGCTTCGCGGGGCCGCCGGTCCGGCTCGTGTGTTCGATCATACCCGGCTGCCGGGCATTCGGTACAGTACGGTATTCATCGAACGGTTCGGATCTTGAGGAAGAAGACCGTAGCGATTATGGGAATGAGCCGGGTACGTCCGCGCCATGCTCGGACCGGTCAACGCTCCGGCTTCGCTTGCTCCTGGCGGTATTGACCCGGCGTCATGCCGGTGGCCCGCTTGAACAGCGAGAAAAAGGTGCTTTTCGTTTGAAATCCGGATTGCTCCGTAATATCCGCTACCGTCCAATCGGTCGTCGTAAGCAGGTGAATCGCATATTTGATCCGCTGGTCCGTAATATAGTCGGACAAGGACAGCGCGTAGTGCTCTTTGAAGATTTGCCGGACGTAGTTGACGGACAGGTTGACGTGCTCGGCGATATCGTCGACCGACAGCATCGGATTGTGCAGGTGATTGCGCACGAATTCGACCATTTCGGAGACGAACTCTTCCTTCCGCGCCGAGCCGCTGCGCGGTCGCTCCCGATCCATCATTTGCAGCAGCTCCTGCAGCAGCCAGGCCTTCACTTCGCCGATGGTGGAGAATCGCCCCAGGAACGCATGGATGCTCTTCATGCCTTGCAACGTACCTGCGTTCTTGAAGCTCTTCATAAGCGAATAAATGATATGGGTCAGCTGCAGCTTGCATTCTTCGTAGCCAAGCCCCTGCATATGCCGGGTAAGGCTGTCCAGATCGGATGCCAGCGCGTCCGCGTTCCGAAGGCGTACGGCATGAATGGCTTGCTTCAGCAGCCGTTCGTCCGGGCCGCTTCCTTCCTCCGCCCGATACCGCTCCAGATCGTCCATGGCGAATACCCGGTCCTCGTCGCTCAGGAAAGCCAGCAGCGTCAATTCGTATACGCGGTCGTAGACCGGTTGGAGATTGGCCCCTTCGTCAAGCGCGGGGCCGACCGCCGCCTGCAGATCCAGCTTGAGCCAGCGCTTGATTTGAGCGCGCACGTCCTTCATCGCTTCCAGGACGCGGCTTTCTTCGTCCGCGGCGGAAGCGGCGATCAGCGCCACGATGTGATCGGAGCCGAAATCGACCGTTTCCGCGGCGAAATCGTGAGTGGCCAGCACCTCCGCCATCATGTTCCCGAGCGCGTATCGCAGCAGCTTGCGCGACGCGAAATCGTAGCTTTCCGTGAACCTGCCGTACGATTCCAGACGGATCACCGCGATACGGAATGCACCTTCCCGAAGAATCCCGGTCTGATGCCGGATATACTGCGCCGCCGGGCCGGAAGCTTTGGAGCCGAGGATCCATTGCCGCAAGAGATCGTCCTTGATCAGCGCCTTGCTGCTCTTCAGGGAGATATCCTGCTGTTCGAGCCGGCCGACCAGCGTATCGAAGCGGGAATCGAGCCAGGCGATCTCGTTGCCGCCATTTCCCGCTTGCGCGGTCGGCTCCTCGGGTCCCAGCTTGGATTGAAGCCGCGCCGTCAAGTCGCTGATCGGCTTCAACCGGCGATACGATTGCCAATACAGAAACAACAGCAGCGCAAAGACAAGGACGACGGAAGCGGCGATGATGTCGAAGCGGATGCGATCGATTTTGGCTTGCCATGCCGAGATCGGCGACAGCAAGTATACCTTCCAGCCTTCGATCGGCAATTCCGCCGTTTGGATCGACCAGGTGCCTCCGCCGCCGGTCCATTTCCGGCTCGGCGCGTCCGATGCGGGCCGCTCGGCCTTCGCCAGCGCCGACGCCAGCTCCGCGTCCGCATTGCCGAGAATGAACGCACGGTCCGCGTTCTCGACGATCAGCTTGTTCTGGTCCCGCCCGGAGATTTGGAGCATATGCTCGTTCAGCAGCGGCTTGCTGAAGAGGATCGATACGTACCCGCTGTAATTCCGGTTCGGCCCGGCTGCTGCCGGCACGACAAGCGCGAGATACGATTTGCCCTGAACGGCATGATCGAAGAACTGCAGGTACGGCGTCGTCCCTTCGTTTTGGATCGCGTCGACCATCGCGGGGTCGAAGTAATCTTGCAGCGTATAGAGACCGGCATCCGACGAGGCGTAGATTTGATTCATCTTGAAATTGAACAAGCTGATGCTTTGGATAAACGGCTCGCTGTTCGCGAATTCCCTCACGCTGGCGGCCGCCTTGTACAACGACAACGGGGAATACCGGTCCGGGGTCATGTTCAGCCAGAGCGCGATGTTTTCTTCCGAATACACCCGAAGCGCGAACTGGCGCAGTTTTTGCAGCGTGAATTCCGACGTTTGCACGACCTGCTGCATTTTGTCCCGATTGGACGCGTCGATTTCGTTCATCGTGCTTTGCACGAACAACCGGCTTAAGTACATCGTGAACGCCAGGGTAAGGACGCAAACGGCCATGCAGGCGTATAAAAACAGGCGGACATACGTCTTCCTCGGCAGCACCCGGCTCCACATTCCGATCTCCCCCCCGCTTCCGCGCTTCCGTTCGATGACGGATAACCGCCCGACCTTGTCCACTATGAAATTTATTCCAATCGCGGGGGTTCTATTACCTCGCGACGCGCGCGGCAGCCTTTCCGCCGATGCGTCGGTTCGCCCCGGCTTCGGATCCCGGCCAAGACTGCAGGCAGACGCAACAAAAAAAGACCGCTCAACGCGATCTCTTGGATTAGCGATACAGGATGAGAGCAGTCTCGCCAGGCCTACTGCTTTTTGCCCCGTTTGCTTGCTTCGCGATAATATACGGCCTTCTGGACGATGGCGATGACGGCGAGGACGATGATGGGCAGCGGCGTAAACGCGTACAAAAAGGAATAGAGGACGAAGAACAGAATGCCGCCGATGATCAGCCGATCGACAGCCTTGAAGGAACTGTAGGCGGACCGGTAGACGATGAATCGCTCCGCTTCATCCAGCTTGTCGAACAGCTCGCGCTGCGCGGTTCTCGAGCGCATATCGATCGAGCGATCCGGAAACAGACGGTTATAACGGCGAATGACGATGGCTTGCAGGAGGACCGCTGCCAAGACGAACGCGACGGCGCTTAGCAGGTTCGCGATCAGGAAGGCTTCTTGACCGCTGGCCTGTGCTTCCCTGCTGGCGAGATAGGCGAAGCAAAGCGCGAACCACAGAAAGGCCGTCATCAGATTGAACGCGCTGATCTTGAGCAGCTTGCCGACCGCAAGCTCGCTCGCAGGCGGTTCTTCCTCCTCCGGCATCGGGGTTTCGTCGCCCGGCTTGGAAGATAACCGCGCGATTCCGGCGATGCTCCATATCGTGAAGAGGAGGCACGCGATGCCGATGATCCCGAAGATCATATCGTAATCGTACACGAACCCGGGCCTAAAGGTTACATGGTCGGGACGCGGAATCGAATCGCTGGTCAGCACAAACCCGCCAACGCCTCCGACGGCCATCATGAATAGCAAGTAAAGCACGGATAGTTTGTTCGATTTATGGTTCATGGTGCTCCCCTTCCCCCTCCAGGTAAAAGATTGACTCCACTTGCGCGCGAAAGACGGCCGCGATCTTCAAACACATGACGATCGAAGGCGCGTAATCCCCTCTTTCGATCAGGGCAATCGTTTGCCGGGACGCGCCGATCAATTGGGCGAGGTCGTTCTGCGACAGTCGGTCGCGGGCCCTAAGCTCCCGGACGCGGTTGCGTAATTCACCCACCGTATCACCTCCACATTGGAATTATACATAATCATAGTCAATTTGCATATGATCATATACAAAATGACTATGATGATGTACGAACACGTCATCCTCCTCAAGCGATAACATGAAAAAGAGCCGCGCTGCGCGCGGCTCTTCCGTCTCCTGCAATCGATTTATGCCTGTACGCTTACGCAAAGAACCGTCTTAGCTCTTGCGCCACCAATTCCGGCTTTCCGCCTCGATTGGCATTGCCGACGTCGCACGCCCCGCCGTGATCGAGTCCGGGCATTTCCACCCGTGCGGCCCGGGGCAGCGCATGCTCCAAAGCATCGAGCGCGGGCTTCAGGTACGGCAAGCCTTTGCTGCCTCCCAGCAGCAGCGTTTCGGTGCTCAAGGACTTGAACCGGTCCAGCTTTCCGGTCATTTCCGCCAGCAGCCGCCCGTCATAATGGAGCGTCGGAGCCAGCATGCGCATCGTGACGTCGCCCGCCTTTGCTTTCTTGTCCTCCGCCGCCATCATCTTATTCGTCATGGACTCGAGCAGCCGCCGAGGGATGGCGTTCAGCACCGCCCCGCCGAGCCGCAGGCCTTTCAAGCACGTGACGAGCGCGGCGGCCGTCTTGCCCCGGGCCATCTCTTCGTCGTAACGGGCCAACCATTCCGTCCGCTTCGCGTCCATCAGCAGCGCGGGTTCGTAGAGGGCAACCTTGCGTATCGCCGGCAAGGCGAGCGCCGCTTCGAGGGCGATGAGACCGCCCGAGCTGATCCCGAAGACATAGCGGGCACCCGTTTGCTGAAGCAGCGCCTCCACGTCTTCGACTTCCTTCCGGATTCCGTACGGCTCGCCGAAGGGTCCGCTGAGACCGCGTCCCCGGCGATCGGGCACGTAGACCGTGAACGCGTCGGCCAGCCGCTCCGCGAGCGTCATGAAGTGCTGCGAAGACAAATTGGCCCCGTGAATCACCACCAAGCCCGGTCCCCGACCGAATTGCCGATAACCGATGGGGGTGCCGTCACCGGATCGGACAGTACCGAGCGTAAAGGTCTTCTGTTCCGTCGCCGTCGCAGGGGATTGCATAACGGTTGCATTCATCCTTCCAAACGCCTCCTTAGAAGTTGCCCTTTTATTGAACCGCGTCGATCATTTCCCGGCCATGTTACTGCGAACCGCGGAGCCGCTCCGCTACTTCGCGCAGCCATTCTTCATTCCAGGACAGTTCGCCCGAGCGGAAGTCATCGATCACGGCGCGCAGCCACTCCAGCTCGGCGCCCGCTACGGCACGGCCGTATTCCGCCTCCAGCATGAACACCCGGGGAACGGTCTCCTTGTACCGCAGGAGCTGCGCATCCATGCGTTGGACGGCTTCTTGAAGCGCGGCTTCCCTCTTCTCGAATTGACGCAGAACGTCACCGGGCTCCAGCAGCGTGAGAAACGAGACGGCCGCGGGAAAATCCGGAAATTCCCGCGATTGGGTCGCGAGCATCTCCCGCAGCCATTCCTTCGATGCCTCGCTTCCTGCCTCGGTCAATTCGTACATGGTTCGGTCGGGGCGCCCGCCTTCGCTTAAGGTGCCTTGAACGGAAATGAGCCCCTCTCTGAGCAGCCGGTCGATGGTTTGATAAATACCGGTACGCTGACGGACGTTGATGACCTCATCCTTTCCTCTTTCTTTGATCAGCTGCTGCATTCTGTAAGGGTGCATGGGTTCTTCGGCTAACTGGGCGAGCACCGCTAAAGCCAGCGGCGATCGCTGCGGTTTGTTGGGTTTGTTCTTCATAGTCATAATATTACTATTTATATTATGGCTATGTCAATGGTTTCCAGCGAAATATCCCTATCCGCTCCAAAGCGATTTTTTATGTACCGGAACCCAACCTGAGCGATCGTGCTTCCGGACGGTACGAAGACGCCCCTAAGCGCGAAGAAAGGCAGCCGATCCATTCCGGACGGCTGCCTGAAGCGGCAAAAGAAAAACCGCTCAAACGCGGTTTTCGCATGGCGCGGATGTTCTCGTCCCGTTGCCGTTAAGCCGAGCGCACGCGCTTTAACGTTTTGCAAATTAAAACGTATTATATACGTTTTCGCATTCCTCGCCGGTCGGTTCATAGAAACAGTGCTTCTTCCATCGTCCCGCGAACGGCTGATCATACCATGTCGGCGGACACGGCCCGGGATTCTCGAACGAACCCGGACGGAAATACCAGAGGGAGAATTTGGCCGGCCAATTCCGCTCCCCGTTCACGGCGCGCTGCGCCAGACGGCGCTCCCTGTCTCTCGCGCCTTGATAATACAACCCATGCTGCAGCGCTTCGAACGCATGCGGCTGATTGATCATTTGAGGAATCGTGCGAATGCCTTTAAAATCGGAGCAATTCCCTCTTATCCGGTTAATGCCGACATTTCCGACCAGAAGCATGCCCATCTCGCCTTCGGTCTCGGCTTCGGCCCGAAGCAACCTCGCCAGCATATCGATGTCCTGTTTCCGGGCTTTTACGACTGCCATTGCCTCACCTCTTTAGATTTCTAGACTCATCATATTGTAGGCGAAGCGGAAGTGTGACACCGGCGGAATCGAGAGCGGCCGTAAACCGCCCATTTTCGACGCGGCTTGCTCATGGGAGCCGCTCGCCGTCGCCCGCCGATGCGGGCACTTCCTCCGGCAGCTCGCCGAACGTCATGCCGGGCACGTTGCGCGGTTTGTATTCGATGACGTCGGAGGAATAGATGGACACGTACAATTTGCCGGGCACCGCCAGCGCGCGGATCAGGATCGGTTGATTGTATTGGTTCTCGAAGGCGAAGTCGGGCCCGTTCCAGCTGACCGTCGCGTCGCGGCCCGAGCGCACGTACGGCACGCTCCGGCTGTGCGAATAGCGCTTCACGATCTGCAGCCCCGCACGGTCGCTCGCATTGAACAGCGTGGAGGAAACCTGGCATATCCCGCCGCCGATGCCCTCGGATAATTCGCCTCTCACGATGACGGGCGCCTCCAAATACCCTTTTTCCCTCGTGCGCTCGCCGACGACTTTGTTGAACGAGAAGGTCTCCCCCGGAAAAATGACCGTATTGTTGATCGCCTGCGCCGCCAGCCGGATGTTATGCGAACGGTTCTTGTTGCGGCTGTTGTAATACGTGGCGTAGTGGCCGATGGGCTTCTCCTTGATTTCCGCCAGCAGCTCGCGATCCACCCGCGGATAGACGGGAGCAAGCGGCGCATCGATCGCGGATGCCCCCGTGCCGTAGAAGTACGCATAGAACTTCTCGGTAAACTGCGCCTGGTCGAGCCGGTAGCCGAGCTGTTCGGCTACGATTCCGCCGTGATCGCCGATGATCGCGTTGCGGGGCGCTTCATAGCTTCGCCGCTTTAACTGCTCGACAAGCCGGTCGAACTTGTCCAAGTCCACCATGGTGAACCCGGGCGACGCGTAGTCGGCGCGATGAATCACGACGGCGTTCTGCCCGCGGAGCCCCACGGATAACTGTTCGTCGGGCTGCCCGTCGTCGATGCCCGGCTGCAAGAGCCGCATAAGGCCCGTAATCCATAACCATTTCATAAGGCGTTCTCCACTTCGTCGATTGTTCTAACTGCCATCGGGAAGTTCTGCGGCGATCCCGCTTAGCCGCGCTTATCGCGCACGGCCGCGATGCGGAAGCCCGGACCTATCCCCATTTTTAGGACGTATTCTGCCCTCGAATCGGAAAGCTATGCCTCATCGACAAAAGCAGCCGATCGATTGATCGGCTGCGATTATGGCTCCGTTGGGCGTTCGCGGCAGTCCTTGCGCGTCTAAGCGACGGTCACGATCACGGGCTGATGCTTTGTAAGGATGATCGTATGCTCATGCTGGGCCACGAAGCTATTGTCGGGCACGCCCATCGTCCATCCGTCCTGCCGTTCGACGGCATAACCGGCGCCGGTGGATAAGAACGGCTCGATCGTAATGACCATGCCTTCTTTCAGGACGCGCTTATCATGCTTGTTATAATAGGGAAGAATTTCTTGAGGAGCCTCGTGCAGGGATCGGCCGATCCCGTGACTGCACAGATTCTTAATCACGTTATAGCCGCCCTTTTGCGCCTCGCTTTGAATCATCCTGCCGATTTCGTTCAATTTCACGCCGTGCCTGAGGGAAGCAATCACCTTCATCATCGTATCGTGCGCGTATTGGCAGAGGCGCGTTAATGCCGGATCGTACGGAGCCAATGGAAACGAGTGCCCCGCATCCGCGAAATACCCGCCAAGCTCGGCCGAGACGTCGATGTTGATTAAATCGCCCGGTTGAATTTTGCGGTCCCCCGGTATGCCATGGGCGATTTCATGGTTTACGCTGATGCACGTATGACCGGGAAATTGATACGTTGATCTCGGCGCGGACACGGCTCCATGCTGATCCAAGATCTGCCCTCCGATTGCATCCAATTCCCGCGTCGTCATTCCCGGACGTACGCGTCGTTTCATTTCGCGTATCGTCATGGCCACGATTTTGCCGATTTCCTTCAGACCGTCCACGTCGTTTTGAGATCCGATCGTCACCGCATTGTCCTCCGTTTGTTCGAGATAACGCCATTTTATCACAAAGGGGAGGTCCTCCGTTATCCCGGCCGTTACCGAACCCGTAAATCGGGATCGTGACCGCCTGCATGAAGGGGAACGCGGTGAATACCCAGCCTTACAGCGAAAACCCCCGAGCGCCCGCGATACTTGGCATCTCGAGCGTGGCGCCTGCGCTCGCGTTCTCATTCATTGAGATACAGATCGACCTTGTTCTGAATCAGCTTGGCGACGTCCTCCGCCGATTTCTGGCCCTTGAAGAAGGATTCGCCCTCTTCGGAGACGATCTCGCCGACCCGGGACCGTTTGCCGACCGCGTGAACCGCGCCCGTCAAGTAGTCGCCGAACTGGTCGAGCAGCGCTCCGTCGGCTTTGACGGTCATGCCGTCGGCGGGACCGTTCGGCAAGGTGCTGAGCGTCCCCGCCTTGCGAAACTGCTCGGCCTGCTTGTCGTAGGCGACCCGGCTGATCGGGAAGCCGGCAAAGGAGATATCGCTGATCGAGTAGCTGGAGGCGGTGTTATCCGCGGGAACGGTCGCCGCCTCCTCGGCCGCGAGGAAGGCGATGAACTTCCAGGCTTGCGCCTTGAAGGGCGAGCCGGCGTTGATGCCGACGGTCTGGTTCGCCTGGAAGTAGCCCCCCGCTCCCAGCTCCGGCGCATGCGGCTTCGCATAGAGCTTGGCATGTCCGTCGAAGGAATCCATGGAAAACAAATAATCGGCCATCGACTGAATGGGGATCTCTTGGAAGTAGGTGTCGATCGATCCTTTGCCGACGCCGCGATCGACCTGCTTGGCGATCCCTTCGTCGAACATCGTCTTGATCCGCTGCAGCATGCCCGTGAACGCCGGCGAATCGAACTTCGCTTTACGGCTTGCCTCATCGACGTACAGGGGGTAATTCTCGCCGAACATCTCGTCGAGCATGTACGCCATGCTGCTGAGAAGCACCGTCTTATTGCCGCCCTTCTGCGTCAGCTGCTTCGCGATCTCCGAGAAGTCGTCCCATGTCCAGTTCTTGTCGTCGATCTGCAAGCCGGTCTTCTGAATCGCGTCCGAGTCGCCGATGAGTCCGTTCAGATAGAAGGAGAGCGGCATGGCGTACAGCCCTCCGCCGATCTCGCTGTTGTCCAGCACGTTGGCGAAATAATCGGCCTTGTCGAACGAGGCGTCCTGCTTCATCATGTCGTTCAGATCGACGAGCAGATGCCGGTTGGCGTATTTGTCCGTCGGCAGCAGGTCCAGCTCGAGCAGATCGGGGCCTTTGCCCGCGAGCATCGCCGCGTTGGTCGTCGTCACGTATTTCTCGATATTCGCTTCCTGGGAATCGATATCCTTGAATTCGGTCTGGGTATACGTCAGCTCGATCGTCGTATTCGGATGCAGCGATTCGTACTTCTTCACGGATGCCTTCAGCTGCGCGCTCGGATTGACCGTGGCGAAGACGAGCTTCACCGGACCGGACGGCTCGCCGCCGCCTTCCTTCTGCCCCCCGTCCCCGTCGTTCGCAGCCTTCGCGGGGACTTGTCCGCTTCCTTCCTTCACGTCTCCTCCTCCGGCGTTATTCCCGGCGCCTTGACCGGTCGTGGAAGGCGTGCCGCCGCCTGCGTGATTGCCGGCGCACGCGGAGAGCGCGAGCACGATCAGACCGAGCGCGATGAACAATCCCTTACCCTTCATCGTAAAACCCCTTTCCGGGAGCAAGCTTGCGCGCATCGCGCGGTTGTCCCGCTTAACAATATAAGGCAGGGATGTGACCAAAACTTCGCCGACTTGTAATCAAAATGTCGCGATATTCCGAAGGCGATCGCATAAAAAAAACAACACCTCGAAGAGATGTTGTTTGCCGGCGCCTATTCTTGGATGCGAAGAATGATTTTACCGGTATTTTGATTCTTTTCCATCCTCGCATGGGCTTCGTTCGCTTGGTCCCGCGCCCATACGGTGTCGACGATCGGCTTCAGGCGTCCGTCCGCAAAACGCGGCATCGCGAAGCGGGCGAACTGCTCGGTGAGCTTGATCTTGGCCGATACCGGTTGGGAACGCAGCGCCGTGCCGATGACCTGCAGCCGTTTCCGCAGCATGAAGCCCAGATCGAGCTCGCTTACTTTGCTTCCGCCCATCGTACCGATCACGATCAATTTGCCGTCCGTCGCAAGCGACGCCATATTTTGCTGCCAATACGGGGCGCCGATGAAATCCATGATGAGGTTCGCGCCGCGGCCATCGGTTGCTTCTTGCACGGCTTGGACGAACGGGCCCGCGGTGTAATCGATCGCCAGACCGGCGCCGAGCGCCAGACACGCGTCGCGCTTCTCCCGCGTGCCGGCGGTGACGATCGATGCGGCGCCCGCCTCGCGCACGAGCTGAATGGCCGCGGTACCGACCCCGCTTGCTCCCGCATGGATCAATACGTCATGGCCCTCCCGCAAGCCTCCGAGCACGAACAGATTCAGATAAGCGGTTAGGAATACTTCCGGAATCGCGGCCGCTTGTTCGAACGACAAATGGTCCGGAATCCGCATCGCCATGCCGGCCGGGATGGCGACCCGTTCCGCGTACCCGCCTCCCGGCAGCAGCCCGAACACGCGGTCTCCCGGCTCCCAGCCCTTCACGTCGGCGCCGGCTTTTTCGACAACCCCCGCCATTTCGAGCCCCAAGATCTCGGACGCGCCCGGCGGAGGCGGGTACAACCCGCGTTTTTGCAGCAGGTCCGCCCGATTGAGGGCGGTCGCTTTGACGGAGACGAGCAGCTCGCCGGCGGACACGGACGGCTCGCCGGCTTCTCCGAGGTACAGCTGCTTCGTTTGATCGTCTACAAGAATGGCTTTCATGGTTATCCTCCTTCGCGTCTTGCCAGGGCAATGATTACGCTGGCAGGAATGAACGGTCATCGCGTATGACGGTCGTGTTATCCCCCGGAGCGGCGGCATCTATTCGAAAGAAATCGGCAAAACGACTTCCACCACCGTCCCTTTCTCCACCTTGCTTTCGATGCGCATCGTCCCCCGATGATTTTGAACGATCCGCATGGATACCATCAATCCGAGCCCCGTTCCCGTTTCCTTCGTCGTATAAAACGGGTTGCCGATCTTCGTGATTTCCTCCTGCGGGATGCCGTACCCCGCGTCTTGGATTCGAATGGTCAGGTGATCGTGCGTTCGTTTGGCGGTTATGGTCACTTCTCCGCCGGCGGGCATGGATTCGATGGCATTCTTCAGCACGTTGATAAAGACTTGATTGATGCTGCTTTGACACAGAATAAGCGGAATATCGGGATCCAGCTCCTTCTTGATTTGCACGTTGTACAGGTTTGCCTGCCCTTCGAATAATCGCGTCACGTGATTGAATATCGACGCTACGTCCCGCAGCTCATAGACCTCGTTGGAAGGTTTCGCCAGCACCAATAGCTCGCTCACGATTTCGTTAATGCGATCGATTTCCGCCAGCATGACATCGTTGCGCGGTTTTTTTGTGCCCTCAAGATCCTCTTTCCGGTACAACTGCACAAATCCGCGCAGGCTGGTCAAGGGATTTCGAATTTCATGGGCGATCCCGGCCGCGAGTTCGCCGATGACGGACAGCTTCTCCGATCTGCGGATTAATGCTTCGGCATGCACCCGTTCCGTAATATCGCGCCCCATGCTGATCACGTGTTGAATGTCGCCCGCCGCGTTCCTTATTTTTTTGGAATGCGCTTCTTGCCAGATATAATGGCCGTTCTTATGCCGAAGACGATAGACGAAGATCCGACTATCCGCTTGATCCGTATTCCCCCGCCTTAGCCAGCCGCCTTTCCGATCTTCCGGATGCCAATACTCATAGGCATATTGCCCGATCAGTTCTTCCGGCTCATAGCCGAGCTGGCCTCGGATGGCGGGCGAGACATAGGAAATCATTCCTTCGGGCGTTAAACGCAAAATCACGTCTTGCGAATGTTCGGATATCAGGTTGTGCAGCTCTTCGATCTTCTTGAACTCTTCTTCCTTCCTTTTTTGTTCGGTGATATCGATGAGATGGGCAATGAATAGGTCATCCCCGGCGATTCCCTGGAAATTCCTTTCTACCGTCACGCGCAGATCACCCCACGCGACGGACCCGGATTGATGCACATATCGTTTTTCGAGCCGATACCCATCCCTTTCGCCCCGTACCAATTGACGCCATAAACGCCGATCCGCCTCTAAATCGTCAGGATGGGTGCCGGAGGAAACGCCAAGCTTGATTAATTCGCTCTCGTTATAGCCTAACATACGGCATAAAGACGGGTTGGTCATCAACACGCTGCCATCCGCGGCCAATAAAGCCATTCCGATCGGAGAGGTCTCGAATGCACGTATGAACAGACTGTGATCCTTGATATGAGATCCCATTTTATCCTCCAGCTTGAGGCGTTTAGCTCCTAAAAAGGATGAACCTAATAAAGCATTATAACAGCAATATTCAGTTATACCTATAACGGAATCGTATGGATTATTCAAGGTTGTTTAACGGAAGCCGCCCTGCCTGGCGGGATGGTAGCTTGCCTATGTTCCCCAGCGCAAACAGGCTGCCTGAATGCGGCGGCCCGCGCCTTCCATGTTGTATCAAAAACGTCAAGAAAGTCACATTATATCGCTGCTTCTCCGCCCCGCTTCGTATACACTAGACGTGCTTCCCGTTCATGGCATCATGGTCGACCAGCGAGCATTCGACTTCGGAAAGGAGGCGAACTTGCGCAACCGTTCGGCGATTATCCATCTCGAATAGGAGGAATTGACATGACCAACAGGTTGAAGCCTGCGTTTCAGCTCTTCATGGCGGCCGTCATGGCGGCCGTGCTGTTCATCGCTTTCGGCAACGATGCCAACGCCAAATCGCTCTCCTTCACCGCTTCCGACGATGCCTGGATGTGGGGCACGACGTTCATGGGCAGCTCCGCGACGAGCTTGTCCGTCTACGGCTCGCAGGATAAGAAAGCGTATTTGAAGTTCTCGGCCGGAGGCGCGGGCACGATTCAGGACGCGATCCTGAAGGTAACCTGCGTCGCCGGCGGGACGGCAACGGTGGGCGCTTACGCGGGAACGGGCAACACCACGTGGACGGAGTCCAGCCTGGCCTGGAATAATCAGCCCGCCGTCGGCACGCTGCTGGATGCCAAAAACACGACCTTCGTTGCCGGCACGACGTATTCGTTCCGCGTGAACGCGCTCGTCACGGCGAACGGCACGTACTCGGTCGTTTTGAAGGCCACGGCCGGAAGCGAGGTCGCTTTCGCGTCCAAGGAAGGCGCCAACGCGCCGCAGCTGATCGTCTCCGACGGCACGACGCCGGTCTCGGCCGAAGGCCCGAGCCTGGCCGGCTATACGCTCTACAAAGACTATTCGTTCGGCACCTCGCGCAACGTGAACAGCCTGGCCGCCCTCTCGACCAATTTCAATGCCTACGGCATCGCGGGCACGACGGTCATCAACAGCGAATGGCAGCGCTACCAGCCGATCAATGCGACGAATCACGCGCTGACCGCCAATTCGCTCGACTTGACGGCCGTCGCGAATCTTGGCGGCGTCTATGACGGCGGCATCAGCAGCGGGCAGATTACCACGAAGGAGACGTTCTATCCATCGAACGGCAAGACGTACGTCTTCCAGCTGCGCGCCAAGATCCCGAACGGCGTCGGCACCTGGCCGGCCTTCTGGATGTACTCGCCCGGCGGAACGGGCTCGACCGCGTCCGAAATCGACATCTTCGAATTCTTCAACTCCCCGACGCAGAACCACTACGACTGGACCGGCTACGATCACGGCTCCGGCGTCGGCGACAATTACTACAACATCATGACGAATCAATGGGTCTGGCATCCGGGCACCGACTTCTCGGCCGATTACCATACGTACTCGCTCGTCTGGCAGGAAGGCGAAATCCAGAAGTGGGTCGACGGCACGATGGTCAAAGGCTCCAACTTCGCTTGGTTCGGCCCTGCGCCGCAAGTGCTGATCAACCTGGCGATCGGCGGCAGCCCGAACAGCAATCCGACCGCCGCCTCGTTCCCGGCGAAGTTCAGCCTCGATTATTTCCGGGTCTACGTAAAGAATTAATTCCTGCTCCGAAGGGAAAAGAAAAAGGATGAAGCGGCGTTCGCTTCATCCTTTTTTAATTCCGTTCGATGAACGGAACGAACCATATGAATCGCTTGAACGCTGCCGCTCAAACGACGAACGGCACGCCGGTTAATCGCTCGCTCAACGTCCACAGCCGTTCGGCGTCCTCGTCGTTCACGGCCCGTTCGTATACCCCGGGCGTGAAAGGCGCGGACGTTAGGACGGCGATGTCCCCGTTCTCGCAATAGACGCCGCCCTTTCCGTCGAGCTGCGCATGAACCGCGCACCACACCAATGTGGCCGCGCCTTCTTCGATCGTCTTGAATTCGTCGTCGTACGTTAATAAGACGCGCTCTCCCCGCTCGTTCAACGCGCTGATGCCCCGCAATTCGTCCTCGGTCATGTAACGGCTCAAATTCGTGATGATCGTGCCCGGATGAGCGGCGAAGGCGCGTACGCCATGCCGTTCTCCGCGCTTGTCCATCGCCACCGCGAACAAGGCGTTCGCCGTCTTCGATTGCGCGTACGCAGCCCACCGCTCGTAGTCCCGCGCCGTGAAGTTGGGGTCTTCGAAGTCAAAGCCGCCGAGCTGATGCCCGCGGGACGAGACCGATACGATCCTGGCGCCTCCCGCCTTCTTCAGCGCCGGCCACAACCGCGCGGCCAGCTGAAAGTGGCCCAGATGGTTCGTCGCAAGCTGGCTTTCGTAGCCCCGGGAATCGCGCATCGGCGGCGTCGCCATAATGCCCGCGGAATGGATAAGAATATGCAGCGGACGGCCGCCGGCGAGGAATCGCTCGGCAAACGCGTCGATGGAGCCGGGGTCCATGAGCTCCAACCGCTCCAGCTCTACGCCCGGAATGCCGCTTAAGGCGGCCTGCGCTTTTGCCGGCGTACGGGCGGGCACGATAACCGTCGCGCCGGCTGAAGCAAGCGCCTTGACGGCTTCCAGCCCAAGCCCGGCATAGCCCCCCGTCACGATCGCGACTTTACCGGTCAAATCCCGGCCGTCCAGGGCTTCCTTGGCCGTCGTTCGAGGCCCGAATCCCGTATGAAGCGGCGTCTGGCGCGCAAGAGGATTTCGATTCGTCATGAGCGCGGCCTCCCGTTATTCTTCCCATCTGGAATGAAGCACGTGATGGCAAAAGTTAGGACGCTGGTAGCCCGGCAGGAGCAATTCGCAGATGTCGGCGTTAATCGTGCCGTACGTCGTCTCCGGTTTATGCCTGAAGCCTTCCAAGAAGGCGTTCAGAATGTTCTGTTTAAAATGGTTGCGCGGGAACGCTTGTACGATTTGCTGGCGAACGTCGTCCGAAATGAGATCGAAGTCCTTCCCGACGACGTCGTAGGCGACGCCGAAATTCATGAGCGCCGCTTCGGCTTCTTTATACTCGACGATGCCGATCGACGTGTGCAGGGCCACGGCATCCCACACCAGCCGGACCGATTCCTCCGGAACGCCGCGGCTTCGCAGGAAATCGCGCGCGGCATTCGCGCCGTCGACTTCGAAACGCTTGTCCGGGCTGCGGAACGCGGGCGTCAATCCCAAATCGTGGAAGAGGGAACTGATATAAAGCAATTCCGGGTCGTACTTCGTCTGCTGCAGGTTGCCTTGAAGCGACGCGAACACGAATACCCGGTTCGAATGGTTCCACAGCAGATCGTCGCCGTGCTCGCGCAAGAGTTCGGCCGCTTCGACGGCCAGCTTGCTGTCGGGAATTTTAATGTCTGCGATTGACGTTGTCATGATTCATAACCTCCTAAGATGTCGTTAAACCCATACTAGGGGTTCCGCGATCGGCGATCAATGGGGGCCTTTCTATGAGGATGATCGATCGCATGCATGATCCCCTGCATCCCTCCAGCGTCCCCTTTATCTGGAGCGGCTATGCTTGAGTCGCCTCGCGCCGGTTCCCTCCGATGCGGAAGTTAATCGCGGTTGACAATCAAGTTGCCGTCCCTTGGATTGATGATTGCAACTCATTCAGTTATAATCCATTTCGTTATTCGCTTCCCGCGCTCTTTAGGCGTAAAAGCAACCTGCGACTATGGTAAGATAAACGGGAGACGGTACGATTTAAAGAACGAAAGGAATTTCAATGAGCGACAAAATCATGGTTATCGAAGACGAAAAAAAATCGCGGAGGCCATCGCCTATGCGCTGCAACGAGAAGGCTATCTCGTCGAAGTCGTCCATCGCGGAGACGCGGCCCTCGACAGATTGCCGCTCTTCAAACCCGAAAGGAATCATAGAACCGAATGACGCCGACCTGCCCGCTGCCGATTCGCAACGGGGCAAAGTAATAGAACGAGTCGTTCTCGATCAGATAGGCGGTTTTGCCGCGGAGCGCGAGGTCCAGCGTCTGCCGGATGCCGTCCGACGCCGCGAGCGCCGGATTCGAGAAGAAATACGCGGAATCGCAAGGCGGCTCGATCGCGCTCGTCCGCACCGATTCGGAAGGCACCTTGTTCCGCCTCGTTTTCCCTGCCTATGGAACCTCGGCTTCGTAAGGCGCGCAAAAGCCGGCCCGTCCGCCGCCTGCGAGGGCGACGGACGGGCCGGCTTCATGCGGCCGCGGTTAACGCCGCAAGGAATAATCGATGTCGACGATGCCGCTCCGGTACGGCTTCCCGTTCCATTCCGCATAGACGAGACGCTCGCCGGAAGGACTCCACGCGCTGGTGACCGGTTCGACGTCGACGGCGATCCGGGTGGACTTGTCGGCCAGCATATCGTACAGATAGAGACCTTTGACGGCCGCGCCGCTCGCGTCGGCTTTCAGGCCGTAGGCGATGACGCGTTGATCCGGCGACCACGAGATGCCGCTCGACTCCGTCCCCTCGGCGATCGTCCGCTGGACTTTCCCGCTCTTGTCGCAGAGCTTGAGGGTCGTTCGGGAGCCGTTGACTTGCAGCACCAGCAGCTGGCGGCCGTCCGGCGAAGGCAGGACGTTCGTCACGTTGTCGAGGTTCAAGCCCGACGTCTCCTTGGTCGCGACGTTCAGCGCCTTGAGCGACGCATCGGATTGCGTGTTGTAATAGAGCGTGTCTCCGATCTTCTCCACGATATGCAAGCCCGTCTCATCCAGCTGGCCGACCGCCGTGATCCGGCCGTCCAAGGTCGCGAGATACGCGCCTCCGCCATACGCCGTCCCTACGATCGTCGCGGAGTCGGCCCATTTGGCGCTGGCGGCTCCTCCGATCGGCGCTCCGGTCAACCGGAACGTGTCCTTGGTCTCCATATTCATGACCGCGTAGACGGGATCGCCGAGCGAATACTCGGCATAGATCAAGTGCTTCTTGTCGGGCGACAGTACGGCCCCGCCCAAGTACGTATCCTTCTGCTGCTTCAGCAACGCGTACTCGCGCGTATCGAGGTCATACAGATATAGACTTCGGGGATACGAATCCGCGAGCTCCGCCAGGGACATCTTCCCCAAGGCTTCGTTTTCCTTCGAGACGATAATCGTGTGCTCATCCACCCAATCCATGATTTCCGCCTGATCCAAGCGGACGATATTTTCGACGGACACGCCGGGCTCTCCCGCCGGGCTGCCGGCATCGTTGACGACGGTTATTTTCGGTTCGTTCCCTCCTCCCGCGCAAGCCGTGAACAGGCAGGCGGCGGCCAGCACCGGGATAAGTTTCATTGCGGTCATCATTCGAATCATGTCATTCTCTCCTTTTTATCTGTGATTCCCGTTTTCGTGTCAATCGTCGTTCCTAGCACCCTCGATCGATCACATGAACACTGTAACAAATCATTGTTCCAAAAATAGAAACGATTGTTTCGAAGTTGTAAATAAACGTGTCGGGATTGTTGCACGCGGCGCCCAAGCATTAACAATAGCCGGTCAGGAATGACCGGCTGCTTTGGCGGTATGTATCGCGATTGGCTCAGTTCCAGAAATATTGCATCTTCCTATACCCGACGTCCCACATCGTTTCGCTTCCTTCGATGGTTATGGCAAGCACGCTGCCCGGTTCAAGCGGCATCTCGAACATCGCCGGGAACAGGTCCGGATAGCGGCGTTGATCCTCTCCCGAGCCGGTCAACACCTCGCGTCCATCGACGGTAACCCGGATGCTTCCGGTACCCTCCGATGGGTCGGGAAGCCCGTAAAGCAAGGAGAAATCAGCTTCTCCTTGCACGCATACGTGTACGTTTTCGTACGTTTGCCTACGACGTGATACAGATTATAACGGGGATCGACGATTTGACCGTTTATTTGGAAGCGATTCGGTTTAAGGCCCGGGGCCGGAAACGGCGGTCGCCGCAATCGCGCGCCAACCGTTTTTTGAGCGTGCGCCGAGCTTATACGCGCCGAAGCCGACCGCGGCGCCAAGCGAATTTTGGATGGCGTCGTTGACGTCGAAGCTGCCGAGCAGCGTCAGCGCCTGCACGGTTTCGCAGACGAGAATGAACGCGATGAATAAGGCGATAAATCGGACAAAGCGGACTCGGAATACCAACGGAATCAGAATGCCGTACGGAATGAAGGCTGCGACGTTGCAAAAATCAACCAACGCCATCAGCGTCGGATGCAGCGGTTCCGTCAGACTTGGCAGCTTATAAAAGCTGTCGGGCATCCCGATGAAGGTGTAGCCGGCGGTTTGCCCGGCGCTTCTTCTGCCGAAAGCAAGAAACAAAAAATAAAGCATTGCCAGGGTATAGAGGATAATGAGGGTGAAAAGGAATTTGCGCTGCCGTGACATGATGAATTCCTCTCTGCTCCGAAATCCGGTCGCATTCCCTTCCGATAACCTAATCGAGACTAGCGGCGCTGTCAATTCCGCCGCGAAAAAGGGCCGCAACAGGTCGCTTAGCGCGCCTGTCGCGGCCCTCGGCCCGTACGCCGGCCGCAGCGGATCCGAGCGTGCGATCAGAGCGTACACTCAATCGGCATCCCTTTCGAGTCGATCCAATTGATTCATTAATGCGTTTAAACTTTCGGCGACCGTAGCATGGGCCGTATCGATAACAAGGCGTTCCCGATCCCAAGCCTCGTAGCGTCGTGCCCTGACCTGCTCCCATGTGGGCAGCGCAAAGCCGGGAATATCGGTTTCGCGAGACTCGACTCGATGCCGATGTACGGACGCGTCGGAGCAGATCACTTCGATCTCCGCATACGGCTGATCAAGCGACTCTGCCACGCTGCGCCAAGCCTGGCGGGTGATGTGGATCGGATTGACCGTATCGGCAACCACGTCGAGCCCGAGACGCAGATTTTGCCGCGCTACCGCATAACACACGTTGTAGCCCTCGGGTCCTTCGACGCTGATGCCGGTCTCCCGCAGGCATGCTCCACGACATCGACCCGAAGATAGACAGCCCCAAGCGCTCTGGCAAGCGCCGAAGATAACGTGGACTTCCCGGTGCCCGGCAGCCCGCTGAATAGATATAGCATGAACCTCGCCTCCTTTCCTATAATCTTCGATCCTTGCGTTTGCCTTGCCGTTTTTTCCTCAAGGCTTGATCCATTCATACCGAATATCTTTCAACTGCTCTTCGTTTTCGCGTCCTCTTCCCACGATCCGAAATCCGTTCCGTTCATAAAATCGCCGGGCCTTCCGATTGACTTCGAACGTGTATAAACAGAGCCGTTCTTCCGCTTGCTGCTTGGCCAGGTCGAGAAGCGTCTTCCCGATCCCTCTCCCCTGATGCTCCGGATGGACGTAGAGCTGGTTCACCCAATTCGGATTGCAGGCAAGGATGCCTGCCACTTGCTCACCGGACGATTCAATGGCAAGCAGCACTTTATTCGTCGCGACGAGGATATGATTCAGAAAGTAAACATGGTCGTCAAAGGAATGGATCGCTTCCTGCCCGATTGCCCGCTGCTTGCTCGCTCGCCACATCGCAACCGTCGGCATCGCGTAAGACGGATCATAGTCAATGATGCAGATTCCCAATCGAATGAACTCCTTCGGTTTTGGCTTGGTTACGATTCATTATAGCAACGACATCAGTATGAGTTCACGCCCCGACATAATATTGCGCCTGCGCATTCCAGAGCTCGGCGTATTTGCCGCTCCGGTCGGCGATGAGCTCGTCATGGGAGCCGCGTTGAATCAGCCGGCCCTCGTGAAACACGGCGATGTCGTGGCAGAACCGGCAGGACGAGAGCCGGTGCGAGACGAAGATAGCCGATTTGCCGCCGATGAGCTTATTGAAGCGCGAATAAATCTCGAACTCCGCGATCGGATCCAGCGCCGCCGTCGGTTCGTCCAGGATGACGAACGGCGCGTTCTTGTACAACGCTCTCGCGAGCGCGATCTTCTGCGCCTCGCCTCCCGAAATCTCCACGCCCTCGTCGGAATAATCCTTGTGCAAGTAAGTATGCAGCCCTTGAGGCAGTTTCTTCAGCTTGTCGCCAAGCCCCGCCATGACGAGCGATGCCTCCGCCGCTGCGGCGTCGTAGCGCTCGGAGGCGGAGACGTTGTGGCCGAGCGAGAAGGCGTACAGCTTAAAGTCTTGAAACACGACGCTGAACGCGCCCATATACGCCGCATAGTCGTAATCCCGAATGTCCACGCCGTTTAACGTAATTACGCCTTCCGTCGGTTCATAGAGCCGGCACAGGAGCTTGATCATCGTCGTCTTGCCGCTGCCGTTCAGCCCCACGACGGCCAGCCGTTCGCCGATCGTCAGCGTCATGCTGAGATGCTTGATGGCGTAGTCGTCGGACCCGGGGTACTTGAACGACACGCCGCGAAACTCGAATTCCAGTCCTTCTTGCGGAATCGGCCGGCTGCCCTTGCTTTGCCGCAGGTGGTCCGGCAGGTCGAGGTAATCGAACGCGAGGCTGAGATACGGATTGTTCGTCATATAATTGCCGAGCACCGAGACCAGTTTGGCCAGCGCGCCGACGGCGCCCGTCACCGCGCCGATATATTGCACCACGCTGCCCAAGGGAAACATGCCGTAGAGCGCGCGCAGCCCGATGAAGAGATAGACGCAGCCGCCCAGCACGGCATTCATCGCCGCCGACAAGGCGTTGTTCTTGCCGAACAAGTCGAAGATCCGGTACCAGAACTCCGCGCCGACCGATTGATTGTAGTGATCCTCGATCGCCTGCGCCTGCTTATAGAGGCGAATGTCCTTGGCGGCGTTTTTGGACTGCATGTATTCGTTGAAGAAATGCACGTACGTATTCGACTTCGGATTTTCCTCGAACACCTTCTTTTGAATCCGCTCCTCCCGCTTCTTCAGCGCATAGGTGAAAGGAAGGTTGAGCAGGATCAGAAGAATCAGCAAGCCGGTGGCGAGCGGAGAGGTGATAAACGCGTGCTCGAAGGAAGAAGCGACGGTAAACATCCCGAAACACAGAAGGATCGATCCCGCCAGTTCGAACAGGGCTTGCAGCAGCTCCGGCAGACTATAGTGCAGGCGCAGGATCCCGAGGCCGTTGCCGTTCGTCTTGGCTTCGATATCCGCCAACCGTTCGTTATTCCTTGCATCCTCCACTTGATCGTAATTCAGCTCCATATAGCGCTTGCCCAGGAAAAAGTAGAACCGCGTCCACAACGTGCTGTTCAAGGTCGTGATCCGGCGCGTCGCCGCGGCCTGGATCGCCGAACCGGCAAATGCCAATCCGACGGCAAGCGCGGCATACAGCGCGATGCGCCCGGCGTCGCGCCCGCCGGCCAGCTCGTTGATGATCCGGGCGGACAAGTAGAGCACCGTCAACGGCTGAACCGCCTTAATGAAAGACGAGACGACGGTCAGCGGGATGTAGGCGGGCGTCAAGCGATGAACAATGCCGTATCCGCGGCGCAGATTATGCCAGATGGAACGCTTCTTCATGGTCGGCAACCTCCCCGTCCTTATAATAGTGAGCCTGCACGCGGAACATCTCGGCATACTTCCCGCCGGCGCGCATCAGCTCGTCGTGGGTGCCGCACTCGGCGATGCGGCCGCCGTCCATGAGCAGAATCCGGTCGCAGAATCGCGTGCTCGCCAGCCGGTGGGAAATATAAATCGAGGTACGGCCCGCGGTCAGCTCGGCGTAACGCTGGTAGATCTCGCTCTCGGCGATGGGGTCGAGCGCGGCCGTGGGTTCGTCCAAGATGATGACCGGCGCGTCTTTATACAGCGCGCGCGCCAGCGCCAGCTTCTGCTTCTCGCCGCCGGAGAGCTCGATGGCGTCGGCGTGGACCCGGCGGACGAGCAGCGTCGATGCCCCCTTCTCCAGCCCGCTTACCTTCTCCATCAATCCGGCCATGACCAGGCTTTTCGCTACGTTCGCGTCATCCGTCCGATCCGGGGGCTGCTGCGAGACATTGCCGGCGATATCGCAGCAGAAGAGATGAATATCCTGGAATACCGTCGAGAAGAGCGTAAAATACGCGTCCCGGTTGTAGCGCGTCACGTCGACGCCGCCGAGCGCGATCTCGCCGCGCGTAGGCCGATAAAGGCCGCATAAAAGCTTGATCAACGTCGTCTTCCCCGCTCCGTTCGCCCCGACGATGGCGATGCGCTCGCCCGGCTCGATCGCCAGATCGATGCCGCTAAGCGTCGGTTTCCCGGCATCCGGATAGGTATAGCCGACGTTGCTCAGCGTAATCGCGGGAGGCAGCCGATCGCCGGACGGCAGTTCGTGGCCGGCACCGGTATTGGAAAGATCGGGAACATCCAGGTAGCCGCGGATGTCCGACATCTCGCTTAACGCGCGCATCAGGTCGCTGGAGCTCGTCAAGATCCCCGACAACCAGCCCGCGAACGCGCCGATGGCGGCAAAGACGAGCACGAAATTGCCCAGGGTCATCTCGCCGTTCATCACCAAATAGATCAGAAACGCATACGCGGCGCCGTCGCGGAGCAAGCTGAGCGCCGCATCCGCCAGCTGAGCCTTCATATCGCCCGTCGCGACCTTGCGCTCTTGTTCGGTGCAGGTCCCGAGCACGTTGTGAAAGAGGCCGCGAATTAAACGGCTTAGGTCGTAGAGCCGCACGTCTTTGCCGCCGGACGGCTCCTTCGAGGCCTGCTGGAGATATCGGAGCCGGCCTTGCAGCTTGGACCGCTCTTCCCGCGTGTTCCGCTCGATCTTGCGGGCGCGAGACAGCGCAAGCCAGTTGATGCCGGCCGAAACGGCGAGCAGGAGCAGGATAAGGGGATGAACCGAACCGATCACCGTTCCGTAGGCCAGCAAACCGAGCACGTTCATCAAGAGCTGCGACAGGTTCCGCGGTATGTTGGAGGCAGGCGAGTGATTGCTTTGCATGGCGCGCCACGCCTTCTCTCCCAGCTTCGCGTATCCCGGGCTTTCCAGCACCTCGTAGTCCATGTGCAGATGCTTGTGCATGATGGTTTGAAGATGCTTCAAAATGCTGATCGTCCCGACGGATTCATGGGTGATGAGGTCGGCGTAGCTTTTCGCCCCGCTCAGCGCGGCCAGCAGAAGCGCCAGGCCGCCGACCGACAGGATAAACGCGCTTGGCGCGACGCCTTCCGTCAGGTTGTCGATGACGATTTTGGGCATCAGGATGCTGACGAAGGGAAACCCGACGCCGACAAGCGCCGAGACCGCGCAGCACATCAGCGTCAGCGGTCTTGCCCGCCAGTGCAGCCGCATGGAATACAGGATGTTCGACCATGCGGAGTACGTCCTTTTTGTGGGTGTGGACACGCTAAAACCTCCTTCTAAAATTTAGGAGAAACACAATGTCGACATTCAGCATAGCACACGCGGCCAATGCCAACCTATCAAGCGCTGGTTGAGCGCGGCTATTCAACCGGCGGTAGAATGAGGAAAGGCCGCGGGAGCCAGGATCCATCGCTCACGACAAAACACCCCGAATCGTCCGCGGCGTCAGCCGACGGTAATTCGGGGTGCAGGCTTATTTAACGTCTTGAAGCGGACCCCACGGAGCTGGTAAGGGCAGTTGCGAGAAACATCCGCTACTCCGCTGCCGGCTGCGGCTCTGCCGCCGGCGGTTGCTTCAACGCCGCCAGCGACGATTCGATCTCCGCGGTAAGCGTCGGATCGAGATATTGCGGCGCGGACCGCTTGGCCGGCGCGCTGAAGCGATTCATGGCCTCCAGCTCCGCTTCGATCAGCAGCACCCGCTCCTCCGCGCGGGCGAATCCTCTGACGATGCCGTCCGTCCGAAACGCCACGGCGCGCTGGTTCAGCTCCTTCAGGGAGCTGGCCACGTTCACGCGGGATTCGAGCAGCAGCCGGCGGTGCTGGTATTCCTCCGATTGCGCCTGCAGCTGGTCGATGCGCTCCTCCAGCACCTTCGTTTGTTCCTGAATCGCGCCGTACTGCTCGCGGTAAACGGCCAGCTTCCTCTCCTCCAGCAGCTTCTCCTGCAGCGCCAGCTTCGCGATCTGATCCTCGCCCCGGCTCACCGCGAGCCGCGCTTGGCGTTCCCGCTTCTCGGCCGCCGTCTCGGCATTCGCGATCAGCGCCGCTTGCCGTTTCTCGATGAACAGCTGGCGCGCCAACGCCCGCTGTCCTTTTTCCAGCTCGCCGCCGAATTCCCGCATGTATTGATTCACCATATGAAGCGGCTTCTCGCACTTGTCGATCAGCTCGTTGGTTTCGGCGAGAAACACATCCTTGACGCGCCTGAAGATTCCCATCTTACTTCGACTCCTTCGTTTGGTTTTGCTGCAATTCCCATTGGTCCAGGAAGTCCGAGGCCGACGGAATGCCGGCAAACCCGTTCGCCCCGTCCGCGACCCTCGCTCGTTTGCCTCGGCTGCTCATCCAGAACAAGAGCGCGCCGGCGAGCAGCAGCGCCCCGCCCGCCGCTATGCCGGGACCGATGCCATGCGCATGACCCCGCTCGATATGCGTGCCGCCCTCCCGAAGCATCGGCGCGATCGGCGGTACCGGAATGGCTGCGCCTGCACCGGGCGGCGGCGGCACAGCCGCGCCTTCGCCGCCTCTTATCTCGACCTTCACGCCGCCTGCAGGCCGGCCGGGCAACTCTTGATTCACCCTCACGACCTTCGTTACGTCACTCCCGCGCTCATGGGTCACCGTGCCGAAGCCGACTCCGACGGCCACGACGATGACGGATGCGAGCAGCGCTTTTTTGACCCAGGGTCTCATGCGACTCACGTTGGAATCATCCTTTCCTTTATGGGATTCTTGTCTCTACAGGACTTACTATAGGGAACGTTGGTAAAAGTACGGTAAAGGGCCAATGATTTCCCGCGAGCTTCGACTTGCGGAGCGCAAGGGCGGCATGGCTGCTTCGACCGCTACACGGGAAATTCCACCGAAAACGTGCTTCCTTTCCCGGGCGCGCTCTCAAGCACGACCGAACCCCGGTGGGCGACGACGATCTGTTTGGCAATCGCGAGTCCAAGCCCGGCGCTGCCTTCTTCGCGCGAACGATGCTTCTCGACCCGGTAGAACCGGTCGAAGATGCGCGACTGGTCCGTCTCGGCGATGCCGATGCCGCTGTCCCGGACGATGATTCGCCACTGCCTCGGGTTAGGGTCGAGCCCGACGTCGACCTTGCCTCCCTCGGGCGTGTATTTGATCGCGTTATCCAGCAGGATATAGACCAGCTGCTTCAGCCGCTCCGAATCGCCCTTCACGGTCAGCGCGTCCGGCAGCATCGTCCGCAGCGCGATTCCCTTCTTCTGCGCCACGCTTTCGAAGGCAAGCACCCACTGGCGCAGCTTCGGCACCATGTCGAACGCGGCCATCTCGAACTCGACCGAGCCGGCGTCGGACCGGGCCAGCATCAGGAGATCCCGCAGCATGCGGCTCATCCGGCCGATCTCTTCCTTCATATCCGATACGACTTCCTTCGAATACGGCGTGATGGTATCCGCGTTCTCCAGCTCGATCACTTCGAGGGACGTGTTCATGATGCTGAGCGGCGTTCTCAGCTCATGCGACGCATCCGCCAAAAATTGCTGCTGGTGCTTGAACGTTCGCTGAATCGGAATCATCGCTTTTTGGGACATCGCAGCGCTCAGCTTGACGGCCGCAATGATGAACACAATCAGGATCAGGATGAACACGAGGAGCAGATTCCGGAGGATATCCCAGTAAAACGTGACGTCCTTCGCCGCGTAGATCGTCGCCGGCCCGTTCGTCGTCATGATCGGATGCGCGCCTACGAAGAGCAGCCGGTCGTCCGTTCGGACCGTCATGGTCCCGACGCGCTGCGCCTCTTCGGGCTGCCAGCGCAGCCGGAACGCATCCCCGTCCGGCTGCCACTTCGCCATCCGCGCCCGATGGCGTTCGCTTAGCTCCGGGACGGCATCGCTCCCCGCGAGCGCTTGTCCGCGCTGATCCAGCACATAGTAGAAGTACAATTCGTCGCTGCGGCCGAACTCCAAATCGGGCACGACCACGCGGCCGTCCTCGGTCGCGTACAGGGTCGAACGGAGCGAGTCGGTCTGCTCCCGGTAGGCCATGAAGAGGAAGAACAGCGATACGATGATCGCGAACAGCGCCAAAAACAGCACGATGAGCCAGGTGTAGGTCATCGTGAGCTTCCGCTGCGTGTATTGGAACAAGTCGCGTTTCTTTCCTTTTTTAAGCGTCCATTTCAAACCGGTAGCCGACCCCCCTGATGCTGTGAATGACCGGTTCCCCCGCGGAATCGTCCAGCTTGTCCCGAAGCATCTTCACGGTGACGTCCACGTTCTTGTAGGAGACCTCGCTGCCGATCCCCCAGATGCGATCGAGAATCGCCTCTCGCGTCAGCACGTTTCCGGTGTTCCGCAGGAAGAAATCGAGCAGCTGGTACTCCCTCGGGCTCAGCGGAATCTCCGCGCCGTCCCGCGATAGCCGGCGCGAGGTGCGATCGAGCGCGAACCGCCCGAACGTCACGCTATCCGACTGCCTGGGGGCAAAGTTCCGCCGGGCCAGCACGCGAAGACGGGCGAGCAGCTCGTCCATCTCGAAGGGCTTGGTCAGATAGTCGTCGGCCCCCGCGTCGAGCCCGAAGATTTTATCCTGCAGCGCATCCTTCGCCGTCAAGAGCACGATCGCTTGCCCGTAATTGCCGCCGCGCAGCCGTTTGCAGACCTCGACCCCGTCCATGAGCGGCATCATCCAATCCAGGACGAGCACGTCGTACGCCGACCCTCGGGCATAATCGAGCGCATCCTCGCCGTTCTCCACCCAATCGACGTGGTAGCCGCCCTTTTTCTCCAGCATGTATTTGACGAGTTTGCCGAGCTTCTTATCGTCTTCCGCCAATAAAATATTCACGCGTACGCTCACCTTCGCTACCTTCGACTAATAGTTTATGATACCAAACAAACGGTAAAAGGTCGGTAAAAACCCCAAAAAAACAGCGGCAGCCGAAGACCGGAAATCAAGTCTCGGACTGACGCTGGCATCAGCGCTATAATCGAATGAATCCGCTAACGGACGATACGCGGGCGGCAAAGCGGCAGAGAAGGCAGAAACGGTCTATCTCAATCCCGCCTCCGCCAGTTTCTCGTCCAGCACCGCCTTTTGGCGCAAATGGTGCCTGCCGTGCATGCCGACCATCGCCAGCCACTCGCGGGCGTTGAGCCAGCCAAACCAGCCATGGCGCACCTTGCAGGCCGGATTCGCCTCCTGGACGCAATCCGCCCAATAAGCCAACCTCTCGAGCACGTGTTCCAGCCCGGCTCTGATCTCGTCCTTGCTCTCGGGGTTGCGCGTCGCGTTGGGCGGTTCCTCGAGCTTCACCCGAATATTGGGCCATGCTTGCTCCGCGAGCGCCTTCGCGCCGTCCGCCGTCTTGCCTTCGGACGATTCATGCGCCGCCTTGGCGCAGGTTTCCATATGGTCCATGTATTCTTTCGCCACTTCGATCACGTGGATATGCATTTGCCCGAGCGACCATACGTCTTCGTCGCATTTATAGCGCAATTGTTCGAGCGAATAACCGTCCAGGTTCCGCAGGTATTGCTGGATAACTGCCGTAGAATCGTTCATGAATTGATCCCCTCCCCGCTGATTTCGTCGATTCCTTCATTGTCCATCCCATGCCGCCGCGCAGCCCGCTCAATAAATCTTCTTCAACAGCGCGATCGCTTCCTCCAAGGTGAGGCCGAAGGTTTTGTAGTAGGCCGCGTCGCTTTCCATTTGCTTCAGGATCATTTCATCGCGGATGCTCCGCATCTTCTCGGGCGAAAACTCGGCGACGAAGCATCCTTTGCCGGTGACGGTGTGGATCAAGCCGCATCGCTCCAGCTCCTCCCAAGCTTTCTTGACGGTGATGACGCTCACGCGAAGCTCCAAGGCAGCCTGCCGGATAGGCGGGAGGACATAGCCGCTCGGAAGCTCGCCTCGCAAAATTTGCGCGCTGATCTGTTCGAATAACTGCTGGTAAATCGGTTTTTCCGACGCGTTCGAGATCGAGACGTTCATAGAAGTTCCACGTTGAGGAATCGTTTCGCCGCAACGCGGTAGGCAATCAGGGTGAAAATCGCAAAGATGGCGATGCCGGCGATCAGAATGAGGGCGTGAACCGCGAGATGATCCGCGACGGACACGTTGAAGACGTCGAACAGCGTCGGAATCTGAATGCCCAGCCATTGCGCGATGCCGGCGAATACCATCGCGGCCGCGACGGCCGTGCCGAGCGGCCCGCCGTATTTGTACGCCGTCTTGTAGTACATGGGGATGAAGACGAGGTTGAAGATCGCCATAATCACCATGCACAGTCCCCAGAAACCCATGGTCGGAGCGAAGAAATAGTACGTGATGTTCATGCTCGAGTAGACCAGATCGTGGATCAGACCGAAGATGACCGCGAATCCGACGTGCAGCATCTCCAGGATGATGATCACGGAGACCCTTGCTTTCACCATATCCGGCTTGGTTACGGGCATCATCGTCGTGAACAGCAAGTCGTTATGCGTCCTGAAGTTGCCGAATATGCCCGGGACCGATATCCAGAAAAAATACATCGGAACGATAAAATAGATCCAGCTCGGAATGAGCATTAACATCGCTAATAAAAACGGCATGACGAAAAAGATCGGCTGGATGCCTATTTTCAGCTTGGCGCCGTGGGACAAGGCGAGCGCGAGACTGTACTTGACTTTCATCCCCGTCGACAATTCCGCGACCTTCTTGTTCTCATCCAATTTGAACCGCCTCAGATAGCCGGAATAGGCGGCTTCGTCCCAATGCTTATAGAACCGCTTGATCGTATCGGTCAAGGTTTTGATCTTGCTGCGGGCATAAAATTCGATGCCGCCGAACGCGCAGCCGATCTCTTGTTTCAACTCGAGCTCGCGTTCGGCCATGTTCTTGCCCAGAATGCGGACCTCTCCGCCATCCGCGCGGATCATGTTCATCATCAATTTGATGGTGGTCGTTTTCCCCGCCCCGTTGGCGCCGATAAAGCCCATAATATACCCTTGCTCCAGCTGAAAAGAGACGTCCCTTAATTGAAATTGCGGATAGTGCTTCGTTAAGTTCCGAATGTCCAAGGCCAGCATATCACGTGCCTCCTCACATAATTGTGCATATCGTATATTCACAATATAACGCGCTGAAAAAAGGAAGTTAATGACATTTATGCTTAAGAAGCGCGATCTTCTTCAGTTCCCCGTATTGGCGGACCTAACAAAACCGGCAGATCTCTGCCGGTCCGATGGTCATAAGCTATGAGTCGCAATCGCTCTTGGTTGGCCGTCGACAACAAAAGTTTCGCCGCCGCTTCGGGCACGGATGCTTCCGCATAACCGGCTTACCGCGCGCTCGTTAATCCTTATTTCCGGGGTCATACAGCTTCTTCAACGTTACTCTTGCGGATTCGCCCTCGCTCTCCGGCCACGTATGCAATTTCCTGAAATCCGTGTTGTCCGTGATTTGATCGATGCTTCCGATCAACCGGCGGGCGGCAAGCCGTTGAATGTCCGGATCCGCGATTCGAGCGGCGATCAGGCTTGCGATTCGTTCGCCGTGCATGACGTTGAAGGGGCGATCGTAAAAGGGAGATGCCTCCTCGGGAACCGTCTCGGTAATTCCGAGCGCGTTATGCATCCGGGCTGCATGCGCGTAGGCTTGATTGAACGCCTGTTCGCGCGCTCGCCATGTCGCGGCCGTCTGGGCGGTCCACAGGCAGGGCGAGATGCGATCGGCGCACTTCAGCCGTTTGAATGCGGTACCCAACCACTTGGGATAGGGCGCATATCGACGCTCCATGAGGAAGCAGAGATGGATGAGATCGCGGACGAGTCGCGAAGCGATGATCGCGGAGCCGAGCTCGTCGCCGATGCAGCCCGCGCGCAGCATCAGATGCTCTTCTTGGCCGATTCGCTGCCAGGCGGAGGCGAGGAGATACAGCCAAACCTCGCGCGGATAGTAAGCGAACTGCTTGCGCATGGCGGAGAGTCGGCCATGATCGTCCCGGAACACGTCCCCCCTTGTGATTTCGAGCAGGGCCTGCGAAGGAAACGTCAGCCAGTCGAGGGGTTCGATGTCTCCCCTCATCCCCAGGCCATGCTCGATGAACCGCGGCACCGTTGTAATCACGGTCTTCCGAACGTCAACGGGAAAACCGCAGAATCTTTCAGGCGCCCGTTCGCGCAGCGCAGCCCGGATCGATTCCGCCTGCCCGAAATCGCCTTGGTCCAAAAACAGATAGACCCGGGGAACCCAGTCGTGATCCGCGGACATCTCCGTATCGTAGCCCAGCACTTCGCTGCCCGGTCCGAGCAGCGCCGACGAATACGGTACGCCTGCATAAGCGTCCTTCATGACCGGCTCAACGACTTCGAGATGAAATCGACGACATAACGCGACGCCCTTCATAAAAGCCATGCCTGCTTCCTCCATCCTCTTCTCCGTCTCCATCTCTATCACCAACTCCATCCACGCGAGATCGTATCGGCTCCTGCCATGATTTGACGCTGGAAGGAACCGATTCGTTGCGTTACGCGGCCCGTTAACCGAACAAAGGCAGCGGTCGTTTCCAGCCGGCCGGCGCGATTATTGCCCGGCTCTATGCGATTATTTCTCGGGTAATCGCAGCGTTCGACGGTTACGCTTCCGAAATTACGATAATTCTCGAATCGGTAAGCTTCTTGTCGTTTTTCCGCGCGAAACCCCCGTCCGGGCAAATAGCCCGCCGGGGGTTCCTGTATGGGATCTTATTCCAGCTTAAAGCAGCTCTTCGTTTATCGCAAGCCGCAGCGTCTTCACCTCGAACGGGCGGAACGCCAACCCGATGGCGTTCCCGTCGACGTCGAACGGCAGCTCGGCGATCGGTTCCTCCAGCATATTCGTTTCGCGGACCGCATGGAGAGGCACGTCCGCGCGCAGCGTGCAGGACACCGAAGCGCCCTTCGACTCGTACAGCCGGACGACCCAATCGCCCGATCCGTCCTCGGCGAGCTTGACGGTTTCGACGATGACGCTGCCGGCCTCCGTCTCGAAGAACGATCGGCGCGTCAGCCGCGCGCCGCCGCGCGCGACGGTCAGCGGCACGTTCAGCTCGTACGCTTCGCGAACCACGGGACTGTCGAAGAACGAGCCGTCCCAGAAGAGGAAGCCGTACGTAAAGACATGCGTGCCTTGGTCGGACGTTTCGTCCGGATAGGTCGGCGCCCGAAGCAGCGTCAGGCTCATCGTGCCGCCGTCGACGGAGATGCCGTACTTGCAGTCGTTCAGCAGCGCGAAGCCGCGGTTCGTCTCCGCGAGCGCGGACCACTTGTGCTGGCAGGCCTCGAACCGGTCCGCGTCATGCGGACGCGAGGCGTGATTCGGCCGCTTGACGTACCCGAACTGAATGTCCTGCATCGACTCGCCCGCATGCACGCGAACGGGAAAGTCCACCTTGAGCAGCTTGTTCGTTTCCTGCCAATGGACCGTCGTCCGGAACTCGACCCGACGGCTGCCGGCACCGACGCGGATCTCCTGGATCAGCGTCGACCGGTTCAACCGTCGCTCGACCCGCAGCGCCGCGAAGAGCGGACCGTTCGCCGCGACGGATACGGCCGCCGGCTCGTCCAGCTCCAGCCTCGCCATGCGATAGCGCCGGTCGATCTCCCACGCGTCGAAGTCGGACGGCTGATCGCGGTACATCCGCATGACGTTGCAGTTCCCGTCCGCCCATTCCGTTCCGGTCGCTTTGTCGACGATGCTGGCCAGCTCGCCCCGCTCGTTCACGACGATCGCGAGATATTCGTTCTCGAGGCGATTGCCCGAGGCCCGAACGGCCGGTTCCGGCGCGATGGCCGGCGACGCTTCCGGCGAAGTCTCTTCTTGCCGGACCGCATAGATGGCCCACCCCATGGACGGCGCCTCGACCTCGGCATAGCCGACGCCTTCGTGCCATTGAACCGGCAGGCTTCGTCCGGCCGCGTCCGAGATGCCCTTCGCGCCGCCCGGGAGCGCGACGAGTCCCTTCCTCGCCCACGACAGCGCATTGAATGCCGTCACGCCTGCACCGCCCGCGCCCGCAATCGTATTCCTCGCATCGGCGGCCAGTCCGTTCGCCTGCTCGTTCAACGCGGCGAGCGCGGCCTGCGCTTCTTCGTGGACGCGATGGATGGACGAGCCCGGCAGGATATCGTGGAACTGGTGCAGCAGCAAAATCTTCCACAACCGGTCCAGCTCCGCATACGGATACGCGCGCCGCTCGGCCAGCCGCGCGGCCGCCCCCCACAGCTCCGTCTCCCGCAGCGCGAGCTCCGCCAGCCGGTTCAGCTTCTTGATCGGCGCCTGCGACGTGTACGTACCCCGGTGCGCCGGATAGTACAGCTCGCCGACGTAGGTCGCGACCGGATCTTGGCGCTTGGCTGCGTCTTCGAAGAACGCGATCGGCGAACCGTGCTTCGTGCGGGGTACGCCCTCCAGGTTCTCGAGCCGCCGCATGAATTCCAGGTCGTCCCGGTTCGCGCCCCCGCCTCCGTCGCCGTGCCCGAACTGCGTCAGCCGGGTCGCGATGCCGTCTTTCTGCGCGCGGTCGTTCCACTGGCTGATCAGGAAAGACGGGGTGATCCGAATCGGATAGTTCGCCCCGTAATCGAGCAGGTGGGACAGGATGCGAGTGCCGTCGATCCCTTCCCAGTAGAACGTGTTGTAGGGAAACGGATCCCCGGCGTTATCGTACGTATTGAACATCTTGACGGAAGCGAAATAGCGAAGACCGCAGCCCTTCATGATTTGCGGCATATTGCCGGAGTAGCCGAAGACGTCCGGCAGCCAGAGCATCTCGTTGTCCTTGCCGAACTCCTCCCGGAAGAACCGCTTGCCGTGCATCGCCTGGCGGATCAAGCTTTCGCCGCCCGGAAGGTTCGTGTCCGGCTCCACCCACATGCCGCCCTCGGGGATGATCCGGCCTTCCGCGACGGCCCGCTTCATGCGGCCGTACAATTCCGGATACAGCTCCTTCGCCGTTTGGAACAAGTACGGCTGGCTTTGGACGTACCGGTACTCCGGGTACTCTTCCATGAGCGCCAGTTGATTCGAAATCGTGCGGGCGATCTTGCGCTTCGTCTCCTGAATCGGCCAGAGCCAGGCGATATCCAGGTGGGATTGTCCCATCATATGCAGCAGCGGCGACGTCGATCCGTTCACGCAAGCCAGCAGGGGCTTCATAATGTCCCGGCAGCGCTTCGCATTGTCCGCCATGGCTTCGCCGCTCAGGCTCCAATCGAAGACGGCGAACACTTGCGTCAGGCAGCGGTCGATCTCCGCGACGCGAAGCGAGTCGGGATCGATATGATTGCGCAGGTCGTACAGGCATTCCAGATCGAGGAAGAACTGATAGACGTCCTCTTCGAAGACGCAAATCCGCGATTCGCCGAACGTCGGGCATACGCCCGCATGTCCGGCGTACGCTTCCGCGACGATCTCGAACCGTTCGCCCGCGCGCGCGCCGCGCGTCAGCGTGAGGTCGCGGTGCTGAAGATCCATGGCGCCGCGCACGGCGCCGTTGACGTACACCGTCGCTTCCGAACCGTAATCGAGCACGGCCGCAAGCCGTTTGCCCGCGGCCTCCTCCGGCACCGCGAACGACGCGCGAAACCAGCCGTACGTCCAATCCCCGCCCCACCGTTCGCCCGGAGCGATCGGCCCGAACGGCCTTCCCGCCAATTCGCCGATCGACAGCTGCTCCCGGGTCGCGAATCCGTCGAATGCCAGCCCGGCGATCTTCGTGAACAGCAGCCGGTCCTTCTTCTGCAGCAGCTTAGCGACATGAAATACAATCTCTTTGGTTCGATTCAACGTGTCTGCTCCTCGCTTATGAATTCATCGCAGCCGTTCGAATGCCGCCGATCCGAACCGTGGCCAAGCCCTGTACCGAGCGGCATATGGCCTTTGATTCCGCCATGGTAGCCGTCTACGAAATACGCTTTGCTCATCCCACTCCAACTCCTTCAAGACGCTTGCGGCAGCGGCCGCTCCCGGTACGATACGACCGGGAGCGGCCGCTGCCGCTTCTTTCTAGGAAGCATGCCTGACGTTAAGAAGACGATTTCGCGTTTGCGCCGTCTTGAGCAGGGACGAGCCCGAGGCGCGGATCGGCCAAATCCAGCTTGTACATGAGCTGGTTGTAGTTGTACCGCGGCGTCGGCGGATGATCGGTGTAGGTGTTGGTATACGTCGCCTCGAAATAGATCGTCCGTCCGCCGTTCTTGGCGAAGACCGCGTGCTGGGCCGGGTTGTAGAACGTGTAGTTGTTATGCGTCACGATCTTCGCCGCCTTCGTCCAAGGTCCTTGCGGCGACGGAGCCGCGGCGACCCAAAGCTCGCCCAGCAGCGACGTCTTGCCGAACTTCTGCTGCGCGATCATGACGTATTGCTTCAGGTAATCGTTCCATTCAACCGAGCTTTGGGCAAGCTGCACCTCTTCGCCGTCGGCCGCGCTCTTCAGCTGGTAGTAATGCGGGTCGTCGTTCTTGATCAAGCCGAGCCCGATCAGCTCCTTCTCCTGGTCCTGCGAGATCATCGGCGTGTTCTTCTTCCAGCCCCAGACCAGACGGCCGTCCGCATCGCGGTCGAGCTTCGTGTTCGCGCCGTCGTACCGCGACCCGGGAGCGAGGCACGTGAACGATTCCCACTGCGTGTAATCCAGTACCGCGCTCAGCTTCGACTCCACCCGCAGGTTCGGGAATTGATGCTCGGTGAACACCCAGTAGCCTTTGCCGTTCTCCTCGTAATACGTCGCCAGGCCGTCCTCGCCGGCGTGGCGCCAATCGTTCATGTCCTTGGACGGGAAGTCCGCGACCGGTTCGAACTGCTGCTTCTTGTCGTCGAACATCAGGATGCCGTATGCCCGCGTCTCGGGCGCATGGGTGCTGTAAGGAGCCAACAGCCGCTCCTTGCCCTTGTCGTCCTTGACCGTCATCAGCCCGAATACCCAGGCGATGTTGGCGCCGTCGGGCAGCGGCGGCACGAGGCTCTTGACCGAGCCGTCGTCGTTGGTGATGTACTGGAGATCGACGCCGGCATCCGGATCGAGCCCGCCTTGGCCCGGCAGCTTCGACGTCGCGCCCGTGACGCGGAAATTGCCGAGCGGGTAGCTTGGCCGGTCCGTATCGCCCCAGAACCAGTACAGCCGGTTGTTATACACGATCGTCTGCACGGAATCCTGCCCCATGACTTGGCCGTTCAGCAGCGGTTCCTTGATCGGCGCCGGCAGGCCGAGCAGCGCGCTGTCCCGGTAGATGCCCTCGCCGGTGACGCGATACAGCCGTTCGGCGACGTTCAGCCGCGTCATCTGCAGCGTCGCGCTTCCGCCCGGGGTCACGTCCACGGCCGTGCCGTTGTAGCCGAAGCCGTCCTTCGGATATTCGTAGCCGTCGCTCGCGAGATGGAAGAACACCCTCTGATTCATGAGCCCCGGCTCGTCGAACGCGACGACGCCGGCGCTGTCCGTGTAAAACGAGATGCTGTTCGTCGTTCTCAGCTCGACGAGCGGGATGCCCCTGCCCGTCGCCGAATCGACGACCTTGATCATGAACGGCGCGTTCTTGTCCGGCGCCGGCTTCGCCAGGGACATCCCCGGCATCATCATCGAGACGAGCAGCACCAACGCCATTAGCCCTGCCAACTTCCCTCTTCCCGCTTTCATCTTCATTCCTCCTGATTCTTCGATTACCGCAAGCGAAGCTCGCGAGCGAACCTTGCTCTGAACCTTGGAGCTTATCTTGGAGCGGATCCTTGATGCATGACTTGGAGCAGTTGCCAAGAACAGTTGCTTAGCGCAGTTAAATAGTTACATAGAGCGGCTGTTTAGACGTTTGCAAGGACAACTTACTTAACCCCGTTCATTCAAAGCGATCACTTGGAAACGACCCGCTTGGCGGCATCGTTGTAAATCCGCAGTACTTTATCGAGGTCGCCCATGCCTTTCACCTTGGCGATGAATTTATCCCAGTCGGCGAAGCTTGCCTTGCCGGCGACGAATTTGGACTCTTGTTCCAAAATATACGTTTTGATCGGCGTCATCACTTCCGAGATCTGCTGGCTCTCGGCCTGCGTGAATTGGAGCGTCGGCGCGGTATACGAAGAAGGCACGTAGTCGTTATTCGGCATCGGCAGGCTGCGCAGGTACGGCGATTTCTCGATCGGCGATTCCTCGTACTTGCCGTTGAAATACGTATAGTCCATGGCGGCGAAGTCCACGAAGGCCTTCGAATCGGCCGCGATCTGCAGACCCGGCGAATAGTGCTTGCTCGCGCGAATGCCGTATTTGTCGCCGACCACCCAAGGATCGTCCGCGTTTTTGAATTCGTCCGTGAAGGTCGGGTTGCCGTCCTTGTCCAGCGTGTAGGATTTGCCTTCCTGTCCCCACGTGATCAGCCGGATGATCTCGGGATCGTACTGCAGGTCGATGAATTTAATGAGATCCTCCGGATTCTTCACGTCGGCGTTGATGCAGAACGTGGCCCATCCGAGGTCCGGCGTGTTGCCGTTCGCGACGTTCTGCCAGGACTTGCCGTACTTCGGATTGTCGGGGTACAGCGACACGGCGAAGATCTTGCCGTCGGCCGCCGTTCGGGTGTAGTTGCCCGGGTCCGTGAACCACTGCGCCAGCCAGATGAAGTTGTCCCCGTTCAGCGCCTTCTGCTTCAGCGTATCGTCCGTATCGGTCAGGTACTCCGGATCCAGCAGCTTCTCGTCGTACAGCTTATGGGCAAACTCCAGCGCTTCCCGGAATCCCGGCTGGAAGACGCCGTACGTGTACTGGCTGCCGTCCCAGTAGATGTCGTCCACGACGTGGTTCGCGTTGAACAGCGACCTGAGATCGTTCCATCTCGTGTTGATCGGGTACTTGTCCGGATACAGCTCCTTCAGCTTCTTCGCCGCGGCGTACAGCTCGTCCAGCGTGGACGGGATCTGGATCTTGTCCTGCTGGAACAGGTCGTACCGGTACGACGACACGTTCTGAATCAGCATCCCGGTATCCTTCGGAAAGCGCGGCAGCGACGTTTCTTTGAAATAGTACATTTTGCCGTCGGCGTTCGTGACCTGCGCCGTGCCGTTCTTCACCTGGCTCAAGTAATTCAGGTAATTGGGCATATCGTCCTTGTACTGGCTGAGGTCGAGGATCTGGCCGTTCTTCACCATCTCGGACGTGTCGTAGAAGAGCGGCGTCGCGAAGAAGTCCGGCAAGTTATCGCTCGCGATCATCAGCTTGACCTTCTGGTCGTAATCGGAAGACGGAATGTAGTCCCATTTGATGTCGATTTTCTTGCCCATTTTCTGCTCCATCAGCTTCAGCCATTCTTGCTGGATGGGGCTCTTCGTGTTGTCCACGCCGTTGGCCGAGAGCGCGACCGTAAAGCTCAGCGTCCCGCCGCTTGTCGAAGCCTTATTCGTGGATGACGGGTCGGTTTGATTCGCTGCGTTGTTTCCCTTGTTGCCGTTATTGCCGTCGCTGCAACCCGCCGCCAGAATGACGGAGGCGCAGATCGTCGAGACGACGCCCAGTTTTGCTGCTTTCGAATTCATGCTTATCCCCCAATTGGTATGGATTTTGATAAGAGGCTGAATGGCTATGATGACGATGCGAACAACGACCGATGCTCAGGCGCCTCCAATCCACGGTCCGTGTGTTCTTCGCATGCGGTCCATCCGGGCGGCCGGCTAGCCTTTAATCGAGCCGACGAACATGCCTTTGGTGAAATACTTCTGGAAGAACGGGTAAATGATCATGATCGGGAACATGGTGATGACGATGACGGCCATGCGGATGGACTTCGGGTCCATCAAGGAGCCCGGCGAATTGATGGCCACGTTGCTGGCCCCCACCCTGCCCTGGATCGCGTTGGAATCCAGCGTGAACAGATAGTTGCGGAGCACCATCTGCAGCGGATACTTCGCCTGATCCTGCAGATAGATCAGCGCCTCGAACCAGCTGTTCCAGCTGCCCACGATGCCGAACAAGGCGAAGGTGGCCAGCAGCGGCTTCGATAGGGGAAGAATGATCCGGAACAGAACCACGACTTCGTTGGCGCCGTCGATCAGCGCCGCGTCCTTCAGCTCGGACGGAATATTCGCGAAGAACGTCCGGAACAGGAACACGTTATAGGCGCCGACCGCGCCCGGAATGATCATGACCCAAAACGAATCGAGCAGATGCAGATTGCGGATCAGCAAGTAGGTCGGGATAAGGCCGCCGCCGAAGAACATCGTGATCATCAGAAAAACGTTCAGGAATTTCTTGCCGATAAAGCCGGGAATGGTAAGCGGATACGCCATCAAGGACGTAAACAGCAGCATGACGAACGTCGAGCCGAGCGCGTACCCGATGGAATTGAGATAGCCCGTGAAGATCAAGCGATCTTTGAAAATATCCGTATACGCCTTGAACTCGAAGCCGAGCGGCCAGATCGTCACGCTGCCCTTGGCCACGTAACGCGCGCCGCTCAAGGACGTGGCGATAATGTTGAACACCGGGTACAGCACCGCGACCAAGATCAGCACCATGATGAAGATGTTAAGCACGTCGAACATTCTGGAGCCGAGGCTTTCTTTCCTCATAGCTCTCCCCCCTTAAAACAAGCTCGTATCCGAAACCTTGCGGCTGATCCAATTCGTAATGAACAGAATGACAAAGGAGATCACGGACATGAACAGCCCGATCGCGGTCGTGTACGCGTATTGCGCTCCCAAGATCCCTTGCCGGTAGACGTAAGATCCGATGACGTCCGCCACGCTGTACGTCGCGGGATTATACAGCAGGATGACTTTCTGGAAGTCCGTGCCCAGCACCCCGCCCATGGCGAAGATGAGCAGGATGACGGTCGTCGGCCGAATGGACGGCCAGGTGACGTGCCGGACCTTCTTCCATCTCCCCGCGCCGTCGACGTCGGCGACGTCGTAGAGCGACGGATCGATGCCGCTCATCGCGGCCAGATAGATGATCGCGCCGAACCCGACTCCCTGCCAGATTCCCGACGAGATGAAGATCGTCCGGAACCAGCCCGGATCGAGCAGGAACGAGACCGCCTCTCCGCCGAAATGCGTAATCACATGGTTGACGAAGCCGTCCCGCGCCGTGTAGATCTTGATCAAGCCCGCGACGATGACGACCGAAATAAAATGCGGGAAGTACGAAACCGTTTGCACGAGTTTTTTGAAGCGCTTACTTTTCAGCTCGTTAAACAGCAGCGCAAGCACGATCGGCGCCGGAAACGACCAAAACAAGGAGTATAAGCCGAGCAGCAGCGTGTTCTTCAATACGCTGAAGGCCATGGGGTCGTGAAAGAACGTTTTGAAATACTTCAAGCCGACCCACGAGCTTCCCATAATGCCCTGCGCGGCGCTGAAATCTTTGAACGCGATCAGAATGCCGTACATCGGAAAGTAATTGAAAATCAGCACGGTCAAAAATCCGGGCAGCACCATCAGGTACAGATAGCGATGCCGCCACATCCGCGTTCGCATGCTTCGATCGTTAGCCTGCAATGAAAACACTCCTTTTTGCCAAATGACTGCAAACCTAGTATACGAGGTTATTCGAGCTACATATGAGTTCTAGCCGCGCTATGTTCGGACCGCACCTCCCGTTCGATCACCCTGAAGCTCGTCCGCTGCACGGTGGGTCCGCACGATTATGATAGCGCATTCATTTCTGAAATGACGCGCTATATCAAGGTTTATCGTATGTCCCCCTCCTCTAGCGCACCGCTAGCCGATGGCTCCGTTGTCGTTCCCCGCATGCGGATTCGCTTGCCTCACATACCAATTATCAGGAAGTTATTATGCTTTTACCAAAATGTAACACATACTATTTGGACCGTCAATTCGTTTTTTGACAGTAGTTATTAGATTAAGTTAGTATACTTTGTAAGCACATTATCTTATAATCAAGAGAAACAGAGCTTTCACTTCACTTGAAGGAGACGATTTATGGGCAAGAACGACTCGATATCGCCGAAGTATCAGCAGGTCAAGGATTATGTGCTTACGCAAATCGAAAACAACGCGCTCGGCAAGGACGGCCGGATCCCGAGCGAATCCGAGTTCTCGCAATTGCTGGATGTCAGCTCGATCACGGTGCGCAAAGCATTGAACGAGCTGGTCAACGAGGGGGTCATCTACCGCGTCCGGGGAAAAGGCAGCTTCGTGTCGAACCGGGGAACGGCGGCCGATGCGGCGACGCGCTACGTCACCTTCATCATTTCCGGCAATGAGTTATACGACAGCTCCTACTTGCAAATCACGAAGGGCGTCCAATCCTTCTTGAGCCAGCAGGGCTGCAAGCTGATCATCGAGTTCGTGGAAAACAACTTCGAGCAAGAGCGCGAGCTGATTATGAAGCTGATCCAATCGGAGACGCGCGGACTGTTGATTTATTCCGTCAACCCGAATGCCGCCAAGACTTACCTGCAGGAAATCCGCAAAAAGGCCATCCCGTTCGTCATGCTCGACCGCATCCCTTCCGGGTTCCCGGTCGATTGCATCACGTGCAACAATAACGACGGCGCCTACGAGGCCGTCGCCCATCTCATCGCCCATGGCCACCGGAACATCGGCTTTGCCGCCTACGACTTCTACTTGAGCGCGGAGGCCGAACGCTTCAACGGTTATCAACGCGCCATGCAGGACGCTTCCCTCGTACCGAACGACGAGACGTTGTTTTTCCGGCGGGAGCTGGATTACGACAAGCTGATCGCTGCCATCAAGCGCGGCGAGCTGACGGCCCTCTTCTGCGTCAACGACCGGCGGGCGCTCGAAATCATCGAACGGCTGACGCAGGAAGGCATAAGGATTCCCGAAGAGATCTCCATCATGGGCTTCGACGATTTCGAAAGCTCGAAGTTCGCCAAGGTGCCGCTAAGCACGGTCCGGCAAAATTTCGAAGCGCTCGGCTACGAGGGCGCGAGACTGCTCTTCGAGCTCGGCGGCGACGCCGTGCGCTGCCACAAGAAGATTCTGCTGTCGACCAGCCTTGTCATCCGGGAGTCGATCAAAGAGCTGTAGCGCACGAAGAAAACCCCGATTCGCGACGAATCGGGGTGCTTTTTTCTGTTTACGCTTGCTGCACGGTCTTAATCAATCCGGCCAAGGCATGCCTTGCATAACAAATCTCCTCGCTCGGTAATCTAACACAAGTCGAAGGTTGCGAACAAGGGAGGAACGACGCGTTGGCTGCCGACATAGGCGCGCACGAAAGGGTTGAACTGCGGGAGCTGTTGGCTGCATCCAGGAGCCATATCCGCACCATGAAGCTGTATCGACCGCATATCCGGGACCGGCAGCTGGCGCAGATTGCGGACCGACAGCTGCAATTGGCGATGGAGGGCTATGATCGATGCGTCCGGGCGGTCCAAGAGGCGGCTGCCCAAGCTCCGCCGAAGGCGGACGATCCCGGCCACCCGGCGCCTCTCGGCCCGGATGATCGAATAACCGATGCGGATGCCGCGGTTGCGTTGCTGAACCTTCATAAGACTTCGGCCGCGATGAAGTTCATGGCGGCGCTGGATTGCTCGCAGCCGCAGCTGCGCGATACGCTGCTTCAAGGCGCTCTCCATTGTGCCGAGCAGGCTTTCGAGACCTCGCGGTACTTGAATCGGAACGCGGACCGTCAAATGCCTGCGATGAAAGAGGGGACGCCGGAGCACTTGTCCGGAGAGATGAATCCCATGAATCTATGGAGGCAGAACGCGATCGCGTTCCACGGGCATTCAATACGCAAGCGCGAATAACCCGTTGATATGCGCCAAGTACCGCATGCCGCTTGCCTTCTTCATCAAAGACGCCGGCAGGCCTCTCAGTTCGAGGCCGCTCTCGCCGATCATGCCGATGCCGTCCTTACGTCCCAAGCTGGCGAGAGAACCGGAGTTCACCGGCTTGAACGCCGCCATTTTGCCGCCTTTGAAGAAAGCGAACAGGTTGCTTCCGACGAGTTCGCCCATTTGCCAGGCCAGCTGCGCGGTCTGCGGGTAGGGCAATCCGTCCGGTCCGAATACGATCGCGCAGTCCCCGGCAAGGAATACATCCGGGTGCGAGACGGATTGCAGATACTCGTTGACCGTCGCGCGTCCCCGATCAACGTCGATGCCGCAGTTCGCCACGAGCGAGTTGCCTTGAACGCCGCCCGCCCATATCACCGTACCCGATTCGATCGTCTGCCCGTCGGTCAGGCTGACCGACGAGCCATCCACGCGGCTGATCTTCCGGCCCGTCAAGAATCGCACGCCGCGAGCCTCGAGGCTCTTCGTCGCGCGCTCGACGAGATCCGCCGGGAACGCGGGCAGAATGGAAGATTTGGATTCTACCAAGTACAACGCGACGTCTTCGTAATCGACGCCGCGTTCGCGGCATATGCGCGGGAGCTCGTCAGCCAGCTCGCCGATCAATTCGACGCCCGTCAAGCCGCCGCCGCCGATGACGATGGTCGCGTCCGCCTTTGATTTTGAGCGCGCGTACGCGGCTATCCGGTCTTTGACGCGAGCGAAGATCCGATTCGCATCCGCGACGGATTTCAGCGTGAGGCTATTGTCCTGCAGCCCCGGAACGCCGACGAAGTTCGTTTCGCTGCCGAGCGCCAGGACAAGCGCGTCATAGTCGTAGGACATGCCGTTTTCCAACTCGACTCGCCGGTTTTCCGGATCGATTTTGGACACCGTGCCGATATGCAGATGGATGTCTTTGCCTCTGAGCAGATGACCGAGCGGCAGCGCGACGGCTTTCTCGGTCACGTTACCGGCCGCCAGACGATGCAGCTCGGTGATGATTTGGTGCGATTCGGATTGGTTAATGACCGTAATCGTCGCTTCCTCCGCCGTAAAATGCCGCCGCGCGGTAAGCGCGCCGAGCAGACCGCCGTAGCCCGCCCCCAGTATCAGAATTTGCTTGCTCATGTCTCCGTCCTCCCCGTTCGCTTCTTCGTTGTCCCATCATCTTCGCCTGCGCCAAGGCCGAATCCGTCACGATCCGAGACGGCGCGCGGTCACGTAATGCGCCTTCCAATAGCCCGAGTCAAGGCGGGTCAATTTGACGCCGCCGGCGCCATAGGCATTTAACATTTTGCCTTTGCCGACATAGATGCCGACATGCCCGATGATGCTGCCCCGGCTCGGTACGCGGAAGAACACGAGATCGCCTTCCTTCAGCTGCGGCTTCGCGATAAACCTTCCGACCCGGGCTTGTTCGCGGGCCGTGCGCGGCAGCTCGTAGCCGAATTTCTTGTATACGCGCATCGTAAAGGAGGAGCAGTCGAAATAATCGGTCGTCGCCGTGCTTACGCCGAATTGATAGGGCGTCCCCATGTAATTGTCCGCGTAATGGATCAACCTGGCGGCCGTCTTCGAGGACATGGCGTTCGCTTTCGGGGCTTGTCCGAGCCCGAGGCACGTCAAGCCGATCGACAGGCCCAGCCCGACGACGATTAATTTGCAGGACGTTTGCTTGATATTCATACCGATCGTCACCCTCCATGCTTTAAAATTCGTACAGCTTCCGGATGCGCAGCCGAGCTGCGTATTTTGTGCAAATGTCTGTTGTAAGACCGGCCTCCCCTAGAGACCGCTCATGTCCATTTGGGGCGGAGGCATCGGAATGAACGACGAACCCGCGCGCGAAAACGGCTTGCCCCCGATCACCACGCGGTCTTCGTTAAAGCGCTCTATGCATCCTCCGCCGGTCATTTTCTCATTCGTAACGACCATGACATAGCAGCCGAATAAATGGGCATTTTCAAAATCGGCGTCATGTTGAAGCGGGCTGTATGCCATTTTCGTTCCCATCCCTTCCTCTTGCCTATCCGATTTATAATCGATCGATTTGCAGGGAGACAGCTCGTCCATGAACTGCCTCGCCTCCATCTCCATACCGTACGAAGCTTGCCGATTAGCCTTTGAGCAATTCCCCGTTAACCAGCAATTTCAGCGTTCGGACGAAGAGCACGACGACGACGATGCTAAACACCACCAAAATAATGCCCGACAGCGCGATCAAGGGCCAAGAATCCGCGAACAGCGCGTATTTTAGCGCCGCGTTGCTGAGCGCGGCCATCGGGAAGCTGACTCCCCACCAGGAAGCGCCGAACGGGATCGTTTTCTTGAATACTTTGAAGAACAAGACAAGGAATAAAAAGAGTCCGAAGTAGAACAAAATCGAAGCGAATTGATCGATCCGCTGCTCGAAATTCGTATAGCCGAGAAAACCTACCTCGAACGGCGCGATCATAATGATCATGGATGGCGTTAACCCGGCCGGCATCGGCGCGTGATGAATCAATCGGGAGAAGATCAACGTGAAGTACACCAACGCGATCACGCCGCCTATCGCCAGCGATAACAGATTCACTTCATGCGCCCACGGAAACGGCATCGACCCTCCGGCCACCGAAATATCGAGGGTACCCACCACGGGTACCAGCGAAGCCGGAACCTTGTTCACCGGCTCATGATTCCCGTTCAACAATCGCGTGACGAAAACAAAACAAAGCGCTAATGCCGATACGGTGCCGACGATCCAGATCACCTGACCGAACCGCGTACTGTATACGCCGATTACGGAGGAGAGCAATAGAATCGCGATCGTAATCGTACCGAAAAAATTCCCGATAATCGGATGCCTGAATTCAGCCTTGACTTTCTGGCTGTAGTTCATCCATTTCGCGAGATACCCGATGCTTAACGCGATAAAGATCGCGATGGCGATCATTCCCGTTACGTCGGCTATGGCGGTGGAGGCGCCGAATACCTTGTTCGCCTCCCTCCAAGCCAAGGACAAGCCCGAGATCCCCATCACGGACGCAAATAAATTTACGGGCAAAAATTGAATGGAACCAATGCTTTTATGTTTCTCCATGGCAGTCGCTGCTTGCATGAACGGACACCGCTTTCTGGTTTTGTGTTACGGAGGCGATCGCGTGAAGTCGTTGAGATACGTCAAAAGGATCCGCTCCTTTATTCGTTTTCCTCCCGATCAGATCGGCTTTTCTCCTGTTGGCTCATTGTATGGGATGCAAAATCATAGATCAATACCGCTGTTACTATAGAAACCATAGATCAGAGCAATGATAAATCGAGGAAGACCGCTGCTTCGACGGTTGCTTCCCCCTTACGACGGCGCGGCCTCCTGCTTCAATTCCTTCACGTGAGCCGTAATCAGATCGATGAACCCGAGCGCGGCCTTGCCCATGTATTTATCCCGGTGATACGCAATCCCGACTTCCCTCGACAGCGCGGGATTCTGGATCGGAATGCGGAACAAGTCGTCGTAATCGTACATGTCGACCAGGGTCCGCGATAAGATCGTGCCGCCCGCGCCCGAACGAACGAGCTTGAACAACGATTCGATCGTCGTCGTCTCGATCAAGGGCACGAGCTTGCGGCCGGCCTCCGTGCACGTCGTGTCGATCAACTGGCGGCACCGGTGCGTTTCCGGAAACATGACGATCGGGACATTCAGAATGTCCTCGAAATTAATGGCCGAACGGCCCGCGTACGGATGATCCGAAGTCGCCACGAAATAGAAGTTTTCCCGATAGAGCGGAACCGTTCGCACGCGATCGTCCTCGACCGGAAAGATCGTCAAGGCGACATCCAACTCGTTTTGCAGAACCTGGTTCACGATATCTTCGTCGCCGATGAGTTTAATCCGGACTTTGGGGTATCTCTGATGGAAATCAAGCAGCAAGGACGATACCAATTGGTTCAATTCCCCGGGCAGCGCGCCGACCGTCAATGTGCCCCGCTCGATCTGCTGAAGCTCGTGAATTTCGTCGACGGCGCTCGCTAAATTGCCGAACGCCAGCTTGCAGTGCCGGAACAAAATCATGCCCGCCTCGGTCAACGCGATTTTTTTCCCGATGCGATCGAACAGCAAGACGCCGAGCTCGTCTTCAAGCGTCTTGATCTGATGGCTCAAGGAAGGCTGGGTAATGCCCAGCTTCACGGAAGCCCTCGTAAAGTGCAGTTCCTCCGATGTCGTGATGAAGGATTCCAGCTGCCGCAATTCCATTCGGGTCCCCCCTTTCTCTTCGTTGTCGGGAAACGCAACAGCCAAGCCAACGCCCATCCCGTTCGTCGGCTTAGTTTCCCCTCATGTCCGGCGCGATTATTTACTCGGGCTTCCCCCCGGGAGTCGCCCCGGTTTCGAACAACGCAACTATAACCAAATCGTTCTTCATCGATCAATGCCTCTTTTTCTATCAGGATCATAGTTTACTTCTATCAAAGCGCGGATGGCATCCAGTATTTGACTATCACCTGCAGAGATAGTACGTATCAGGATTCCGTATTTTACAACGCCTCGGCGTTGCGTTTAGAATTACTTCTAACGAGGCCATTCGTTAAGCGCGCATGCGGATTCCAATGCAAAAAGAAACCGAAAAAAACCGCGATAATCGCGGTTTTCAATCGTCTGCTTTTCTCCGGTCGGGAAGAACCTGCCCGTATGTCTGCCGAACCGTGCATCGTGAATCGCCGGTCAGCGGACCGCCAGCGACTTTACGCCGAGGATATGCTGAATATAGTCCTTCTTGCTCTGCGCGAGCCGTTCATCCGTCAAGTTGGACGTATCGTTTAACGCGAAATGAGGCAGATAGTCCGCGCTGATGAAATGCGCCAGCGCTTCGACCGGGCGGAGAATCTCTTGAAGCGTGAACCGGTTGAATCCGGTGGATTGGTAAGACGCTTCCGTGCCGTACGTCGAGATGGCGACGCCGATTTCCTTGCCGGCCGTCTTGCTGGCGTCCGATCCATAAGCCCAGCCGTACAGCAGGACTTCATCGAACCACTTCTTGAGCAGCGGCGGCGTGCTGTACCAATACAGCGGATATTGAAAAATAATGCGGTCATGGCTCTCGACTAGCTGCTGCTCCCGGGCGACGTCGATTTTCTCGTCCGGATAGGCCGCGTACAATTCGTGGACCGTGATCTCGCCGTGCTTTTGCAATTCTTCGCGCCATGCCTTATTGACGCGGGACGTCTCCATGTTCGGATGCGTAATGATGACCATGATTTTCATCGAATCGTCTCCAATCCTGGATAGTGATTGATTTTCACCTCGTTAGCCTGCCCCGATATCCGGTTTTGCCACGCCCGCCAGCCCGCGCGAATGATGTGGAACCGCTGCGTATAAGTTCCAGCTTCGAGCGGATACTACACCCGTCAAGGTCAATCGAAATCATCCCCTCGCCTCAATTATCCATGGAAAGAAAAGCATGATCCCATCAAAGCGGCTGCGAAAAGGAGATCGGACATTGGGTTGGAATATGCTGCAGACCAGAAGGTTTTTATGGGCCTATCTGCTTGTCGTTGTCATGCTGGTCGGCTCGGTGCTGCTTGATCAGCGGGACGTGCTGTTCCCTGAAATCGCGGGCATGGCGATGGGCGTCATCGTATTCCAAGTGCCGCACTGGATCAAGAAGCCTCTTCACTTGTGGCTTTCGCCCACGTTGGGAGCCTTCATCGGCACTTCCTTGAATTATGCGTCCCTGGCGCCGTTGATCAAATTATGGATCGGCCTTGTGATCATCGTCATCCTGATGCATCTATTCCGCGTCCAATTCGGACCGACGATCCCGGCTGCCCTGCTGCCGATCTTCATCGGCTTGCATGATTACGTGTTCGCGATTTCGACCGCGGTCTTTTCGTTTGTCATCATGTGGGCCGCTTACGCCGTTCGCACGCCCGAAAAGGCGTCGAAGGATCCGGTAAAATTCCGCAACGTCGCCGAAACGGTGACCATCACCCTTGTTTTAATGCTATGGATGGGCATCGTGGCCGCGACCGGTTTTGAAGCCCTGATCGTCCCGCCCGTATTCGCCCTCATCTTCGAGGTGTTTCATTCGAACTTCGGTTGGAAGCTCATTCCGCCTCGATTGGCCGTCTTAACGATTACGGCGCTTCTCTCCGTCGGCGTCTATCACCTATTCGGCGATTCGATCCTAACGGTCGGCGTCATCAACGTCATCCTTACGCTCTTGCTTTGCATCGCCTGCAAAACGCCCGTTCCCGTCGCGTTCGGCGTGTCGCTCATGCCGCTTATTTACCCCGCCTGGGGATCGTGGTGGTTTCCGGCAGGCGTCTTCGTCACGACGGGCGCCTTGATGTGCATCTCCGCCGCGAATCGTCAGATTCGCAATTCGCGAGCGGCGGCCGTGAACGAATAAAAGGCAGCCTCGCGGCTGCCTTTTTTATCGTTATTCAACGTACCGCCCGGCTCCTCCTATCGCCGCGAAGGGCGGTAAGCCGTTGACGGCTTCTTCGCGGCTCATGGCCGTTAAGCCGGTTCGCGTCAGTTCCAAGATGCCATAGGGGCGAAGCAGACCAATGAACGAATCGATCTTCTCTTGATCGCCCACGGCCTGGATGATCATGGTGTCCGCCCCGATATCGACGATCGAGGCGCGGAACGCCTCCACGATCCCGAAGAGATCCGGCCGCAGCCGGGCAACGGCGCTGACGCGGATAAGCGCCAGCTCGCGCTCGACGAACGGCGACGCGCTGACCTCCGCGATGCGGATCACGTCGATCAGCTTATGAAGCTGCTTGTTCGCTTGCTCGAGCAGTTTGTCGTCTCCGGTGGTCACGATGACCATGCGTGACAAGCCGGCTTCTTCCGACTCGCCGACCGTGATGCTGTCGATGTTGAACCCGCGGCGGCCGAACAATCCGGCAACCCGCTGCAGCACGCCGGGGTGGTCGTTGACAAGGACGGAAATCGTATGCCGCTTCATGCTTCATCCCCCATAATCATGTCGTCGATCGTGGAACCCGGGGTAACCATCGGGTATACGTTCTCCTCTTGACTGATCTGAAAATCAATCAGCACGGGACCCGGCAGTTCCAGCGCCTGCTTCCACGCTTCTTGCGCCTCCGCTTTATTCGTCGCCCGAAGTCCGGTCACGCCGTAGGCTTCGGCGAGCTTGACGAAATCCGGGCTTCCCGAGAGGTCCATATGGCTTAACCGGTTATCGTAGATGAGTTCCTGCCATTGCCGGATCATGCCGAGAACCTGGTTGTTCAAGATCACGATCTTCACGGGGATCCGGTAGATCGCGCATATCGCCAGCTCCTGCGCGCACATTTGGATCCCGCCGTCGCCGTTAACGGACACCACGAGGCGGTCCGGCCGGCCGACCTGCGCCCCGATCGCGGAAGGCAGCCCGAACCCCATCGTGCCCAGGCCGCCCGAGGTAATCAGCGAACGCGGCTCCGAATACCGGTAAAACTGGGCGGCCCACATTTGATGCTGGCCGACGTCCGTGGTAACGATCGCTTTGCCGCCGGTCGTTTCGCTGATCATTTCCATGACGTATTGCGGCTTTAATACGGCTGCCGAGTCCGTGTACCGAAGCGGATAACGCAGCTTGTTTTCTTGGATCTCCGCCAGCCACGCATCCGATCTCGCCGGCTTCGCATCCGCGTTCGCCAGCCGAAGGACGGATTTCACGTCGCCGACGCACGGGATCGCCGTCGCTACGATCTTGCCGATCTCCGCCGGATCGATGTCGATATGCGCGATCGTCTTCGCCTTTGGCGCAAAACCGCTTGTCTTCATCGTGACCCTGTCATCGAAGCGCGCGCCGATGCCGATCAGCAGATCGCAATTCTGCAGCGCTTTGTTCGCCGCATACGTGCCATGCATCCCCGGCATGCCCATCCATAATTCATGCGCGCTCGGGAAGCCGCCCAGTCCAAGCAGCGTCGTCGTAACGGGAATTCGCGTCTTGCCGGCGAATTCGAGCAATTCCAGCGACGCGCCGGAATGGATGACGCCCGCGCCCGCCAGAATAACGGGACGTTCCGCTTCCGCGATCGCTTGGATTAATTTGCCGACTTGGCCCCGATCCGGAATCGTCTCCGGCTCATAGCCCCGAATCCGCGGCGTGCCCGCCGGGTAGTCGAACCTCGCCTTCTGGCTCGTCACATCCTTCGGAATATCGATCACGACCGGTCCCTTTCGCCCGGTGGAAGCGAGATAAAAGGCTTCATGGACGATCCTCGGCAGCTCGTTGACATCGCGAACCAAATAATTGTGCTTCGTGATCGGCATCGTAATCCCGGTGATGTCCGCTTCTTGGAACGCATCCGTACCGATGAGCGGCGTTGCGACGTTGCCGGTTATCACGACCAGCGGAACGGAGTCCATATGAGCCGTGGCGATGCCCGTGACGAGATTCGTCGCCCCCGGTCCCGACGTCGCGAAGCAAACGCCTACTTTCCCCGTTGCCCGCGCATAGCCGTCCGCGGCGTGGATGGCCCCCTGTTCATGGCGCGTCAATACGTGCGCGAAGTCCGGGAGATCGTGAATGGCGTCGTAGATATGGAGCACGCTTCCGCCCGGAATGCCGAACACGCATTCCACGCCTTCAATCAGCAAGCTTCGGAGCAGTGCCTCCGAGCCGGTTATCCAATCGTTATTCAAGAGCTTTTGCATGCTCTCCTGCTTTGTGCCGCGCCTTTCGGTGACGATCATGATTTTTCCTCCCCCTGTCAGCGTTCGCCTCTACCGCGATTTAACGGACCCGTCGATCCAGGAACATTTGCCGTTGCCTCATTGTATGTAATTTGAATTTTCGGATCAATACCGCAATTTCTATGAACCTGATAGGCTGAGGCGATCGTTCGGGAAGCCGTTTCCGTCGTCGGGCATCGCGCATGTACGGGACCGCGAGGCAAGAAGCATCGAGGAGGCGGATAATAGAAGAAGGGCTGGATCATCGGCAACATTCGCAACGGCTTGAATCGGACAGCCTAGTTCATGCGCTGCCTCCTGCCGCGCGCTATGGAAGGGTCTAATTCGTTTGTCCTTTCAAGGCCGCGAAATAATCGAACACAACCTCGCGAAACTCCCGGGCGGCAGGCGATATGTACCGGCTCTTGTGCCACAATAACGCGATCTCCCGTACCACTTCGTGCGTCTCGATCTGGAGATACTTGATCTGGGCCCGATCGTTCCTTGCCGTGCTTGGGATGAACGCGATCCCGATTTCGGCTTCCACGAGATTGACCAGCCTCGCCGGTTCATCCCCCTCGTAGACATAATGCGGCGCGAAGCCTACCGATCTGCATACCTCGTCCATTAAATCGCGCGTCCCGTAGCCGGCCTTTACCCCGACGAACCATTCCTCCCTCAGCTCCGCCAAGGCGACGCTGCCGCGATCCGCCAGCCGATGCCCCCTCGGAACGGCGACAAGGATGGGGTCGATAAACACGATGCGGCATTCGATGTCATCCCGTTCGATCGGCGGCGAGGACAAACAATAATCCACTTCGCCTCTCTCCAGAAGCGCGATCATTTCCTGCGTCGTCAGCATTTGCACGTGAAATTGAATATGAGGCCGCTTCTGTCGAAAGTTTCGAAGGATGTAGTGCAATACGCTTGCGCTCGTCACCCCCAATTCAAGCGTGCCGTGATCCGGGCTGGATAGATCGTTCAGCTCCAGCCTGCCCTGGTCCAATTCGAACAAGGCCCGTTCCACCCGGCGCAGGTATCTTCGACCGTAATCGTTCAACTGCAGCCTTCTGCCTATACGATCGAACAGCTGGACGCCGAGATCGTCTTCCAGGCGTTGAATCGTCTTGCTTAACGACGATTGCGTCACATGCAGACGACGGGCGGCTTCGGTCACATGCTCCGACCGGGCTACCGCGAGAAAATAGTGCAGCTGAAGAAGTTCCACGTTCGCACGCTCCTATTCATTCCTTCTGGTTAATAAGAATATAACATGAAATGCGTTGGAATAAATAAACGCGATCGATTATGATGGCGTTACGAGAGTTCGGGAACGAGAAATGAGGAATGTTCATCTTGAATCGTAAATTCATTGTTTATCTGGTCGCCTTCGCCGCTTTTTTCGGTCCGTTCACGCAGACCATCTATACTCCTGTTTTGCCTGAGGTTGCCCGTCAGCTCCATTCCACCTCTTTCGTCGTCAATTTGACGATCTCGGTGTTTACCCTATTTCTGGCCATCATGCAGATGATCTATGGCCCGCTCACGGACATCAAGGGGCGCCGCAAGGTCATGCTGCTGGGCATCGCGCTGTACGTGATCGCTTCGGCCGGCTGTTTTTTCTCCGGGACGATCGCCCTGCTCCTGGTCTTCCGCGCGCTGCAGGCGATCGGCATCGCCGCCGGATCCGTCGTGGCCGTCACGGTCATCAGCGATTTGTTCGAAGGCAAAGAACGCGGCGAAGCGATGGGCACCTTTCAAATGCTGGTGTCGCTCGGCCCCGTGCTCGGGCCGGTGGTCGGCGGCTTCCTTAGCGGCTTGTTCGATTTCCACTCCGTGTTTCTCGCGCTGGCGGCAACGGGCATGCTTGTGCTGGTGTTCAACTATCTCTTCTTGAAGGAAACGAAGCCGGACAGCGTTCAAGCAGGCCGCTTTCAGCTGCGGGACTTTGCGGGGATTCTTCGGCATCGCATCGGATCGTCGATCATTTACCTTGGGTTTCTTCAGTATTATACGTTTTACTATTTTCTTGTCTTCCTCCCGAACATTTTAACCGATCGCTACGGCTTGTCGGCCGAGCAAAAGGGGCTGGTCTTTCTGCCGATGTCGCTCGGAATCGTGGTCGGCAGTTATGTCGGCGGGAAGATCCAGGCACGGTTCGAAGGCGAAAAGCTGGTCGTGCTGACGAGTTATCTAAACGCGATTTCGTTGTTGATTTTCCTGATCGTCTATTCGATCTCGCTGCCTTGGCTGCTGGCCGGCATTATCGTATTCGGGTTATCCCTCGGGCTCTCGCTCCCGGTGCAGACGACGCTGCTGACGGGCGCGTTCACGAAGAACCGCGCGACGGCCGTAGGAGCCTATAACCTCTTTCGCTATATGGGGATGGCTTGCAGTCCGATCGTCGGCAGTCTGTTCTACCGGATAGGCGGCTATGTCCTGTTGTATGGTTTTATCATGATCGTCTATCTGGCCTTTGCCTTGCTGCTGTCGCGGCGACTCCTCGGCGCGCAAGCCGTCAAGCCCGCGTCATAGAGGCTGCCGACATGGGATTAACGCAGACCCACCGCTCCGGCGGCGGGTCTTCGCTTGTTCTTAGAAGGCCGTCCCGGTGTTTTCAGGAATAGCTTTCGTTAATGGCTTTCATAAATATCCTATCGGCGAACGCTTTCTTTCGGTACAATGGACATGATACCGACTACTTAAACCATTCGAACCGGGAGGAACAGGCAAGATGATCGAATCATTCGAGCAGCTTTTTGAATCGGCACAGGTACGACGGTTGCTGGAGCAGATGTACGGCAGCGAAGAACGAGAGCAGCAGGTCCGCAGATATCGCAGGGCGATGGACAGCTACCAAGCGCAATACGGAGAGCCCGCGGCACTGAGCTACTTCAGCGCGCCGGGACGCACGGAGATCGGCGGCAATCATACGGACCATAACCATGGGAAGGTGCTGGCGGCCAGCATTCAGTTGGATACGATTGCGGCTGCGGCGGCCGTGGACACCGGGGTCATTTCCGTCATTTCCGAAGGGTATCCGGGCATCTCGGTCATCCGTCTGGACGATCTGGAGCCGCAGGCCGGCGAGAGCGGAACGGCCGCGTTAATCCGCGGGATCGCGCACGGCTTCCGTCAGCACGGGTACCGGATCGGCGGGTTCAACGCCAGCGTCGGCAGCACCGTTCTTCCGGCATCCGGTCTCAGCTCCTCCGCCTCTTTCGAAATTCTGATTTGCCAAATACTGAGCACGTTCTACAATAACGGCGAGCTGGATGCGGTCATGATGTCGCGCATCGGCAAGCATGCCGAGAATCTGTATTGGAACAAGCCGTCGGGGATGCTGGACCAGATGGCCTGCTCGTACGGCGGCATGATCGCCATCGACTTCAAGGAGCCGGCGGAGCCTCGGATCGAACGGATTCCGGGTACCTTCGAAGCCGCGGGTTACAGCCTGGTCATCGTCGGCACCGGCGGCAACCATGCGGACCTGACGAACGATTATGCGTCGATTCCGAACGAGATGCGGGCGGTGGCGCAAGCCTTCGGCGTCGAGGTATGCCGCGATTTGACGGCGGAGATGATCTACGGCCGGCTCGCGGAGCTTCGCGAAACGGCGGGAGATCGGGCGGTGCTGCGGGCGCTGCATTTCCTGGACGAAACCGACCGCGTCGACCGTCAGGTCGAAGCGATCAAAGCCGGCCGTTGGCAGCACGTGCTGAAGGATATTACCGCTTCCGGGAATTCCTCGTGGAAATGGCTGCAGAACATCTACCAAGAATCGGTGTCCCGCGAACAAGGGATTGCGCTGACGCTCGCCATCACCGAGCGGTTTATCGACCGGCTGGGCGACGGCGCCTGCCGCGTGCACGGCGGCGGCTTCGCGGGCGTCATTCTGGCCGTGCTGCCGCATGCGGCGGTCGCGGAGTACCGGGAGCTGATCGGGCGTACGACCGGCACGGAACTGTTCAAGATCCGCGTGCGCGAGATCGGCGCGGTATGCTTGAATACGCTCGCGTAGGGCCGCGGAATATGTAACGCGCTTCTATTCCATACCTTCATACTGATAAGAACGGCAGCCGATCCTCCGATCGGCTGCCGTTTTATTGAACGCGATTCATGCTGATGCTTAACGTTTCCCAATTGAGGCGTCATTCCGAACCTTCGACGATTACAAAAAAGCCGCGATTAACGCGGCTTAAGTCAAAGCTTGTTCGAGGTCAAGCGTTAGTCGCTCGCCGAGGTGCCAAGATCGTCGGAACGTCCGGCTGCGAGGCGGGACCACTGGGCGGTCGGGCGGCCGTTCAGCCGAAATTGCCCGCCCTTGGCGTCCCAATGCCGCGGCCAGCCCTCGGGCGAATCCTCCCAGAACTCCTGCCGGCCGTAGACGGTCAGGTCGAGCAATCCGTACGACGGAGCCATCGGCTCGTTGCCGCGGCCGGTGGTCCAGTACGTCTCGTAGACCTTGTCGCCGTCCCGGAGATAACTGACCAGGATCCCGAAGTGCCGGTTTGCGATCAGCCGGTCCACGGAAGCCGGAGGGACCGAATACCAAGGAACCGTCCATCCCATGAAGTCGCGGTACCGCGAGCTCTCCTCGTACGGCCCTTGGCAGAACGTCGCGTAGCTCACGTCCCGGGAATGCAGATAGGACAGCTCGCTGATATGGGTCGTGGAGAAGGTACAGCCCTCGCACTGCCGCGCGGCGGTCTTGCCGGCATGCCACATCTGATAGTACACGATCAGCTGGCGGCGGCCTTCGAACGCGTCGAGCAGCGTGACCGGGCCTTCCGAGCCGACCAGCGGGGCGGTCGCGTCCGTCTCGACCATCGGGAGCCGCCGGCGGACTGCCGCGATGGCGTCGCCTTCGCGCGTATGCGCTTTCTCCCGGATGCGCAGCGCATCCAATTCGGCCTGCCAAGCGGCCCGGTCGACCACGGCGGGCTGGCCGGACTTGTTGTCGGTTGGATTCATGGGTTCCCCCTCCTACAGGTGTACGACGATCGTGCCGGATTCGACGGTGACGGGATACGTCTCCACTTCCGGCGACGCCTCGGCTTCGATCGTCACCTCATAAGTTTTGACCAGGCACTTGTGCGGGTCGAAGATCGATTTGCCGGTGGTAATGTCGAATTCCCAGCCATGCCATGGACAGCGCACGATCTCGCCGTCCCGGCCGTACGCGTATTCGCCGGGCGCCGAAGGAAGGGTCATGCCGGTTACGGTACCGACGCAGAGCGGCGCGCCCTGATGCGGACAGCTGTTTTTGAGCGCGTAAAACCGGCCGTGCACGTTAAATACGCCGATCGGGCGTCCCTCCACGACCAACGTTCTTCTCGTTCCCGCCGGGAATTCGGCGACTGTCCCAACGACGTGGCTTCCCATGCCGTTCGCCTCCTTTAATCAAGCCTGTACAGCTCATGCGCGTTGTCGAAAAAGATCCGGCGCCGCAGCGGCTCCGGAAGCTTCGGAAACGCGCGGGTCGGGGAATCGAAATCCCAATGCGGATAATCGCTGGAAAACATGAGGATATGCTCGGCGTCCATCATCTCGAAGATTTGCAGCAAGTAAGCGTCGTTGTCCGGCCGTTCCAGCGGCTGCGACGTAATCCGCACGTGATCGCGCAAGTATTCGCTCGGTTTGCGTTTCAGCCACGGGACCTCGTACCGGAGCGCTTTATATTCCGCGTCCAGCCGCCACATCAAGGGAGCCAGCCACGAGACGCCGCCTTCGACGAGGACGATTTTAAAGCCGGGAAACCGCTCGAATACGCCTTCCGTCAGGAAGCTGACCAGGTGCGCCTGGAACCCGAGCGACAAGCAGGTGTGCCACTCGATGTAATGGGTCGGATACCCCGGGGTCGGCTGCACGTTGATGCCCATTCCGTCGGTACCGGGGTGAATGGCGAACGGCAGGCCGAATTTCTCGCATGCCTCGTAGATCGGATAGAACTGCCGCTGGCCGAACGGGGCGCGGGCGCCGGAATCGGTCATGACCTGGACGAAATGCGGATGGCCCGCCCACCGCTCGATTTCGCGCGCGGCGGCATGCGGGTCCTGCGTGTTCACCGTGATGGAACCTTTGAATACGCCGTCCGCATTGTATTTGCTCAACCATGTATCCGCGAGCCAGTCGTTATAAGCCGCCGCGATGGCGTTGCCGAAATCGGGGTCGGGGTGCAGGTTGCAAAACGCGCGCGGCATGAGAATGGCATAGGCATGTCCGTACTCGTCGATGAGCTGCTTGCGAAGCAGCTCCGGATCGGAGCCCGACGGATCGCCCTGCGGCGGTCTTGCGTCCAAGCGGTCGCCGTGCACGGGATTGCCGTAAAAGCCGCGCCCGCCTCCGTTATAGCGTTCCCGCCACGGCTGCTTCATGTAGGAACGGATCTCCTCCGCGTTTCTCGGGTAGGGATGCACGTCGCAGTCGATGATGCCCGTCCGCGTCTTCCTCGGTTCGATCGTGGTTTCCGTCTGCTGCTCCATCCTTTCGTTCGCCTCCCTTACATGATTGAAACGGCCGTCTCCCGCACCTTGCTCTCGTTGACCTCCAAGCCGAGCCCCGGACCATCCGGCACGAACAGGTAACCGTCCTTGAATTCCAATTGATTGTGAAAGAGCGCCGAGAGCTTCTCGTTATGCCCGGTGAACTCCTGATGGTACATCGCGTTGGAGACGGACGCGCAGAAGTGAAGGCTGGCGGCCGTTCCGATGGTCGGCTGGGTATTGTGCACGACGATCGGTTTGCTCCAAGCTTCGCACAAAGCGGCGATTTTTTTGGCTTCCGTGAGTCCGCCGCATTTGACCAAATCCGGCTGAATGATGTCCGCCTTGCCCTGCAGGATCAGATCGCGGAACTGCCAGAGCGTGTATTCATGCTCTCCCGCGCTGACCGGGGTATCGAGCGCATCCGCGACCTGCGCCATGGCCAAGTAGTCGTATTGCGGCGTCGGTTCCTCGAACCAGGCCAGTCCGACGTGCTCTTCGAGATAACGCCCGATCTGAATGGCTTTATGCGCGGTGTAGCCGTTGTTCGCGTCGAAGCCGATTTTCACCTCGTCGCCTACCGCGGCGCGGATCGCTTTCATCATCGGAATCGCGGGATCGTTCGCGATCTCGCCCCGCAACGGCCCGTAATTCATGCGCAGCTTCAGGACCGTAAACCCGTTCTCCACCTGGGCGCTCATGATGCGGGCCACGTCGTCGGCCGTCGCTCTTCCGTCCCAGCCGTAGCTGTAATAGATGTTCACCCGATCCCGGAATCGTCCGCCCTGCAGCTGATAGACCGGCTTGTTCGTCGCTTTGCCGATAATGTCCCACATCGCGAGATCGATCCCCGACATGGCTTCCGATTGCGCGCCGGACGGGCCGAGCTTATAGGGCGCCAGCAGCATCTTCTGCCACAGCACCTCCGCGTCGAAAGGGTCCCCGCCGATTACGTGCGGCTTCAAGGCATGCACGGCCATGGCCTGCAGCACATGTCCGCCCATGGGCGAGCATTCCCCCCATCCGCTGATCCCTTCGTCCGTCTCCAATTTGACGAACAAACTGCCCCAAGGAAAAAGAAACGTGGTCATGTTGGTGATTTTCACGGCTTTGCCTCCTTACAGAAGAATATTTAATATATTTTATATATTCTGATTTTGTAAGAAATCTCCTTCAACAGGCTCGAATTTTCCCGAACGCGCCAGGCTTGCAACAAAAAAATCCGCTCAAATGGTAATATCCCCTCATGGTTGACAGCGAAGAAAAGCCCATTGGTACAATGGACTTAAAAGCTGCAATCGGAGGGGATTTTTTTGGCGAAAAAGGGACAACTATTTTTCCAATACACGGCACAATTAAAAAGCGAGGCTATTCGTCTTTATGAATCAGGTGTAAGCTCTCGCGAAGTAGCGAAACAATTGAATATTCGTAGTAAAGCTCAAGTGTTGGATTGGGTTAAGAAATCCCAAAATGGTGTTTCATTAGAGGATGGTCGTGGACAGCATTCATCCCTCAGAGGTCGACCTAAAACGAAGTTCGCAAGTCTAGA